>DNGJ01000421.1 GCA_003486305.1 Cyanobacteria bacterium UBA11371
TTGGTGGTTCCGGGGGTGCCGGTAGTGCCTGTTGTGCCATTGGGAGCCAATTGTCCCGGCACATTTCCGGGTACAACGACGGTGCCATTTGGTAGCACTTGTCCCGGCACAATCGTAGGTACAACGACGGTGCCATTTGGTAGCACTTGTTGTTGTCCTAAGACAAGACCTGCTGGGACTATAGCTCCATTAGGTATAACTTGTGCTTGTCCCAATCCATTTGCCGGTACGGCGGTGCCATTAGGAACCGCTTGTGCGCCAGTTCCAGCAGGTGTTGCCGCAGCGGGTGCAATATTGGGGGTATTAGCGGCGGTGTTATCGAGCCTTAAAAGAGATCTGGCACTCTTAAAATAGGTTGCCCAGCGTTGGGGGCTGGGATTGCGCGCCCAGTCTTGACGATTGACTTCTAAAGAGAGAATCGGTGCAGCAGAACCTTCATTTTGCCCTACAACGGTAACGGCAACCGCTCTACTAGAAGGGTTTTGGTTAAAGGTACGAATAGCGGCATCTCTTACGACTGCCTCGGCTCTGCGGATAAAGGTATCGTAGCTTTCATTGGGTTGCCGATTAAGGAAAAGGTTAACGCGAGCGGTATCGGCTTGGGACACTGGCTGTGCGATCGCACCAGTAGCCAGCCAGACATTGCCTCCCAATCCTAGTAAAGCCGCTAGACTTAACGGAGACTTCGCCAAATACTTAGACTGCCACATAATTCTTGCCTTCAACGCGCCAGTAAATCGCGGGTTGGTTGTCCTCTTTCTTAACCGTAGCCAAAGGCAAAGTGACTCTAATCTGCATTATGGCGTAGACGCTCCCAGTCTCTAGACCGATCTTGCGAAATGTTGCGCCTGCCTTATCGGTTATCCATCCGCTGCTGGACTTGCCTAGCGCGATTAATTGGTCTGGGATTGGTTTGTGGCTGCGTTGAGCTAGGATTTGCCGGGGCAGCAGGCGCGGCATTACCGGGTGAGGCGGGTTGTCCGGGGGTTGCTCCCCCACCCAATGTGAAGGGGATTTCAAAGGTTTTCCTGCTATCATCTACGTTTTCCGTGATATTCTGTTCTCTCCCTTCCACCAGCAACCTCAACCTAAAAGGAATTGCACCCGACCTTGTGGCGCAGCGTTGATAAAGATTCACCCTAACTACGTAATTACCCGGAGGTGCGCCTGTTTGAGGCCAAAAGATATTCTCGACTGGATTGGTGATGGTATCCTGACAGCCTGCATTGCTATCCACGTCGAGTTCACCGCCCGATGCTACCCGCTTGTTCTGGAAGAACACTCGCTGACCGCTGGGATCGATAATTTCTAAGTCTAGGTCGTCGGTTGTAGACCATCTCAAAGTTGATTGAATCACCCCGGTGCCTAAAGTTGGTTCGGGTCTTTGCCTAGCTTGAGGGGGAGTAGCCGCAACTACGGGGTCATCTATTCTTAAAAGTTGCTTCGAGTTGGGATAATAAGTAGACCAGCGTCGCGCATCGGGACGACTCCTCCAGTTTTCGCGACTGACTGTCAAAGTTAAAATTGGCGCTGATAAACCGATATGCTGACCTGTAATGATTATTTCTGCTTCCGTCGCCAAAACGTCGGTGTCGAAGCTGCGCTGAGCAGCCGCTCTAGCAACAGCTTCGGCGCGGCGTACCAAAGTGTCGTATGATTCATTTGGCTGGCGTTCTAAAATAACGTTGACGCGAGAGGTATAAGCTTGTGCAATCTTTGGCGCGATCGCCAAGCTCACCAAGCATACGCTACTGCCCAATCCCAGCCAAGCCGCTAAACCATAAGACGCAATTCGCATTAATATACTCCTAAATTCCTGCTGCTAGCTTCTTATATCAATCAATTGGCACGATCGATAGGGGGTTCTTTCCGATGAGCAATCACTGGCTACTGGCAATTGGTATTAATCAATACCAACACTTCCAGCCTCTCAATTACGCCCAAGCCGATGCACAGGCGCTGTGGAATTATCTTGTAGGCAAAACAGGCTTTATGCCGGATCGCTGTCTGCTGTTGACCGACACCTCGCCGTTTGTTGAGGGTCAGTCAACCTATCCCAGTAAAGCAAATTTACAAAAATGGATTGACTGGTTGTGCAAAGATGGGGTAGGCCAGGGGTCGCCCCTCGCACCCGGAGATGTGGTTTGGTGCTTTTTTAGCGGCTATGGCGTCACTTGGGAAGGACAAGACTACCTGATGCCGATAGATGGTAATGCGGCGAATATTGCCAATACCGGCATAGCCGTGCGATCGCTGTTTGAAAGCCTCAAAGCGAACGCAGCCGTCATGCCCCTGGTTTTGCTCGATATCAAGCATCCTCCATTCACGAGCGTTGGCGTGGGCACCGGCACCCAAACCATCGAATTAGCTCGCGATCTGCAAGTTCCCACCGTGATGAGTTGCCAACCCAATCAAACCGCCTCTGAAACTGCGGAACTGCATCACGGCTTGTTTGCCCAGTCCCTAATTGAAGCGCTGCGAACCGGCGCTGGTACAACCCTGGCAGACCTCAGCGAGAGTTTGCGAGGCCGCTTACCTGCTTTAAGCGAACAGTATTCGTTGCCTCGTCAAGACCCGGCAATTGTGGTGCAGCCTCCAGAAAATATGCATCGGGTGATTTTACCATATAGTGCGCCAACAGTCAATAGCAACTCGGCAGGAAACCAGCACCAAGCACAGGAGGGAGGCGCGATCGCTGCAACGCTGAGTCCCTCTATGGCAGCGGTGAAGCAACACATGCAAAATGTTTCCACCATCCCAGGAGCTTCAGGCCCTCAGAACCCGTTCGAGGAGGCTTTAAACCGAACTGAGCCAGGGTTTGCAGAAGCCGCGCCACCAGTTGCCCCGACACCGGGTCAACCCGTACCCGCCGCCGTAGGAAATGTGGAAACAGCAGGGGACGGGTCGTTCTGGCAAAGACTGCTGCTGTGGACTGGTGGCGTACTGTTGTTGTTGCTGGTATTGGTGAGTATTTTTGGACGCGGGAGGGAAGCCCCGCGCACTGGTGCGGGTACGACAGGGGGAACGGTACCGACTTTATCAGACCCAGGCTCGCCAGAACAGCGCAATCAAGCTCGTCTAAAAGAGGCGACAACCTTGCTGCAATCGAATCAGGTGGCTCAGTTTAATCGCGCCATCGGGTTAGCCAGCGAAATCAAACCAGGGGAACCCCTCTACGACGAAGCACAACAAGCGATCGCGCGCTGGAGTCAAGTAATTTTTGATACAGCGCAAGGGCGAGCCGCCAAGGGGAGATTTGAAGAAGCGATCGCCGCAGCAAGTCTGGTTCCCAAAGAGCAGCCAATTTACGAGGAAGCTCAAAAGTCAATTGCCCGCTGGCGCGGCGCAGCCAAGCAGCAGCAAACGAACCGAAATATCCTCCAAGGCGCCAGGAAATTAATCCAGCCCGCACAAGCTTCTTCTTACAACAAAGCGATCGACCTGGTGCGCCAGATTCCCGCCGGACAACCAGGATCTGCCGAAGCGAAGCAATTGACCAACCAGTGGAGTCAAAGTATTTTGAACCTGGCTCAGTCTAGGGCATCCGAAGGATTTATCAATCAAGCGATTCAAACCGCGTCTCTAGTGCCAAACAACACACCGGCATATCCAAAAGCCAAAGCCGCGATCGAGCAATGGAAGCGTCAGCTTTCAGCACCGAAGAAATAGGGGCTTCTTGTGCAGGTGGGCAGGTGGGCAAAAGGGGCAGATAACAAAGTAGAAGTAATTACTTCCCCATCTTCCCCATCTCCCCTGCACACCCGCTCACCCGCTCACCAGCTCCCCTGCCCACCTGCACTCTGCCTATTCCCTGAAGAAACTAATGCTGACGCTCTTAAGGGAATTTCGATTTGGAATTGAGTCCCGCGACCTGGTTGGGACAGGCACTTTAGTACCCCCTTGTGCTTCTCGACCACAATCTGATAACTGATGGCGAGTCCTAACCCGGTTCCGTGACCCACCGGCTTGGTGGTGAAAAATGGGTCAAATATCCTTGCTTGAACATCTGCGGGCATTCCAGAGCCATTGTCGGCAATGCAGATTCTGACATTTTCCCGATCGATAACTTCGGTGCTGATTTGAATCTTTGGAGTGGCAATTTTTTGACCGTTAACCGAATGGTTTCTGGCGCTAACAGCTGACTGTTCTACGGCGTCAATTGCATTGCTCAGGATGTTCATAAATACCTGATTTAGCTGACTGGCGTAGCACTCGACGGGGGGCAAGTTGCCGTAGTCTTTAATAATCTGAATGCCCGGATGCCCCGCTTTGGGTTTTAGTCGGTGTTGCAAAATTAACAGGGTGCTTTCTATTCCTTCGTGGATATCTACCGGCTTTCTTTCCGACTCATCGAGTCGGGAGAAATTACGCAAAGATAATACAAGTTGGCGGATGCGATCGGTTCCTACTTTCATCGAGCCGAGCAGTTTCATCAGGTCTTCTTCGAGAAAGTCCAGCTCGATTTCTTCCATGCGTAAGCAAATCTCCGGGTGCGGTTCTGGATAGTACTTTTGGTACAGGTGCAGCAAGTCTAGCAAGTCTTGGGTATATTCGCTGGCATAGTTGATGTTACCGGAAATAAAATTAACCGGGTTGTTGATTTCGTGGGCGACGCCAGCGACGAGTTGTCCCAAGGAAGACATTTTTTCGGTTTGAATCAGTTGCGATTGGGTATGTTGTAGCTCATCTAGAGCGGCTTCTAGCTGTTGTGCTTTCGCCTGTTCTTTTAATGCCAAGTCGCGGCTTTGTTCGTAAAGTTCTGCTTGCAAAATCGCGATTCCTGCCTGATCTGCGAGTTGTTGCAGCACTTCGATTTCCTCCCCAGTCCAAACTCTAGGAGCGCGACAAGAATGGGCAATTAACAATCCCCATAGCTCCTCGCCCCGCTTGATCGGTACGATCAGGTCGGCTTGCACTTCCATTCTTTGCAAAAACTCTAAATGACAGGCGGCTATATTGGCATTAACGGCATCTTCTATGACTCCTACACGCCCGTTTTTATAACTTGGGACGTACTCTGCTGGAAAGCAGTCTTTTGGCGCTTTTACACCCAATACAGAAGGCCAATTGCCCGCGATCGCTTCTACCACCACTTCCCCGTGAGTTTCTTCAGTAAACTGATAAATCACAACTCGGTCTGTATCTAATAAAGCTCGTACCTCGCGGACGATTGTTTGCAGAATCGTTTTTGAATCTAAGGTGCTGCGAATTTGGTCGGTGACTTGCTTTAAGACTTTGGCAAAATCTAACGATTGTTGTAATTGAGCCGTGCGTTTTTCTACCAGGCATTCCAGATCGCTGTTGAGTTGTTGTACCTGTTGATACAGCTGGTACTGCTGCACCGCCATAGCAAATTGATTCCCCAACGCCGTTGCGAGTTCGATTTCTTCTGGCGTCCATTCCTGAGCTTGGCCTTTTTTTAACTGTCGCCACGCTTCAAACGAAAGCCGGGGAAACTGTTGTCGCCCATCTGGATCGAACTGTCCCGCCCATAGGGTTTCGGTGTCGATTTCATTGCGGAAAATACTGAGATATCCCAAAAATTGTTGCCGATATTCTAGGGGGACGACAAGCATTCCCCTGATATGCGTACCGGCAAAACTGGGCGCGATCGCATCACACCGGGCTTGTTTATACAAATCTGCGATCGCCCGGGGGCGAATTCCTCGTTTTGCCGTTTCACAATATCCGCTGACTTCCTCCCACTCCGGGTGTTGTTCGAGCGGCTGCTCGAGTCCCAATTTCTCCCACTCCGGCCCGTCGCCCCAGGTATAAACTTCTACTTCGGTCGAGTTGGCTGCTTGAGGATCTGTAGTTGGTGGCTGGATATAAAGTCTGCCTCCGGCGCCGCCAAACACGGCGACGGTTGCTTGTAACGCCGCTTGAAATTCAATCGTCGGACAGTCGTGCAATAGTGTAGCGACTTGATTTACCGTTGCTTCTCGCGTCGCTCTGGAGCGGGTGGAAGATAACAGATTACTTTGGGCGATCGCAATCGATACCTGATCCACCACCTGTTGAACTACTTCGATCTCTGCTTCTGAAATCCTTCGCTGCTGTGAGTGGTGCGATACCAACAGCCCCCACAATTGCGGCCTTGCCTGCGCGTCGCCGATATCGTAATGTAAAATCGGCACGATGAACGAAGACTGCACCCCCATTGCGGTCAAATACGCTGCGTGACAGGGGTCTACAGATCTGTAGGAAATATGCTCGCGAACTTGGGGCGTCCCCGTTTCCCGACAATCTAAAGGACTTAAACCGATCTGCTGCGTTACTACATCTACAATCGTGCGCTGGCGTGCCCTCAGAAACATCTCCCGCGCTTCCGGTGGAATATCGTCCGCCGGGAAGTTCAAACCTTTGAGGGATGGTAGCCGATTTCCATCGATCGATTCGGCAATTACTTCGCCACTGTTATCGTTATTAAATCGATAAACCATCACCCGATCTGTAGCTAAGAAATCTCGTATTTCCGCTACCGTTGCTGTTAATATTTCTTGTAGCTCTAAAGATTGACGAATCCGATTCGTCATCCGATGCAGCAATGTTTCCTGGTTAATCCCAGGCTGCATTTCTTGGTTTTTTCCTGATAAATTCATTTTTTATATCCACAAGGTTTTTGTGCTTATTATAAATTTTTACTCGGGCTGTTTTTATTTATTCTTAATAAATTTTTAACTTTTGAATAAAATTGCGATAGAGGCTGAAATAATCAAGCTGGGGTAGCGTGCGATCGCAGCAACGCGCTTCGTAGAAGAGAAACCCGGAAGAGAAACCCGGAAGAGAAACCCGGCGGGGGGGGAAGCAACAAAGAAGGCGCTGGTACAACTGCCGTATTTTTCCACGGTAGGGGGTTTTAAAGCAGAGGCGTGGATTGGAGAGAGTAGTATTTTAATATATTTGCTGCAATTACTAACTTTTTCGTAAAAAAATATAATAATCCCAACAGGGGGGAAGGGATATCAAAGCGAAGAGGATGAAAATCGACGAGATGACAAGCAGGATCAACAAAAGGCAGCCAAGTGAGAGAAAGCGTGAGTTAGATCGAGCCAGTCAAGCGTTGGAGGATTTCTTGGCGAACGCTCATCAGAATTTTTCCCAAATGGTTTTGACCAGTTTGATCCTTTCCACAACCCCAATAGTAATCGGTAGGGGAGTTTTCCACCAGCAAGCGATCGCCAGTTTCCAACAGAATAGCCTGAATATCCGGATGAGTCAGAAACTTGATTAGAACGGCTGCTCGCATCACGGAAAGCTTAACATCTTCCCAATCGGGACGGACTTTGCGAAGCGGATCGCGTCCGAGGGAAGCCGCTTCCTCGGGCGTCTTAACGCCGTGAATCACTGTAATGATAGGTTCGTCATTCGTGCCGACAAATTTTTGCGCTTGATAATAATGCTCCACAGTAGGCCAAAATTGACCGTGGATGTGAATACCGTGGGGAGAAAAATTAGAAAAACAGCCATAAGGCTGGTTAACCTTGTAAAAGTAGATCGTCATGTCGAAACTTGGTGACATCCAGGGAGAGAAAGTAGTAAGGGAAAGGCATCTAGCGCGGAAAAAGGACGCGGGTAGTTTGAATATGTTGCCATCTCCTTATGGGAGGATAGTGGGGAAAATGGTAATTAGGTTCGTAAAACCAAACTGATTCACCATACCTCATGACAACAAATGCCTTTGAAAAAACTAACTTAGGTTGGCAACTTCAGCAACTCCAGCAGCGTGTAGGCGAGTGGATAGAGTTGCAACTGTCTCAAATTCGACCCAGAGTGCCTAATATACCGAATATATCCACCCCTGAGTGGTTAAACTGGGTAACCTGGCTGTTAATCCGAGTAGCATTTTGGGCGATACTGGGATGGGTTTTGCTCCGGCTAGCGTCGTGGCTGATGAGACAGATGCAGCCTTCCTGGAACTGGCTAAACTTAAAACCCGACAGACAGACAACTGTGGCAGAAAGCGAACTAACAGCAGAAACTTGGTTGTTGCGATCGCGTAAATTATACCGCCAAAGCGACTACCGCGAGGCAGCAAGGGCGCTGTATATGGCAATGTTGCAGCAACTCAACGATACTGGCATTGTTCCCCACCAATCCAGTCGCACCGATGGCGAGTATATCCAACTCACTCAGCAATTACCCCAGCAGGCTGCGTATCAAACTTTACTGCAAACCCACGAAAGACTGTGGTTTGGCAACGAGGAAATTACCCCAGAAACGTTTGAGCAGTGTCAGCAAGCATACCGAGATATTCAGAGTGCTAATAGCTAATAGCGTTCCCAGGCAGGAGCTGTGGGAACGAGGCTAATGGTAAAAATGCAATTACTGAGATCTTCCACCAGTCACCAGACGAGGCAGAGCCTCCTTCACCTCGTTCCCAGGCTCTTGCCTGGGAACGAGATCTACGAGGCAGAGCCTCCTAACAAAGTGCAAGATCTAAGATTAGCAATTAGCAAGCTAGCAATGAGCAAAACTGATGAAAAAACGTTGGATTTGGATTTGTGCGATCGCAATAACAGCAATAATATTACTGACCTTGTTGGCGGCTCCGACGACGGGGAATCGGACTACAAGCGGTTCGACATACAGTCGCGCTCCCGATGGATACGGAGCTTGGTACGCCTTCATGGAAAAGCGGGGAACACCAGTAAAGCGATGGCAAAAACCCTTTGAGGAGTTCCCCACAACTCAATATCCCATGACATTATTGCGCGTCAACAGCAGTCTGGGAAGGGGATGGCTTGACAAACAAGAGCGCGAGTGGATAGAGAAAGGCAACACTTTAGTAGTATTAGGCGTGCAAGCTCCAGTAACAGAAGCATCATTTAGTACATTACAAGAAAGTGCCGCAGGTAGGGTCAAAATTGAAACAACGCGGCGGCAAAAACTGGGTAAAGGAGAGGAGAAAAGATTGAGCGATCGCGAGGGTGCGATCGTTTGGCAACAAAAGCTAGGAAAAGGAAAAGTAATATTTGCTACCACCCCCCACATTGCCGCCAACGCCTATCAAGACGAAGCGGGTAACTTTGAATTTCTAGCCTCCCTGGTGAGCTATGGTGCAGGGGAGCAGGGGAGCTATGGTGCAGAGGAGCAATTACCAATTAGCAATTACCAATTAGCAATTAGCAATTACCAATTAGCAATTACCAATTACCAATTAGCAATCGAAAATGCAGTTTGGGTAGACGAATATATCCACGGCTATAAAGATAAAGAAGTTATAGCTAAGGAAGACGGGAAAGACTGGGTAACATACCTCGCCAACACACCATTATTTCCCGTACTGGTGCAAGCAGGCGTTATCCTTTTGGTGGTGGTATTGGCAAAAAACCGGCGTTTGGGGCCTGCCATTTCCGTTGCAGCACCGAGCGTTGATAATAGCGAAGCATACATTAAAGCTTTAGCCGGAGTCTTGCAAAAAGCCGAAAGCAGAGAATTCATAATCGAGGTAATCGGGAAACAAGAACAACTACAATTGCAACAAGCCTTGGGATTGGGGACAGTCCTGCTTTCACCGCAAACGCTAGTAGCAGCTTGGGTACAACAAACAGGTCATCCAGCCACCGAACTAGAACAAGTTTTGCGACTGCAATCTAAAAAAGGTCAACTTGGAGAACGAGACTTGCTAACCTGGTTAGAACAATGGCAAAAAATCCGTTTAATAGGTAATGGGTAATGGGTAATGGGTAATCTAAAACTAATAACCAATTACCAATTACCAATTACCAATTACCAATTACCCATGACCCATGACGCATTGACGGTATTAAATCGCCTCAGCCAAGCGCTCAACCGAGTTATCGTCGGTCAAGCTACCCTCGTACAGCAAATGCTGGTGGCAATCCTAGCTGGGGGACATGTAATTTTAGAAGGCGTACCGGGAACCGGAAAAACCCTGTTAGTCAAAGTCCTGGCAACCCTAGTACAATCAGAATATCGACGAATTCAACTGACGCCGGATATTTTACCCGCCGATATCATCGGCATCAATATTTTTGATTTAAACACCCGCAAATTCACCTTAAAAAAAGGCCCCGTATTTACCCAGATACTATTAGCAGATGAAATAAATCGGACACCGCCTAAAACGCAAGCAGCACTTTTAGAAGCAATGGAAGAACAGCAAGTCACACTAGATGGTGAAAGCTTGCCCCTTCCCGAACTATTCTGGGTAATAGCCACCCAAAACCCCTTAGAATTTGAAGGCACATATCCCTTACCAGAAGCCCAACTAGACCGATTTTTATTCAAGTTGATAGTTGATTATCCCGATGCGGCGGCAGAAAAGCAAATGTTATTAAATCGTCAAGCCGGATTTCAATCCAGACGCCCAGACTTAGCGCGTTTAAAACCCATAGCAACAGTCGAAGACATTTTAACAGCGCGACAGGCAGCCAACACCGTTCAAGTAGACGAAAAAATCCTCGATTACCTATTAGCAATAGTCCAACGCAGCCGCAAACATCCCGACCTAGCATTAGGTGCATCTCCTCGTTCCGCAGTTGCTTGGTTACAAAGCAGTAAAGCACAAGCATGGCTATCCGGAAGAGAATTTGTCACCCCAGACGATATTAAATCCGTTGCGCCGCCCCTGTTACGCCATAGATTAATATTAAAACCAGAAGCACAACTAGACGGCTTACAAATTGATGCCGCGATCGCTTCCTTACTGACTCAAATACCCGTACCAAGGTAAACAATATGCCCCAACTAATCGAAAAACCCACCCGCATCGAAGCAGCAGGAAATAAACCCAAACTAATAGACGAATATATCGGTCGAGTCAACAGCAAAACCGAAACAGCGAGCATTGCCCACATGCGATCGCCTGGCGGATGGATAGAACCCGGACAACGCCCCGAATTCGACGAATTCACCATAGTTCTGAAAGGAATGCTGCGAGTTGAATACGAAAGCGGCTTTCTAGAAGTGCGCGCAGGACTTGCAGTAATCGCCCACAAAGGTGAATGGATTCGCTACAGCACACCAGAAGCAGAAGGTGCAGAATACATAGCCATTTGTTTGCCAGCTTTTTCACCAGAAACCGTACATCGAGACGCTTAACAATGGCGACAATTACCCTCACAATTACGTTCGCTGCGAATACATCCGCCAAGCGCGTAGCGTTCACCATGTTTGCGAACAGTAGGCCATGCCAATAATTGTAAAGGTATCCCCGTCAACTTCCAAAACAATCGACCTGCCGAATGTAAAACATCCCAAAATTCCGACAAACTAGGAGACTCAAAAAACTCCAACATTTCATTCTTAAAAGCCTCCCACTGAGAACCAACAGTAGGCGCATGACAGCCATCATAAACTGCCATACCAGCACGGTAATTTTGCAGAATCTCCCTAACAGACATCTCCCTAACCTTCAATTCAAAATTAAACAGAAAAACGAACAACCTCTCCCTACCTCTTCCCTTGGCGTCCTTGGCGTCTACCCTACGGGAAGCCGCTGCGCGTCTATGGCGGTTCAATAAAATCAATCCTTAGAAAAACGAAAAAACCCTACCTACCTCTTCTCTCTGCGTCCTGGAGCGTCCTCTGTGGTTCAATAAAATGATTCCTTCAGCACGAGTTTACTTATTATTAATCTTAGGATTAGCGATCGCACCAATCGGTGCCACCATTTCCACCATCACCATCGGTATCACCAGCACCCTAATCTTTGATGGTATCGTTCTAGGACTGATGATAATAGATGGAATGCGATCGCGCTCCCACCGCGTCCAAATCGCCCGCAATCCCATCACCCGACTTTCCATCGCCAGGGAAAACCCCATTACCCTATCAGTAACATCAACCAGCCCAGCTACAATTATCGTCCGCGACTACTATCCCGCCGATTTTTACGTATCCGCCCCAATACCACAAACATCCCTAACAGTCAATACCACCCAAGAATTAACTTACACAGTTTGTCCGCTCCAGCGGGGCGAATTTGCTTGGGGAGATATTCAAGTACGCCAGCTAGGCGCGTGGGGATTAGCGTGGAACGATTGGAAAATACCCGCATCTACCAAAGTCGCAGTATATCCAGACTTAATCGGACTCAAACAACTATCAATTCGCCTCACATTACAAAACACCGGCACAATGAGGCAAGCGCGACGCATGGGCGTGGGTACGGAATTTGCCGAATTGCGGGAATATCGTACAGGAGACGACCCGCGTTTTATCGATTGGAAAGCCAGCGCCCGCCGCTTCGGAGCAACGCCTTCTGCATCGTTACAAGTGCGCGTCTTAGAACCGGAACAAGAGCAAACCTTGATTATTTTATTGGATCGGGGGCGCTTAATGACCGCGCGGGTACAGGGTATAAAGCGATTTGATTGGGGCTTAAATGCTACTTTATCCCTAGCATTAGCCGGATTGAACCGAGGGGATAAAGTCGGTGTCGGAGTATTCGATCGGGAAGTAAGTACGTGGATTGCACCAGAACGCGGTCAACAGCAACTTTCTAAATTAATCGAACGCCTGACCCCGATTCAACCAGTATTGCTAGAACCAGATTATGTCGGTGCGGTGACGAAATTAGTCAATCAACAAACAAGGCGGGCTTTAGTAGTTTTAATGACGGATTTGGTAGATATTACCGCTTCTGCCGAACTTCTCGCCGCTTTGGGGCGACTTACGCCGCGCTATTTGCCATTTTGCGTGACGTTGCGCGACCCGCAAGTTGATAAACTAGCCCATAGTCCTGTCGATGTTGAAGGGAAAGAAGCGATCGCCAGAGCCTACACCCGCGCCGTCGCCTTAGATTTACTCGCCCAGCGCCAAGTTGCCTTTGCTCAACTCAAACAAAAAGGTGTTTTAGTCCTGGATGCGCCAGCAAATCAAATTAGCACACAGCTAGTAGACCGATATTTGCAACTCAAAGCCCGAAATCAGCTTTGATGGGTCATTGGTTGACAAGAAAGGCTAGGGGATATTTTTTCTCCCCCGCCTCCAAGGTTTTGGCTAAACGCTGGCGAAATTACACCTGGTTATCGAGTACTTTATAGCGGATTGCACTATGAGTGAGGGAAAGCCTTTAGGCGCCTTTTGTGTAGCGGCAGCCTTAAGGCTGCC
>DNGJ01000324.1 GCA_003486305.1 Cyanobacteria bacterium UBA11371
ACGAGATATTTCGTTAAACCCGCGCCTAGTTTCCGAATCCATCCCAGGGACTAACTTCGAGTATGCCAAGGGATGTAAATACTACCCTAAAGTCAGCCACAGGGGTATTGGTGGATGTAGAAGATGAGGGCAAATTTGCCAGAGGGGTTTGTTGAACCGAGTCCGATGCGCTTTGGTTGACGGGTTTGAAGGATGCGATCGCTCCCTCAGCCGTCGCGCTGACGCGGTAAACCAGAGACTGCTCAAACCTACGACCAAGTTGCCAATTTTTAGCTATTTGGTCGTACACCTTCTGGTTTAACTCCCTTAGCTGAACTCGGTCAGCTGGATTAAGCGCAACTTGACTGTCATTACCAACAATCTGTTGAGAAGGATTGTTGCCAATAGTCGGATTTACAATCGCGGTGGACTGGTTGGCATCTGTTATTTTTTCTGGCTGTGCAAAAGTATTTGCGTTACTACTGCTAGCAATTGTTTCAGCCATATTACCAGGTTGAACTGCTACCGATGCATTATTCATCGTTGCCATTGTTTCAGCCGGATTACCAGGTTGAACTGCTACCGATGCATTATTCATCGTTGCCATTGTTTCAGCCGGATTACCAGGTTGAACCGCTACCGATGCATTATTCATCGTTGCCATTGGTTCAGCTATATTAGCAGGTTGAACCGCTACCGATGCGCTATTAGGTGCAGGATTAGTAGCAGGCGTTTGCACTGCTACTACTGGATCGGATGGCAGTTTTGTCTTACCCTCATCGGTGAAAGATTTGACGTGAAAACCCGCAAATTTCTGCTCCTGACTGACTCGCCAGAAAGAGATAGGAAAACTACCCACAATCAGGAAAAATACTCCCACAAAACCCCAAACATATTTGTGCATTTCCCTGGCGGGCATTGGCTTGAGTGGTTCTTGCATAGCTAGACCTCACACTTTTTACATCAACGGTAAATAGGGGAACAAAGGATGCCAACTCATAGCAGTGGCTGCAACAAACAAGGCAAACATCCAGAAGAATATCGTTCTTGATTTAACGTTCTTGTTCCTCAAAAGGAAGTAAAGAATAGGCCAGCTCACTAACCAGCCTACTAACAACATTGTTTCTTTGCCCGTGTAACTACCAATATTGCCCCACAATTCGCTTGAGTTGTAACTTCCCGGTATCCATGCACCCAGAGAGTGAACAAATTTTTCCGTTGCTTTAGATTTATCTGCATCCGACAAATGGTGCGTCACCATCATCGTTACACAGCCAATTCCCGCACTAATCAGCGCCGCCGCTGCTGGACCGGAAACAGTGGGTGGATTTGCTGAACCTTCAGCCAAGCCGTTGGGAAAGTGTTTTAACCATCCCCAAATTTTGCCGTATATCGGTTCCTCTTCTGCTGCTTTTCTTGTTACGCGAGTTAGTTGCCGAGTCATTTTATGCGCCTCCGAATCTCTCTACTTTTTCAGTCGCTATTTTCTTCCCAAACTCTCAATCCAATGTTTTTACAATGCGTGGATTTTGGCTACACCAAGTCCTGTGACTAATCCACCCATTGCAAAAAACATCATCGCCATTAAAGCCACGCAGGTTGCTGTTAAAACGGGGCGGTTTTCTTTTTCTAGAATTGAGTCACCGTAATGCCACAAAATCCAAGTGCAAGCTACTCCCAATGGCAAGGTAAATAGTACGGTGAATTCGTGGTATTCCATCAAGACGTACTGGCCTAAAGGCGAGTTTTCTTTCAGCCATGCCCTGGCACCGCCGAAGTTCATACCCGCGCGGTAACGCATGTAAGCTAAATTGCCGGTAGCGATGCCCAAAAATGCTATAAACGTTGACCAGAACGTCAGGGTACGCATTTGGGGCAGAATTTTATTTGAGCCGCGCAGTAAGGGAAAGGCTAAATGCCCTGCGTACACGGCTACTACAGTCGCTAACAATGATGCAAAGCCGTGAATTGTTCCCATCCATCTCTGCCAAGGACTGGGATGCAATAAGTTAACAAAGGGCAAGAATAGAAACATTCCCGCCGATAAAAAGCTGAGGGCGTAAACGCTGACCTTCGCAATATCTAACTGTTTGGGAAATCCCGCCGAAATTGGCTCGTGCTGGGATTGCAGTTCCATAGAAAATTTTTCGTTCATCTGGCTACTCAGAAACGTTTGACAAGGGACTTTTTTTGACCAATTAGATGCTTCTGCCACTGAAGCGATCGCGCGAAGAATCTGAATTTATTACTCTCACCCTTCGACCAGCGGCTATCGTTGATACAATGAACAAGCGGCGACGTTTATGCGATCGGGTGAAATCTCTTTTTACAGATTCCAAGCTGCTTTTAAATATTACGGCTTTCTTCCTAAAAATAGCGTTTTATTTATACTTTATTAAACATTTTTTTTAAAATCTACAGACAAATGGTGATAATTTTTCCTAATATAGGCAAAATCCAAAAATTATATATGTTCATGAAGCTGATTTTTTCCTTTTACTCACAGACCTGACAATGCTCCTGACTTCCTCGTAACTAAGCCGTTGTTCTTGGCTAACTATCTCGATGCTTGAGTTGTTCGCTTGCTCGTAAATGCTTTCTTCATATCGGTGCGTATATCTGCGACGCCAATCGATGAAATCGAGTCGCTCTGTGGAATAGCGCTGGCAAGCTTTACAATAAAACTGACGGCGCGGCAGATGCAAATACACCGTTTTGCCAAAGGCTGGTAAGTCTCTTACCATAATTGGTCGCACTTGATGCAATTCTTCGGTATAGTTACGGCAATGAGGACATTCAATTGCCTTGGCTAAAAAGCTTAACCTGAAACAGATCAAATCTTCAGAATCCGTAAAGGATTCGACAATCGCGCCTGGTAAATTCAGCAGATGTGTCAGATGTAGATGCATAAATAAAAATGTTGCTCCTGATACCGTTGTCACCATGAACTGCAAATTTATAGGGAATCTGCACTTTAACTTTACTTAAGTAAGAGCGTTGCTGGCAAATTGCCAACAGGCAAACAGATATTTTATTGAGGTGGATTTAAAGCTAAAACATTCCCACCTCAATAGCAAAAACTAAGGAGTTAGAAGCTTTGTTTAAAAAACTTCAAACTTATTTCAACAGCTTAACTTTTGAGAAAGTGGTTTCCTTTCTCTCGTTTTGTAAGTATTAGTACTTACCGACGCCAAAATCGGTGTCGGCTTTGATTTTTGATTTTCCATAGTTAGGCGAAATCTGGCAGGGCAAGACCCTACTATTGAAAATTATTTGCAAAAGTTCCGGACGGAAATTAAAATATACCAGCGGCAGAGCTTATTGTCAATAATTTTCATTTGTGCCGATGGCGGGTGAAGTCTAAGATGAGGACAGAGCATGGGAGGCTTGCGTCTTATGGTACAGACCCCGACAAAAACCCTGACGCTGGAAGAATTTCTGCAACTGCCAGAAACCAAGCCAGCGAGCGAGTACATCAACGGTCAAATAATCCAAAAACCAATGCCACATGGATGGCTAATTGCAAGCTTGCTCATGGTCAATAGCCTACAGAGCAGCCATTAGCGATTAGCAATTAGCACCGATATTTTGATGTCGCGTCCTTAATATTAGTGTTGATGGGGGATGGCGGTGGGAGGGATGGGGGTGGCGCATCCGGGTGCGTCTGCTAGTAAACAATAAGGACGACTGTAGCCCAGGGGTGATTCTAGGGCGTGCTGTAGTAGGAAATCTTCATCGCTCATTACTTGCTCGGTTTTACCATCGAAGACTACTTGACCTTGGCTTAAGACTACCGTGCGATCGCACAACTCCAATGCCAGATCCAGATCGTGGGTAGCAATTAGCTGGGTTAAGGGTAAACTTCGCAGTAGATTGATTAACTCGCGACGCGATCGCGGATCTAACTGTGCCGAGGGTTCGTCCAATACCAGCACCTGGGGGTTCATGGCGAGGACGCCTGCGATCGCAATCCGTTTCTTTTCTCCCCCAGACAAATTCTCGGTATTCCGCTGACCATAGCGTTCTGGATCGATACTCACCGCAGCCATTGCTGCTAGCACTCGCCTTGTTAGTTCCTCGCCGCGCAAACCTTGATTCATCGGGCCAAAAGCCACATCTTCCCACACCGTGGGCATAAATAATTGATTATCTGGATTTTGAAATACCAACCCCACAAAATTGCGAATTTCTGGCAAATTTTCGCTACAAACAGGCCACCCGCCGATTTTCACCCGTCCTTCTTGGGGCAGTATTATACCATTTAAGTGTAATTGCAACGTGGATTTTCCCGAACCATTTGCACCGATTAATGCTACTTTTTCGTTAGCTTTGATCGATATATTAATTTCCCGCAAAGCCGTCGTGCCGTCGGGGTAGGTGTAGGTGAGATTTTCGATCAATATGGGGTTGTGGTGCATTTGAAGTTTGCTAATTGCTAATGGCTAATTGGTAATTGGTAATTGGTAATTGGTAATCGTTATTCCTATTACCGATTACCGATTACCGATTACCGCTTAAATAGGTAAATAACTTGTCCTAGTAGTGTCAAGATTAAGGTTAGAGTTAAAGCGATGATATCGCGTCTTCCACCGGGGGGAACGTCAAAGGCGGGTGGAATGCCTTGATAACCGCGAGCTAGCATGGCTTGGTAGATGCGATCGCCCCGTTCGTAGGTGCGGATAAACAGCGACCCCATCATGTTTCCCAATACTTGGCGTTTCCAGCTACCGTTACCCGTAAAATTACGCGATGCAGCCGCCCGCCGCATCGCATTAAATTCGCCAATTAACACGCTAATATAGCGATACATTGACGCCAGAGTTGCTACCAATAACCGTGGTGTTCGCAATGCCACTAATGCATTCAGTAAAGCCGGAATTGAAGTTGTAAGCGTTAGCAAATTTAGCATTATTAAAGACAGCAGCGCCTTGGTTGTAACGCTCCCCAATACCATCAAACCTTCTGTGGTGATTTTCAACGGCCCTAAAGATGCTACAACCTCGCCACCGCTGCGAAACAAAGTACCCAACAGAACAGCAGCAATAAACGCAAATTCTACTGCAATTCGCTTTAGTAGAACGGGCAAATTTATCCGACTAATTAAGACAACACTCATTACACCCATTGCATAAATTGCCCAAGTCCACCAGCGACCGTTGGGAGTTAAAGCAATAGCAAATACGAGCAAAATCGTACACAGCAGGCGCGTGCGGGGCGCAAGCTTGTGCCACCAAGTCTTGCCTTTACTATCGATATCGAGATGAAATGCGTTAACGTGCAGCAACATTGAAGGATAATTTTAGATTTCAGATTTCAGATTTTAGATTTTGGATTTTAGATTTTGTAGGGGCGGGTAATACCTGCCCTATTTTGATTCTCACCGATAACCTGAATAAACCCGCCCCCTCGCAGGATTTTAGATTTGAGATTTTGTAGGTGTGGGTTTTCGCAACCAATTTTGACTCTCATATCATGTTTGTTTGCTTCGGCATCGCACGGGGGGGGCGGGTTTAAAGAATTATCTCATAGTTCCACAGATTGACTGCTTATACCCGCCCCGACAAAACTATTAACTGTACGACTCCAATATCAAGGGACATGATATCACCGATAATTTGAATAAACCCGCCCCCTTTGGTGGATTTTGGATTGAAACTAAGTTTACTCTTTTCTCACCGGAAGAATACCTATTTAACGCAAGTTGCTAGTTATCTCGAACCTGGAGCTAATGGCTAGTCTGAGGAAAAATGCTGTATTAGCAATTAGCAAGCTTGCAATTAGCAACGCCCAAGTTTATAACTAGCAACTTGAGTTATTTAACGAACCACTCCAGGCACTCCAGAACACAGAGAGAAGAGAAAAGAAGAAAGGAATTTTCTCACCAGCTCACCTGCTCACTTGCTCATCCCTCTCGCTATCAGCATCATGACGGCGAACTACTAATTTACCAACGCCCCAAGCTAAGCCAAAGGTGACTAAAGTGCCGACTAGACCGGCGATTGGGGTGGCGATCGCTTCGGGTACGCCCCGCGCGGCATACTCGTCAAATACCTGATAGAAAGGTAACTTTTTAGCGGCTGTTTCTTCAGTTGCCTTTTCCTCAAATTTTAAATCTTGGGCGACGCGATCTAAACCATCGGGATCTTGGCTGGCGAAGGGAGAAAGTAACACTGCAATTAGCAGGGAAACACCCAACCCAGCAATAATAAAAGCACGGTTGCGCGATCGCAAATTTGTATTACTCATATCTTTACCAACTCCTTAGCGCGATGAAAGAGAACCAGAAATAGATGCGCTCCTTTTGCGGGGCGGATGATAAAGTAAATCTGGGCGATTCCGCCAAACAAAACTTACTGTCACCAATGTAATTAACGCTTCTCCAATCGCAATTATTACGTGCCAGCCAGCCATTGCTCCTAGTGCAATTCCTAACGGTATGGTTTCCGATAACGCTAGTTGAATCGCACACAAAATCGAGGCAATTACCACACTTGTCCAAGCCGCAACAGCCGTACCAATTCCAATACCTCTCCAGCTATCTCTGCCCAGGGCATGGCGAATTGTGCGATAAAGATAGTAACCGCAAAACGTGCCAATTAATCCCATATTGGTGATGTTTGCACCCAAGACGGTGATACCTCCATCTTGAAACACCACTGCCTGCACGATAAATACTACCACCATGACTAACGATCCAGCCCAAGGCCCTAATAAAACACCTGCCAGCGTTCCACCCAGCAAGTGTCCGGACGTTCCTCCTGGGATGGGAAAATTAATCATTTGAGCCGCAAAAATAAATGCCGCGCACACTCCCATCAAAGGAACTGCCCGTTCTTGATATTCTCGCTCGACTCGGTTTAGACATAGTGCGATTAAAGCGATCGCAAGTATCCAAGTTACGAGGCTAACGGGTAGGCTTAAGAAGCCATCGGGAATGTGCAAAGCTAACTGCGGCTGTATCGTCCAGTGCAGCAAGCTTGATAATTCGATTGTATACGATGGGATTTTCATCATTTGCGCTCACCAATTGCCTGTTGGCTGTTTACAAACCCCAATATAATTCGGGGTTATTTGACGGATAATCGTTTTCTAAACTCCGATATTAAACGATTGCAATCTTCTAATAAAACCTGTTTTAAGTCAAATATGCAATCCTACGGGGGGGTATTTTTAACTGATTCAGTTTGGTCTTAAAATGCCTATTTATACTGAATTCTACCCCGAGATAGATGTCAGTTAAACGAATATAGATTAATAAAAACTAAATTTTTTTTAATTGAGAGTTAAAAAAAATATTAACTTATCCCCCGTCAAAAGATTGTAATCCTTTAATCCAAACAATACCCGTTATTCTTAACAATTAATTTATAAACTCTGGGTATCATGGAGTACGTCGGGCGAGTTGTGCGACGACGGAAATTAACCTAGCGGGTTCGATGGGTTTGGGCAGGTGTATGTGGAAACCGGCATCGAGGGCTTTTTTGCTATCTTCTTCCCGCGCATAGGCGGTGAGGGCGAGGGCGGGAATGCTAGCGATTTCAGGAGATGGGGAAGTTCTCACCTGATGGATGAGCGCGTAACCGTCGGCTTCGGGCATTCCAATATCGCTGATCAGTACGTCGGGCTGGTATTGTTGGAGGGCTGCGCGAGCCTCCTCCACCGATGTCGCACTTGTTACCCGCGCCCCACCCTCTTGTAGCGCCGCGATCAAAAAGTCACGAGTATCCCCATCGTCATCCACCACAAGTACGTGCAAATTCGTCAGAGGCAGAGGTGCAGAGGCGCAGGTGGGCAGAGGGGAATTTGAATCTATATTCTCCCCATCTCCCCTGCACAAGAGCTCCCCTGCTTTTGCCGCAGTTTCTTCTAACACCGGCAACATAACGGTAAACGTCGCCCCCTGTCCCTCTCCTGGACTATCGGCGCTGACACTACCGCCGTGGAGTTCAACTAAATGACGCACAATTGCCAGTCCTAATCCCAATCCACCGTAGGATCTAGTTGTGGAACTATCCGCTTGACGAAAACGCTCGAACACATAAGGTAAAAATTCAGCGCTGATACCTTTGCCTGTATCGGTGACGGTAATTTGGACGTATTTGGTAATTGGTAATGGGTAATTGGTAATGCGTAATTGTTCGTTTTCACTACCCTCGTTAAGAGGCTCCGCCTGGGAATGCGATGACCTATTACCCATTACCACTGACAGTTTTACTTCTACTCTTCCGCCTTCGGGTGTAAACTTAACTGCATTTGAAAGCAAATTCCAAATAACTTGCTGCAAGCGTTCTGCATCTGCGAAAACACGTAGGGGCGGGTTTAACGAAAGAAAAGAGCTTTCAGCAGACAAGCTGTTTAAACCCGACCCCGCCCCGACAGAAGCCGGGAGTTTAAACTCAATTTGAATATTCTTATTCGCTGCTGTTGGTAATACCGAATTAATCGCCGACTCGATAACGGGTACGAGGTTAATCGGGCGCATATTTAGACGAACTTTGCCTCTAACGATGCGAGAGATATCTAAAATATCATCGATGAGTTGCGCTTGTGATTTGGCGTTGCGTTCGATGGTTTCGAGGGCGCGTGAGGTTGTGGGTGCGTCGTATTTGCGCGATCGCAACAATTTCGCCCATCCTAAAATAGAATTCAGCGGTGTCCGCAATTCATGGGAAACAATCGCTAAAAATTCATCTTTGATCCGGTTTGCTTGCTCTAATGCTTCTGCCTGTTTTCGCAGAATTTCGCTTTTTCGCAGCGCTTCCTCTGCTTGCTGGCGTTCGGTAATATCAATCCCGCTACCAATAACATACTGAGTAGAACCATCCCCATTCAACAAAACTGTATTAGACCAAGCAATTAATCGGCGAGTTCCATCTTTTGCTACCCAGTAGTTTTCATGTTGATTGGGAAGACTCCCCTCTTGAAGTTCTTGAAAAATAGCTTTTACAGGCTCTACCTCTTCCGGAATTAATAACAACTCCCAAACATACTTACCTTCTACTTCAGCGAACCCATATTGAGTTAATTCCTCGCAAGCACGGTTAAAGCGGACAATTCGCCCTTGAGAGTCCATAACTATCACCAAAGCACCCGTAGTATCGAGGATAGCAGAAATAAAGTTGCGTTCTTTCTTCAGATCTGCCTCTATCCGCTTGCGTTCGATAATTTCATTCCTTAATTTCTTATTAGCTTTGGCTAACTTATCCGTCCGTTCTTTCACTCGTTCTTCCAGATTTTCGTTAGCACTTTTAATTTCCTGAAATTTTTGATTAAGTGCCACTGACATGATCTGAAAATTTTGGACTAAAGCTCCTATTTCTGACACCGAACTATCGATCCACCCAATTGGTTTTTGCTCCATTATTTTATGGGGCAAGTTAGTCGTTTCGCTGGCTAATTTTGCCAGGGGACTGACTAACTGACGACTCAAAAGCCTTGCCAATACAAGCGCCAACACGGCGATCGAGAGCGTAATACCCAGGTCGATGATATAAACATTTTCTAGATAGTTGATATAGGGTGCAGCAGGGAATGCCACAATTAGTTTCCAGGGAATGTTGCTACCAAGGGGAGTTTCTTGGACATAAAATGATTTTTTCCAACGCATCATAGCTGCAAGTTTTCCTTTAGGCGGTAGCCATTGGTAAATCCCATTGCTTTTTGGTTTTATTTCTCCACTTGGGCTGCGTTTCAGGCTTTGGCTCCCCGCTTGCTCTGCTTGATTGCTGGCAATAATTCGCCCGGTTTTATCTATAAGATCTATTCTTAATTCTTGAGTCTGAACTTGGTATTTTTTTAGCAGTTGACTGATTTCTTTCAGGTTTAACGTAGCATGAACTAAACCCCGAAATTCTTTATCCACAATAACCGGGACGCCTACCTCAACATTTGACTTGAAATTAAGACCGATATAAACATCAGTTATTAACGGCTTTAATGTAGTTTTTACCTTTTGAAAAATCGGTTGGCTAGCTATATTTAAACCCCGGTTTGATTCCCCTATTTCATTACTAATTGGATTGGCAGCAATAACAGTACCGGCGACGTTAACAACTTTCAATTTAGAGAAACTTGAAAATGTCTGCTGGATCAATTCTGTGCTTTGCTGAAGCTTGTCTATCGGAGGATTTCCCCCAGCAATTCGCGCTAATTGTGTAAGTGCTTTCAACCGTTGCTCGTACCAAGATTGCAGATCGAAATCTAAGTCTGTGGTAATAGATCGCAGTTCGCTCTGAATTCTATTTTCAGTATTCAGCATCACCCGGTTGCCGTCGAATACCATCAGTATCAGTGCGGGAAAAAACACAAAAGCCACGAACAAATTTAATAATGTACCCTGGAATGAAAGACTTTTTTTTAGCTGGGGACGACCAACCCATTTGTAAATAGGCAAATGTGCTATAATTAGGTTGGCAACTAGCGCGTTAAAAATCCCGTTAACCGATTGTTTTAAGACTACAAGCAAAGCTTGTTTTGTCTCAAAATTGAGAAAACCCGCATAAAATATCCACACCAAGGGCATCCCGATGATCAGCCAGTAAATGCCATCTAACAGCAGTATGTTTTTGCGGTTTTTTTGAAAAAAGTAGCCGACGAATATCGCTTCGCAGATCAGAACAATTGCTGCATAAGGATGATTCCAAAGGATAAGTGTATGCCAGCTAGCGATCGCTGCTGCTATAATCCCCCAACTTATTCCAAACAGGTACAATACTAGCAATACAGCAATACTGCCAAATAGAAAATCTATGCCAAAGAACAATGGAAGACTAAAATAGTTACCTAGATAAGCTGCTGCGATTAGCGCCACTAGAGCCAGGGTTAAATTTTTTTTAAGTTTTTTTAGGGTTAGCATCATTTTGCTAAAATACCAGGAGCAATTCTTAATTTTCTGAAATCGGCAAAAACAAAAAGGTAAGCCTCTGTCGGGGCGGGTTTATTTAACCTTGGCTCTGATAGCAAATGTCTCTCGTAAAACCCGCCCCTACTATACACAACCTAAAGGTAAGTTTTCATCATCATAGTATTATGACTAGCTTATATTGTATAGCTCATAACTTCAAGCTAGTCAAATTTGTTGTATCTGGCAGTTAAATAAAAAACTGTTACGAAAAGTCAAGTATCTTTGGTAATAGGTCATAGGTGATAGAAAAAATTTATTTAAAGCTATGACCCTATCTTAAGTCCAAGCGCGAAAGAAAGTATTATCCTGCCAAGCGCTAGATGTGCGTTGCTCAATTTCTGTTAATGCTTTTTCATCTAGGGGCTGAAATGCCTGCGCTACGGCGATATTTGACTCTAGTTGTTCGACTGTTTCGGCAGCAATAATCGCACAATGCACCCCAGGTTGTGAAAGTGCGTATCCAAATGCTTGGTGCATTCCATCTAATACGCCTGGTTTAAATAAACGTCCGTATGCTGGCACTTTCATGGCTATTATTCCCACATTTTTTTGCCGCGCAACTGGTAGCACTTGGGGAATAAATGGACGAGGATGGTGTTTATCTGCGGCGTTAACGGGGATGAGTGCGGTATCAAAAGCATAGCGACGCAAACCTTCTGCAATAATATCGGGTTCGTGGTGTCCGGTGATGCCAACAAAACGCACGAGTTTTTGCTGTTTTGCTTCTTCTAAGGCGCGCGCTGCACCTGAGCGGGCGAAAATTCGATCTAATTCTGCTTCAAAGGAGACGCGGTGGAGTTGCCACAGATCGAGGTAATCTGTTTTGAGGCGAAGTAGACTGCGCTCTAATTCTCGCCATGCATTGTCGCGATCGCGCGCTGCTGTCTTACTCGCCAAAAACAGGCGCTGGCGATAAGCTGGCAATATTTTACCTAAATAATCTTCGCTTGGCCCGTAATCTGCGGCTGTATCAAAGTACCGTATTCCCAATTCTAAAGCGCGTTGGATTATTGCCACGGCTTGCTTTTCCGCATTATTCCACGATAGCGGCGTTTGTCCCGCACCCCCTAATCCGAGAATCGGGACTTTAACGCCTGTATTCCCTAACAAGCGTTCCGGTATTGTTGCCGATATGGAAGCAGATGTCACGTTTCGTTGCAGTGCCTTACTGCCTACTATTGTCCCCGCAACGGCGATACTTGTGGCTAAGAAAGCACGCCTGGTTTTTTTTCCCGTCATATGCGATCGCTTCAATGCATTTTTAGGGTGCAGGTAGACTATCCAAGCCAAACCCTACACCCTAAACCCTATTTTTTCTTATCTCTGAGGGATGAACTTTATCTACTTTTTGGCGATAATCCAGACTGCGTGAATTAGCCCTGGAACGTATCCCAAGAGCGTCAAAAGGATATTCAGCCAAAAATGCCCCCCAAGACCAACTTGCAAAAACACTCCCAATGGGGGCATAAAAATAGCAGCCAAAAGACGGATCAGATCCATGTCCTACCTCCTGTTCGGTTTGTCCAAGGGATCTGCTTCTATGATAGACTTCGCCAAGCGGGAGCGGGAGAGCGAGAGGGAACAGGAGAAAGATAGCCAGATAATTTTAGGAAATTTTAATCAGAACAACTTTGCATTTGGCGTTACATAGAATTGCCCATAGTAAAAACTTACTTGTTCGTTTGTCCTATTTCCAAAATTCAATTCTCTTGTTCCCTCTCTGTGTTCCTTACCTCCAGTTCGGTTTCAAAAACAGCCAACTTACAAAGAAGAAGGACGCTGTAGACAGTAAAATGATATCCCAAGCCGATAGATAACCATCCGCTAAGGCGGCGATCGCTCTATCGGCGATACCGAAAATCCAAGATGAGATTCCCACCAGCCAAATGCCGCTTCTGAGGTTTCTCAAAAATGTATCGGATGATTGCTCTTTGTTCATGACTTCCGCCTTGCTTTTGGCAATAAAATTCCTCTCAAGCCGCAGTTGCTGCGCTTAAGCCTTTTTGAGTATTTGCACCCCTGAGTTACTCCTATGTTAAGAAATATTATTTCTTCTTGCCATAATGCCAAAGATATACATGAATGGCTGTATCGCAGATAACTTTTGCCCCTGTTCGGTAAGTAACTATGGCTTTCCTCGCAGATAAACTCATGCACTCTGTTGTTGGATTAGCTGTGGGAGCGGGTTACTGGTGGCTGCTGGAACGCTACGCAAAAGTTGGGGTCAAAAGGATTAATCCCATTTGGTACTTAGTGATGCTGATCTGGGGAGCCAGCGGGTTATTTTTATTTTGAAAATTAAATATTCCAGTTCTTTCCGGTGACATGTTCTATATGGCGGAGCCAGATTGGGATATTCCACTCTACAACTGGACGAGATGGCGGTTTTTAATCCACCGCAGCTTTTTGTTTCATTCCGCTTTGCTGCCTCTTGCTTTGCTAGTCACCAGTTGGTGGGGAATGCAGCGCAGTCGCAGCCAATTTAACAGCAGTCTGCGGGATGGGGCTGGGTATTCCGTTTTTGATGGTTTGGGCGATCGCAGATTTATATAATGGCAGGACTAAGGTATGAGGCTTAATCAAGTTACTGTTATCGTCACCGACATAAATAGAGCGGTAGAATTTTATCAGGGACTGGGTTTGAAGCAAATTGTCAGTGCTGAAGATCGGTATGCTCGCTTTTTATGCCCCGATGGAGATGCAACTTTTTCCATTGAAAAAAAACCGGAAGTTATCCCCCAATCAACTACTATTATTTACTTCGAGTGCAACAATCTAGACGATACAGTTAGCGAGTTAAAAAGCAAGGGTTATGTTTTCGATCGAGATCCAATCGACCAAAGTTGGTTGTGGAGAGAAGCCTACCTGCGCGACCCGGATGGGAATATAATTTGCCTTTACTATGCAGGTGAGAATAGAATTAATCCGCCCTGGCGATTGAGATAATGGCGTTTTAAGAGTTTAACCAACTTCTGCTGACCGAAACCCTAGTCTTCGCTCTTTTTCCGGTGCTGCACCATTTTCCAACCAACAAATAGCTTGCTCTTCCGGTTTAGCTGGATTTACCCAAACAATCTCTTTCAGTTCATCTACTTCATCTGCTGCGTTAGTAAAAAATTTTCTGGCGGTATTATCATCCAGCGATACTACAGTTTTATCTGTTGCCAGTGCTGCCTCAATCAAACGTAAATCTTTAAACATTTCTGCACGTTGTTTATCGGTTGCGGCAAGACGATCGATTGCATTCCATAACTCCCGATTCTCTGGAATATCAGAGCGATATTCCAGCTGCTTTTTTGCCACCATTGAAGAGCGCCACCTCTTGGCAAAAATTGATTGATGCTTATTCCACTCCTGTTTAATATCTGGTGTCATCACAATTATGTGTCCGAAATCCCATAAAGCTTTAAGAAAGTCGCGGCAGTTTTGAGATATTGGATTAGTTGCATCTTCACCACCAGCAGCACGCGCTACAGAAGCATCAATCACAAGACGCCTGGAAATCTTAGCTGGCATAGGAACGCTGCGCTAGGCGAGACTCAGCTGCATCTAGATAGCGGCTTTCTTCTGTAAGAGCAACATCAGAAAAATCTTCAGGCCAGTCTCCAAAAGCTCCCGCATCATCTAAATCGGTGCTAGTTACTTCTGTAACTCCATCATCGCGCCGTTTGAACCAGTGTAGTTTGACTTTTTCTGGTGAAATTTTATCCTCAGCTACTAATGTTTGAATTCGCCTGAGCAGTAAATCGCTGTGGGTTTCTACTACTACTTTTACACCCCGATTAGCAGCGTCGGCTAATATCTCTGCCAAAGCAGCTTGAGCGCGGGGATGCAGGTGAATTTCTGGCTGTTCGAGATAAACCAATTGTCCCGGTTCTGCTACAAGCAAGGCGACTAAAACTGGCAAAGTTTGCGACACCCCAAAGCCAACATCAGCCAAGCTCACCATATCCTCAATTTCACCGCTACGAGGCAAACGAGCTACACGCAATTCAATCTGTACGTCATTAATCTGTTTCGCATCAACTTTCCAAGTTAGTCCCAATGTTTGGAGAGCTTTTGCTAAATCTGTAAGTCGATTATCTTCTGTTTTCTGCCACCGATTGATTATACTAGCAACGTAATTTTCAAAATTGCCAGTAAATTCCCTTCCCACGGCTGTAGTTTTATATGCGCGTTCCGGATTTCCTCTTAGTGCTGGAATATGAATTAATCTGCGAATTTCTGACTCGAACAAACTTGTGCGCGAACGACTATCGTAAATAGTAAAATTAACCATCCCTAATTTTTCGTGCGGCAACGCTAACTGACAGTTTATGTCGAGAAAACACCGCGATCTCATGATATAACATTCAATTTCTTGTTCCGGCTTGGCAAAAATTTTTGACCATAGTTCATCACCGTTAAACCATTTTTCAAATTGTTCTATAACATCTTCCTTATCTACTGCTGTAAATTCTTGCTGTTGATATTTACAGGTTGTAGAAATGACTTCTATTTCCTGTTTGGGTTCTTTTTTAAAGATAGTTTTAAGGGATTCGTCACCTATTTCCAAATATACGCTCAAGCGATCGCAAGAATTTTTACCAGGTATTTGAGAAAATAGTTGAGAAGCAAAAGTAAATCGAACATTAGGCCCATCCAGTAGCAACGCGCCCGGATCGTAAGTCGCTTCCAGTGTTTGTTTTAGCAACAATAAAGGCTGCATCATACTAGACTTACCAGAACTGTTAGCACCAGCAAGAATTGTCAGGGGACGCACTTCAATGCTGCACTCTTCGTAAAGAGACTTATAGCCACTCACTGAAATTCGGGTGATTCCCTCTAACGATAGATTCTCTTGGATATCGCCATCAGAAATAAGTCTGGCTGTCTGTATAGGCGGGTTTTTGTCGGTTGCATCTGAAATAGATTCGCTCATAATGTCCGGTTTGCGTTTAAGCTTCGATACCATAATAAGATCGATCCCCAAATTACTGGTGAACTTAGCTCAATGGCGATCGCAATCGATTTTGGTACAAGCAACACTGTCATCACCCGCTGGAATCCTGTCACCCAGCAACCTGAAACCTTGAGTTTACCGGGTTTTTCCCTAACTCAAGCGCAAAATCCCCCTTTGATTCCCAGTCTCCTCTATGTCGAAGATGGCTCTTCTAATAAGGTTGTGGTCGGTCAGGCGGTGCGAGACAAGGGCCTCGACCTCAAAAACGACCCCCGCTTTTTCCGGGGCTTTAAACGCGGCATAGGTGCGGATATTCAAGGGTTTCTCCCCGAACTCGATGGCAAAATTATTACTTTCGAGCAAGTCGGGCAGTGGTTTTTAACCGAAATAATCCAAAAACTCCAATCTAGTTTGCCTGATGTGGGGGAATCTTTGGTATTAACTGTGCCGGTAGATAGTTTTGAAGCCTACCGCAATTGGCTGGCTTCGGTTTGTCAATCTCTGCCAGTCGAACAGGTGCGGCTAATTGATGAACCGACGGCGGCTGCTTTAGGCTACGGGATGACGGACAAGCAAATCTTACTCGTCGTTGACTTTGGCGGCGGCACTTTGGATCTTTCCCTCGTGCGTTTGGATGCAAGTTCTCAAGCTGGTACAAAGCCTTTGGGTTTTATTCTGAAATGGGGGAACAAGCAATTAGAAAATTCAGCCCAAAAAATCAAAACTGCCCGCGTTTTAGCCAAAGCTGGACAAAATTTGGGCGGTTCGGATTTGGATAATTGGCTGGTGGATTATTTCGCCCAAACTCAAGGAATTGCATCGACACCGCTAACGACTCGTTTGGCAGAAAAGATCAAAATTCAACTATCTTTGCAACCAAAGGCGAGTGAAGTTTATTTTGACGATCAAACATTTGAAAGTTACGATTTACAACTCGACCGAGAGCAGTTTGAATCTATCCTCAAAGAACGCCACTTTTTTGACCGTCTCGATGAGTCGATGATTCAGGTACTCCAGCAAGCAAGGCGACAAGGAATTGAAGTCTCAGATATCGATGCGGTTTTATTAGTGGGCGGTACTGTACAAATTCCGGCGGTACAAACGTGGGTGCAGAAGTATTTTGAGCCAACTAAAATCCGCTGCGAACGACCTTTTGAAGCGATCGCTCAAGGTGCATTGCAACTCACCCAAGGCATCGAACTGAAGGATTTCCTCTACCACAGCTACGGTATCCGCTACTGGGATCGGCGTTTAAACCGTCACAACTGGCATCCGATTATTAAAACTGGGCAACCTTATCCAATGAGCGAACCTTTTGAATTACTCTTGGGTGCATCGGTAGAAAGCCAGCCCAGTATAGAATTAATTGTGGGAGAATTGGGAGCGGAAACTGGAGGAACTGAAGTGTATTTTGACGGCGATCGCTTGGTGACTCGTTCCCTCGCAAGCGGTCAAACTCAAGTACAACCCCTTAACGATCGCGATGGTGCGAGGACTATCGCCCAACTGACGCCGCTTGGTTTTCCGGGAAGCGATCGCATCAAGGTCTTTTTCCAAGTCGATAGCCAACGTTTCCTTAGAATGACGGTTGAAGATTTACTCACTAACCAAACTCTTTTGGATAATCAACCTGTCGTTCAACTCAGTTAAAGGCAATTGCAGATTTTAGATTGAAGAATTGCAGATTTATTTAATTGCAGATTTTAAATTTTAGATTTCAAATTTCAATCAAATCTTAAATCTCAAATCTGAAATCTAAAATTCCCTATCTTACAGCGGATTGCACTCCTATGAGGTACACCTTTGTTTGTGTAGCGGCACCCTTAAGGGTGCCGCTACACAAACAAAGCCTGAAGGCTGTACCTCACCCGCTATAAATCTAAAATCTGCAATCTCAAATCTCAAATTCCCTAACGCACTACTACTCTTGTCCCTACTCCCGCCCAATTATACAGCCTGCGGGCTTGACCTACGGGCAGATTGACGCATCCGTGGCTGACTGGTGTGCCAAAGCGATTGTGCCAGTAAGCGCCGTGGATGGCATAGCCGCCAGAGTAGAACATGGTGTAGGGGACGTTAGGGGCGACGTATCCCCGTCCCCGCATCGTCTTGGCGCGGTACTTGCTTTGAATGGCAAATACACCTCGGCGAGTGGGAGTCGAACGCTTACCGCTGGATATTACCGTGGAATAAACGATCCTGCCGTTTTCCCAGGCGATTAAACGCTGTCTGGACAAGTTTACTTCGATCCAGCGTCCCCGGCGGGCGGGGCGGTGTTTGACGCGCAGGCGGGCGCGATGATTGCGACTCGATACCGATGAGATTCTTTGCCTTTGCGATCTGGGTGCCGCGTTTGCAGGCGTCGCACAGGGAAACATACTAACTACAATTAGCGCGATCGCTGCCCAAAAACCAAGCGATCGCCGCATCCACATCGACCGAATAAAGCTTCCCATAATTTACTTCCTCCTCAAACTACAAAACTGTTTTACTTTACGCTAATAATTCCCCGATTTAGATCGCTTACCTTTGCTGCTCTAAATCTGGAAAATTTTGTGAAATATTGCTGCCCTCCTCCAGATGCGCTCGCTTTCCTTTAATTTTGGGCTGAATTCTATTGTGCAATGCTAAAACTGAGTTGCCAAGCATTTAACGGTAAAGATTGACAAGTTAATAATTAATAATTGTTGCAAAGTATTGCTTTTTATACCGTTTTGAGTAGAGGGCGTTAAATTTGAACCGATTGGCGATCGCTATCCGTAAAAAAGAAACGCGATCGCTCTTGATTTTGGCTCAAGCGATCTCGTAGCGTGCCGGAGGCATATCGCTACCCGTAGAATCATCGCATTTTCCTAGTGAAAATGAATAAGATTGTGAGTAAAAAAAGAGGTTGGGTTTACTTGCATTAACCCAACCTATAATGTCAGCGATAATGCTACGCATCGCTACCCTTGAACGCACTCAGCAATTCTTCATAATAGACTCACTACAGCGTCCAATCTTCGATTGAGAGTCCGGGAACTTAACTAAAGTCTCGTTGGTTGCGAGTGACAACAGTAGCACCGATGGACAACGCAATGGCTGCAATCCGCATATCTTTTTGCAAGCGATTTTTCCGCAAGGGCGGGTTATCTTTTAACAGTTTCTTGAGACAAGTATCAGCTTCAGGTGTAAAGTCCAGTACCTCAATAGTTTGAAGGTATTTTACAGTTGTCCAAAGTTTTGAATAGAGTGCGGGTAGGTTATGCACCAGGGACGGATCGTTAATCCTGCCACTCCAGCCATTGAAGAGTTCTTGAACTGTGATAATCGTGACTGCAACCTGATGCTTTGCCGCGTTAGCGGTAACTTGGGGATGATTGTAGAGAATCAGCGAAACGCAATCGGTATCGAGAATATATTTACACACGAAAAGCCGCCTCTACAGGTAATAGGAAGGATCGACTTCCGAGTCATCATCTGAGTTTCGTTCGGCGCGAATTGACTCCATAATTGCTGCAAAATCTGCATCGTCTTTAAAGACACCTGCAAATTTCATCCAGTTTGGTTCTGAAGTTTGAATCGGCACGTTCCATGAAATCGCTTCCATATTTTTTAGCCGTTCTAAAAAGGTAGCTTGAATTTGTGCGTTCGCGATAGCGATGCGGAGCATTATCGCTGCTTCTCTTGTTTCTGCTTTGACTCGACAGTCCGGAAACTCTAATACAGATGCCGCAACTTGCCCGGATGTCAGTGCTTCTAGCAGCAGCGTCACCTTGAGGTTGGTGAATGGATTAGACTCCGGCAACTCTAGGTTCATCATTTTAATATTTGAAAGACCGATCGTGAGTTTTAATTTTATTGTACCGTAGATAGCGATCGCTCATCAGAAAAAAGAATTTGCGATCGCGAGTGCGTGCTGGAGGCATTCGCTCTTTGTTTTGTTTGTGCGTTCAAGGGTAGCTATGAGGTAAGCTAGAATTGCTCGAAGGTTCTGGAGTCTGAAATGGAAACAATGAAACTGCGATCGCATATTGGACGTGATGGCATATTGATTCTCCAAATGCCCACTGAATTTAAAGATACTGCTGTTGAAGTGTTAGTAGTTGTACAGCCGCTATCATCTGAGGAAACT
>DNGJ01000011.1 GCA_003486305.1 Cyanobacteria bacterium UBA11371
ACTTTATTGATTGAAAAAGGCGTCCTGAAAAACTTCTTAGCCGATCGGGCAGGTTCGTTGCGTACCGGACATCCCAGAACAGGCAGCGGTCGCCGTCAAAATTATACCTTTGCTGCGGCATCGCGGATGCGAAATACTTACATCGCTCCCGGAGATTATACCCTGGAAGATTTATTCGCATCGGTAGATAAAGGAATTTACTGCAAAAAGATGGGCGGCGGTAGCGTGGGTGCTACGGGGCAATTTAACTTTGGAGTTGATGAAGCTTATCTGATTGAAAATGGCAAAATTACCAAACCTTTAAAAGGAGCTATTCTGATCGGCGAAGCAACCGAAATCATGAACAAGATTTCGATGTGTTCCCAAGATTTATCCCTCGCCCCCGGTTTCTGCGGCTCGGTCAGCGGCAGTATTTACACAACAGTTGGACAGCCGCATATTAAGGTGGATTCAATTACCGTAGGTGGCAGGTAAGTAATTTGAGATTTGTCTGGATGCAGAGCATCCACAGTCTCGTTCCCAGGCTGAGCCTGGGAACGAGTTACACAAGGCTCTGCCTTGTGCTTTGTTTTAGCAATTAGCAATTACCAATTAGCAAAATCTATGTCGAGTATCAACGAAATTGCATCTTACGCCAAGGAAAAAGCCGCGCAATTGGGTATCAAGAAATTCGATATCTATGGGTCGAGTGTCGATGAAACTAGCGTACAAGTAGATCGGGGGGAACCAAAGCAGGTTAAGGCTTCCCAGCGTTCTGGGGTGACGGTTCGAGTTTGGAATGAAAATAATACTGTAGGCATTACCAGCACGACAGATGTCGATTCGACTGGATTGGAATTAGCCTTAAAAACTGCCTACGAAGCAAGTTTTTTTGGTGCTAAGGAACACGTACCCGATTTTAGTCCGGAAGCTTTTGCCCCAGTTGCAGATATCCCGAATGAGAAAGCACTGCAAGCACCAGTTTCTAACTTAATCGAAAGCTTGATTGAAGTTGAAAAACAACTACTGGAAGCGCATCCCGCGATTAAAGGCGTGCCTTATAACGGACTGGCGCAACGCGATATTGACAAGTTTTATCTCAATAGCGAAGGCGCGCTGCGAAACGAATCTCGCTCGTATGCTTCGATCTATCTTTACAGCAAAACTGAGGAGGAAGGAAGAAAACCTCGCAGTGCTGGTGCTGTGAGAATGAACCGCAGCGTCGAGCTTTTAGATATTGATGGATGTCTCAAGGAAGCGGCAGAGAAAACTATCTCTCACTTGAATTATGAAAAAGTCAAGTCGGGTAAGTATTGTGTGGTTTTCTCGCCAGAGGCGTTTTTAGATTTGTTGGGCGCTTTTTCTAACCTATTCAACGCCCAAAGTATTCTGGATAAGCAAAGTCTTTCGACTCCGGAATCTTTGGGAGGGCAAATTGCTTCGCCACTGCTTTCTGTGTGCGATGATGCTTTGCATTCTGGGAATATTTCGGCGGAAACTTTTGATGGGGAAGGAACGCCTACTCGCCGGGTTTCTCTGGTGGAGAATGGGGTTTTAACGGGTTTTCTCCACAGTTCGGGGACGGCTAAACGGCTGAATGCTCAGCCCACGGGACATGCTAATATGGGATCTAAAGTGACGGTTGGATCGCACTTTTATCACGTGTTTGCAGGCGCTCCGGCGGAACGGGAGTACAGTCTTGATACTGCTGAGAATGTTATTTATGTCGATGACTTGCAAGCACTCCATGCAGGGGTGAAGGCGTTGCAAGGTTCGTTTTCTCTACCGTTTGATGGGTGGATGGTGAGTAACGGTAAGTGGACGAGTATTGATTCGGCGACGGTGGCGGGTGACTTTTTAGAAGTCCTGAAGTCGATTGTTTTTGTGGAGAAGGAGGAGAAGGTAACTCCAGGGGGCGTTTGTCCGCGAATTTGGGTTGATGGGTTGTCGATTACTGGGGATTGATACGCGCGGATTTTGACGCGGATGCGTGGATGTTAGGTTAAAAAACCTGCTTCGACATCGCACGGGGGGGGCGGGTTTTTAAACATAATTCGCCTTTGATCAAAGATTGCTGGTAAAACCCGCCCCTACGACGCTATTGATCCTAGAAACCCGGTTTCTTTGCGTCAGTTCTGCGATCCTTAAAATGGGAAACCGGGTTTGTTTTCTTAACAAACCCGGTTTCGTTGAGGTTGGGTTGCGATCGCTTAAACATCTTATGCTGTTTCTAACCAATCAAATATCCGGTCTAGCTGGGACAAGGTGATCAGTCCGTATTGCCACAGAATAATTGGTAAGGTACTGGTAGAATTTTCACTTTGTCGCTTGGCTAGGGATATAGATGCGTCGGGGAGGGCTAAGTCTTCTTGTAAAAAGCTGATTAATCTGTTCATTTTAATGGTTTCCATTGTTTTATTGGGTCGTTGGTTGGCCCCTCCATAATCGTTATTATTGAGTTTGATCTAAAAAGGTGTCTTTTGAGGCGATCGCATCATGTTTTGCATGTGATCTCGATCGCTTGTTTTGACGATCCCATCCCGTTAAGGATAGTAGGATCAGATAATCTCACCCCTGACGCTTTCACACATCCGGGTGATTACCGATATTCGGGATCAAGTATAAAATGGGGATCGGGGAAAACTAGGAGAAAAATTAACCAGCCGTCACAAGGGGCGTCACCCCCCGCCGATAGATCTCGCGCGCATAGTCAGTCCAAACGCCTTGTCCCCAGTAACGAAAACAACTGGTTTGCAGCAAAAGATTGTAAAGCAGTGCTTCGCGAGAGGGAGTATTCCTGCTTTCGTGGAATAAAGCGCTGAGTTGATTAATCGGAGTTAAAACATTTTCATATCCTTTTACCCAACTCAAGTTATTTGTCCAAGAAGCCCCATCCATGTGAAAATGAGGATTGGTTTGTTTTAATTGCGCGATCGCATTCTCCACCGCATCGGGTGTAGAGTTTTCTTTTGCAACTCGCTGCCAAATTAGGTGTTGGTGGATCGGTTGACAGGCGGGATAATCATCTCTGTTACAACCTGCTGCTTCGATTAGTTCTAGATATTCGGTTCCCGTCATTCCGACAACGCCTGGTGTTATTTCGTGCCAAGCTTTTTTAAATGCGTTGGGAAATTCGTTCATCATCACGCCACCATTTTCCCCATCTCCGATTTGGGTAACGAGTGGCGGAACTAATACGTTACCCAATAATTTGGGAGAATAATTTTTGGCTTCGTAGTAAGGTTGCATCTGCCCGACTAATTTTGTATCCGAACCTTGGGTTTTAATTAGTGCGGTAATACTCTCGGTTTCGCCTTGGGAGTTGCGGGCAATTAAACGATGGGGTAAATATTTTTCGGGTAGGGGTAAGCCTTCGGTGGTTTCGACTGAGTGTTCTTGCACCATTACCCAACGATAACCGCATTCTTTGAGTGCTTTGACAAAGGCATATAAGGTATCGGGATGATTGGGAAGGTGCATTTCTGGGGGAGAAAATCCTTTGACTCGCGCCAATGCTTCCCAACCAAATATTGCCGCAAAATGATGTTGCCATGCTTGGATGTGCAGTTTGATATCGGGGATGGGAGTAGAAGGGACTACGGCGTGACTCCACATCGTACCCAGCCATTCTACGTAAGGTTGGTAGGTGCGATCGCAAGTAATGCGCTTGAGGTTTTCTAGGATATCCCCGCGTCCCATTTGTCTAAGTCCCCACAAAAGATTGCCGGAATAGTCCAGCATGATGCGGGGATTGCATCCTTGCGCTACTAATTCGGGGATAAAGTCTGCCATGCGACTATAACACCAAGCGAATGCACCTGCGTTGTGGTTGTCTCCTTCGTGGGGATGTTCAAACATGTATTGCAGGTTGCTAATTAGTTCGCCGTTTTGTCCGGCGGGGATGGTAGGCTGGTGCATGTGCAGCGCGATCGCAAATCCTGCCCGGATTTCGCTTAATCTGAGATTCGTTCTAGGTAAAAATACTGAATCGTTTTGTTGCACGACGGATTGCACTTGTGTTTCCCATCCGGAAATGTTAGGCAGTCCATCTATTATTTCTGGTAATACGGGTAGCATTGGTTGAGTTTATGGAAGTGATTTTTTTAACGATACCACTCCAGGCACAGAGGACGCAGAGTCAAGAGTAGATAGGTAATTTTAGCGTGGGAAGCAAGTTTGCTCGCGCTTTCTTAAAGTAGTTGAAAGTTAGGCGATCGCGCTTCACCCAGTTGGTTCATCCGAGCGGTTAATTATCAATTATTGTTAATATTTCTTCATATTTGGTGCCCAAATGAATTGCGCTTAATTAACTCATTTTTTAGCTCTAATCTTCTGTATTATCAGGACTTACCCAAAGAAACAGGGTTTCTCTGAAAACTCGTCGGGAATGTTGTAGGGACACGGCGATCGTAAAATGTTCATTTGTACAGAATATTTCGGACGCCGTGTCCCTACGCTGCCAACTCGTGCGTAAGTCATGATTATTTTACCGCTGTTTCCAGCATTTTAATAGTCCCGGCAGTAGCATCAATTTCAACTTCCGCACCAATTGGCAGGGTAAATTTATCCGGAATATGACCGATCGCGGAACCGTACCAGGCGGGAATTCCTAATGGTAAGATGCGATCTTGCAATACTTGCATTAGGGTGAGGGATTTATCCGGTTCTTCTGGATCGCATTCTCGGCAATTTCCAAACACAAAACCGGATATTTGCGGCAATATTCCTGCCAACTCTAACTGAGTCAGCAGTCGGTCTACCCGGTAAACTTCTTCTCTAATATCTTCTAAAAATAAGATGTTTTGTTGCCATTTTGGCAGGTAAGAAGATCCGACCATTGCGGCTAAGACGGATAAATTCCCCCCGATTAATTTTCCCCTCGCTTTTCCACCTTTAATTGTTTCTACGCGATTATCGGTGTTAGTGGGATTTTGCATTGTTACGGCTTCACCGTTGAATAAAATTCGCCGCAGGTAATCTAGGGAAAATTCGTTCCAACTGGAAGTTCCGGTGAGGCTGTGAAAAGTAATTACATTAGTTTTGGCATAAATTGCTAATAGTAAAGCGGTGATATCGCTTAAACCCATGATAATCTTGGGATTGGTACGGATGAGTTTGTAATCTAATAATGGTAAAATGCGATTGCATCCCCAACCGCCTCGCATTGCTAGAATAGCTTGCACGGATTTATCGGCAAACATGGCGTTGACGTCGGCGGCGCGATCGCTATCTTTTCCTGCTAGATAACCATACCGATCTAGGAGGTGGGTTCCCAATTTGACTTGTAATCCCAAAGTTGCCAGCTTTTGGGTTATTGGTTCTATGCTTTCTGGCTCTACAATACCAGCAGGGGCAATTAATCCTACCGTATCGCCTGGTTTTAGACGCGGTGGTTTTATGGTGCTGCGAGATGCGATCGCGCGCGATATCGGTAACTGGGATGCAATTGCTGCTACTCCCAATGTTTTGATCAATTTACGGCGTTTAATGGTCAAGAGTTTTAGATTTTGGTGTTTATTGGTGGGGCAGAAACCTTATTTAGATCTTGCACTTTTGCACTAACCCGCCCGGAAATCAATTTCCAAGGCGAGCAGCTTAAGTCCATTAAAATGGACTCAAACATATTTCAATCCTCTTTATTTGCACTAACCCGCCCGGAAATGAATTTAGGCTCGTTACCAGGCTCCGGCCTGGTAACGCAGATAAGTGAGGCTCTGCCTCTGGTATGTGCCGGAGGCAGAGCCTCCAAAAAAAGCATTCCCAGGTGGAACCTGGGAACGAGCTAACAAATTTATTCTAGGCAACAACTAACTGAGATTGGGCAACATCAACATCGGGTAAATCTGTCGGTGCGCCTTCTTGTACGATTGAGGGTATTTTTCCACCTTTTTGAAACAAATTACTCGCCATCGCTATCAAAGCGTTAACTTTGCGCTGTCGCCATTCCTCAACTACCGCCGCCGCAGCATTATCGGAGAGACGCCGCTGTAGTGCTTCATACAGATAAGCAGCGTGACGAGTTTCATCGTTAGCGATACTCAAGATACCCTGTTTGAGGTGTTTGCTGTTGGGATCGTCTTCTGGTAACACCTTCGCCATGCGGGCAAAATCTTTGCTCGCATCGAGTTCTAAAATGTAGGTGCTGGCTAAAAAGACTATCCAGTCAATGTTTTGGGGTTTTAAGCTTTCGGGGGAGTAGCCGTCAAAGTAGGCTGCAAAGAAGGGGCTGCGATCGCGTTCGCTTGGTTTCCCTTCCGTGGTAGTTTCTGATACCTGCTTAAAATCTATAACGCGCTTGTTCAACCGCTTGAGTCCGTGGGCGAAGATTAACCCGTGACGCTTCTCGTCTGCTGCGTGGCGAGTTAGTTTATCTGCAAGCCAGGTATCGCCTTCGTTTGCGGCTCGATCTCTGAGCGTTTCCAGGAAAGGAACCGAACCCGATTCGGCGAGTTGGAATCCCGCTAATATGTTAGGCCGGGTTAGGGGGTCGCGTAATTGCCGAGCCAGGATGTATGCATTAGCACCAGAGCCAAGGAGATGGAGAGAATATGTGAGCAAATTCATGAGCGATCGCTTTCACTTGGTTAGCTGGTTGTTATTGTAGATCGATATTTTGGGTAATGGGTAATCGGTAATCGGTAATCGGTAATGGGAAAGACATATTTACCAATTACCAATTACCAATTACCTATTACCATTTAATATTTTACAAACCCACCAAAAAATCATTAAGGGAATGGTAGAAAATATCTGAGCATTATCAGAATGCCAGTATTCAAAAGCTGGATAATTGTAAGCCGCTAAAAGCGCCATAATTGCGATCCGAATGCTATTAACCCCGATGACAATTAGCACAGCAACTGCGGGAACTAATACTTTTTTCACCCAGTTGGTGGGGTAGGTGGTTAAAAAAAGAATCGCCAGTTGCAGCATCCAAAGCATCGTTAAAACGCCCGAACAATTCGGCCCCACCCAAGTCGCTCTTTCTGGTAAAATAATTAAATCCCCTTGACGAGTGACTTGAAATCCCACATACCAAAGGATGAAAGTTGAAATTTTAGCCAGGATCTTGGTAATCCGAAACATCTGATTAACCGGATCGATTAGCAATTCTACAGGAACCGCTAAAACCAAAAGCAGCATCAGTTCCTGCCAATATTGCTTTAATCCTTTAATTCCGGAGGCTATTAAAGCCAAACCTAAGCCTGAAATAAAGGGTAAAAGCCGAATTAAAAAGTCGTAACTGGGTAAGAATGCCTGACTGAGAAAGACGCTAGCAATTAGCGTCGCACCAATAACTTTAGAAAACAAATTGCTTTCTAAGCTTAAACTGCTGTGTTTCTGCTTTAATTTGAATGCGATCGCACCAATAAACAAAATGCTGGTGACGACTAAATTAGTAAGTTTCGCCTCCCAACTGGAATGAAAGTGGAGGGCAATTAAACCTCCTGCTAGAACCAATAACCAAAATTTTGCGACTTGGAAATTTTGAACGGGTGCAAGAAAGCTTCTCATTTCTGTTTAGTTCTCAAATGACTAAATGCAGTCCATGCACCCAGAATTACTAAACCAACTGTCGGATTGAAATCAAAAGGAACCGCAGCATTAGCGGTATTAGTGGTGACAGAAACAGCACCCAGAGTAAAAGTGCCAGATTCTTGTCCGGTATTATCGCCAAAAAATAGGAAACTTGGAGTTGTATAGGGGTTAAATGGCAAAGGAGGCTGACTGGCTAGTGGGTTAAAGTTGTAGCTACGTAGCGAACCGCTAAGGCTTTGCGATCCATTGGAAAGCGTGTAACCACTACCTTGAACCGTTAGCGTATAGGTAGCACTAGAGTTTGTGTTAAAAGCGGCATTTTCTGCCCGGACAAAAGTAGGTGACTGAGCAAAAATCAAATTAGGCTCGAAACCCAGTTCAATTCCTTGGCGATCGCTGCTAATAACTGTAACGCTGAACGCAGAGCGATCGTTACTACTATTGGTTGAAGAGTTGAGCGCGACATTAAAAGAGAGACTATAACCAATGTTTCGATCGAGTGGAGGGAATTGCGAGTTGATTAGCTGTATTTGGTTAGTGCTTTGGTTATAAGTGTAGTTGCTGTAGCCTGAATACTCGGCGTTATTACCAGCGGTATTCAGTTGAACCCCACCAGAGACTTGTGTCTCAGAAGGTGCAACAATAACAGGAAACCCTGATTGGCTCCTAAGAGCGCTGGGAAGAATCCATACCGGATTCTGATTTGCGGGTAGACCAGTACCATTGTAAAGGGTGACTGTTACTGCCTCGGTGCGGCTGACTGCTGCAAGCAAGCTTAAGCTAACGGTAATAGCGGTTAAAGCTGTTTTCACGGTGTTTTGATCTCTGTTTCTCGGTTTTAAGGCAAGGTTGGTGTTTAGTTTTCTGGGAAGCAATGCACGATGTTGCCTACGAGACATCCTCCCAAAGACATAAGATAACAGCCATATTGGCACAAAGAAATCAGGATGACACCCTTTAAGTCGTAAAAAATACCAGGCTCCAGTCTAACCACAAAGAAAACAAGGTTTCAAGGGAAAAACTACTGAAGTTAAAAGCTACTCAGTAGTTGGAATAAAAGGGCTTTCTGGTAACTTTTTTGCATAACAGGACTTATATTACGTCCGGTGGATTACCCATAATCATCAGCCGGGACACGGCACGATCAAAGTTATCTGTTTGTGCGAGATATTTCTGATGCCGTGTCCCTACGCAACAACTCTGTGAGGTTTTTTTATTATGGGCAACTCAACGGACATAATACTATACCAAATCCGGGTTCTAAACCCCCTTTATTT
>DNGJ01000235.1:0-1644 GCA_003486305.1 Cyanobacteria bacterium UBA11371
CCTGTGTGGGATGGGCATCCTGCCCGTCTCTATATTCGATGCGTAGCAGCTTATAACTTAAAAGGCATTCCCTCACCAGTCAGCAACTCAAGCGGGTAAATCGTACCACCATTTGCCACGTAATGGACGATTTCGCGCACTCTTTGGCGTCGCAGCGGTAAACAATCGATTTCTTCGGGCAAAAACCAAGCTGCACGCAAGCTTTCTTTATCAGGAACGCTCTTCGGAGGTGTATTATCTTGGGGACGAGCCACAAAAATCGCTCTCAAGCGAGCAGTTCCGGATAATTTAGCCGGTTTATGTTCAATCCGCAAAATTCCTTCGATTTGGACTCGAATACCGCTTTCTTCCAAGGTTTCTCGCTTCGCTGCATCAACCAAACTTTCTCCTGGTTCTACTCTACCTGCGGGTAGATGCCATAACTGACCGTGTTTGCGCTCGTGAACCATGAGAAAGCGGTTTTCCCAACGCACAACAACTAAGGCAAAATAGGCAGTTGGAATTGGTTCGCGAGCCATAATCTGTTAATGCGGGTTGAAAAGTTCTCTTTACTTTACTGGAGTCAGTTTAACGAGAGATCTGTAATGTGTATCAAACTATGAAATAAGGGATAAACCAACCCTATACAGGCAACCTTTGCGACAAATTCTCTTTTCTCCAATCTGAAATGCCATTACCGACTGTGATTTTACCTGGTTATTTGGAAGGCGCGATCGCTTACCGTCCTTTAGAACGATCTCTCCAGGATCTGGGTTTTCCCACCGCGATAGTACCGCTGCGGAAACGAGATTGGTTACCTACTGTGGGGGGAAGGTCGATGCTACCGATTTTGCAACTACTCCACCGCACCGTCAAACAAATGTTGCAGCAACACAACTGTTCTGGGATTAACCTGATCGGTCACTCGGCAGGCGGTTGGATTTCCCGCATCTACTTGGGAGAAAAGCCTTACATGATTCACGGCGACGCGACGGCAACAGAGTGCTTGTGGTATGCTCACAAGAGCGTTGCTAACCTCATAACCTTGGGAACTCCCCACTTTAGCAAGGAACGTTGGACAAAACGCAATTTGGATTTTGTCAACAAAAACTATCCTGGAGCATTTTACCCCCAAGTTCGATATGTCTGCGTTGCTGGTAAGTCTATTTTCGGTGTCAGACGCCGAGGTAGTTGGTTAGCTTACAGCAGCTATCAATTAACCTGCGGGCGAGGGGATACTTGGGGAGATGGTATCGTGCCGATTGAAGCCGCCCATTTAGAAGGAGGAGAAAACTTGGTGGTCGAAGGTGCCAGACATTCGCCTAAATCCCCTGGAATTTGGTATGGTTCGCCGGAAATTTTGCCAACTTGGGTGTCGTATTTGACTTAGGCAAAGGGATTAATACTGGGTAATTCTTTTCCATTACCCATTACCAATTACCCATTACCGATTCAAACTTGTTCTAACGGAACTTCCAAAGCAGCAGCAGGAATTGGTACTTCTTCAACTTCGGGTAATTTTTCTAACACCAAACGAGAGGATGGACTCGCACCGGATAAGCGCTTGAGCAATTTCGGTCTGGGATCGTGCAACAGGTAGATAATGCGATCGCCTACTTTCCACTCTTCTGCTGCTGGTACGACTAACAGGCGCTCTTCTCGTTC
>DNGJ01000235.1:1846-6477 GCA_003486305.1 Cyanobacteria bacterium UBA11371
ACTAACAGGCGCTCTTCTCGTTCTATCAACAACGGCACTAACTCGCCAGTATCGATCAGCGCCTGAAGGTGAACTTGCTGGAACGAAAGCGCCTGTTCTTTCAGTACCGTAGTTCCCAGTTTTACATATCCTTCACTGAGATACTGATTCCAGGTTTTGATTGGCAACTGGGGAACAAATGCTTGATTGACTTGATTTGATGGCGTACTCGCTTGGGGATCGCGGGGAAATACTGCCAGGACGCGGGGTGGATTAAACTCTTCTGCGGCTCGCTGCGCCAGCACTACGTTGACCTCGCCGTTGTTGGTCATGGCGAGGAATGTCCCCATCGATGCCAGTCCGGCTTCTTCCAAAACCCCCGTATCCAAACCGCTACTCAAGAAAACTTTGAGATTTTGTTGTTCTGCTTGTCGGCAAGCTTCGGGGTCGGTATCGATTAACACCACTGACTCGCCGCGCTCTTGAAACAAGCGGGCAATCAATAGACCCAAAGGATTGCAACCAACTATTACCGCGCCTGTAGCTTCTTTTGAGGTAATTTTGAGCCATTGGGCGACCCAGCCAGCGGTCAATCCCTGCAAAATTACCGTCATCATGATGGTAAGAAAAACCAGCGCTTTAATCGCGTCGCCACCGTTGATTCCTCGTTGGGTCAACAATATGGAAAACAGGGAAGAAACCGACGCCGAAACAATTCCCCTGGGCGCAATCCAACTGACAAATAGTTTTTGCCGCCAGTTGAGGTCGCTGTTGAGGGTACATAAACCAACGCTTATCGGGCGGACTACGAACATCAACACTAAAACGGTAAACAAGCTACCCCACCCCAAAGCGAACACGCTGGCGATGGATAAATCTGCCGCGAGCAAAATAAACAGGACGGAGACGCCCAGAGTAGTTAGCTGTCCCTTAAATCGTCGCAGCAATCTTTCTTCGGGCAAAGAAGAAGCTCTCAAAACAATTCCCGACAGCACGGTTGCCATTAATCCCGATTCGCTGCGAATAAACTGAGCTAAACCAAACAAGCCCCACAAACCGGCTAAAACTACCAGGTTTTTCAGTTCTTCTGATAAAAAATGGGCGCGTTTGACAAAAAATCCCAGTAACCAGCCTCCCGCAGCACCTATCGCCCCGCCAATTCCCAGTCGCAGGAATAATCCAGTCATCGCTTCTAGGGGAGAAGCGTGGGTGGTGAAGATCGAGTCTAAGACAACGACTGCAAGAATTGCGCCCACTGGGTCGATTAAAACCCCTTCTCCCTCAAGCAGGGTTGATACTTGTCGGTCTACTTTTACGTGCTTGAGCAGGGGACTGACTACGGTAGGGCCGGTTACCGTCACTAAAGAAGCATACAAAAAAGCAATGGGCCAGGGAAACTCGCCCAACCAGTGCGCCGCCATGCCGCCTAAGAGTAGGGTGACTAGGGTGCCGAAGGTGACGAGGTTGCGGAGAGGTGCGGAAACGCGCCCCAAGTCTCGCAGTTCTAAATTAAGACCGCCCTCGAATAGAATTACGGCGACGCTGAGGGCGACTATCACTTCTAATCCCGTTCCTAGCAAGTTGGGGTGCAGGATACTTAAACCACTCGAACCTAACAGAATGCCGAATAGCAGCAAGAAGACGATGCTAGGAACTTTGAGAAATGCTGCTAGAACCTGAGCGCCAATGCCTGCGACAATGGCGATGACGATCTGTAGGGTAAGTTCAAATGATGCTTCCATAAGGCTGTTTATCGCAGGCTATTTATGCTGGGTCGAAATGCCTTGCTTTGACTATTCACGATTAGCAATTGTCCTTGAATTGGTTACAAATTGGGAAAAATGGGGCAATATCAAGTAATTTTGTGCGTGGTGAAAGCCAGTGCGGGGATATTTGGGAGTGTTGATCGGCAGACTACTGCTAACAATTTTAAGGATGGCGACAAGCGATATCGGTTTTGGAAATTACACTCATGCACAATGTACCGGAAATTCTACGGATTTTAAAAGCTGAGTCAATAAATGGCAGGAAAATTTTTTATTAGTGGGTAAAATTGTTCAATCTTGGTATTTTAACATCAAGTTTTCCCGTCAGCCTTCGCACCTATTACCGTAAATGCTGCTTGGGATCTGGTATTGAGGTGTTTTTGATCGTTGCGATCGCATGTTGCACAGATCTCGCAGCTAGCACAGGTTAAAAGTTGCAGTTGGCGCTCCCCGAATAAGCTACAATTCAAGCTGTATGGGCATTTCAATCCACCTGCTGCATGTTAGAAACTTTCTCTACCTACCTTTACCAACTCCAACAACTTGCTAATACCCTGGTTTCTTCTCAGCTAAACCATCTTAGCGGGGTTAGCATTGGCGTTATTTTTGCCGCTGGCTTGCTGACGAGCATGACGCCTTGTATGCTTTCGATGTTGCCCATCACGATCGGCTACATCGGCGGGTATGAAGCCAAAAGCCGCTTCAGTGCTGCTGCTCAGTCTACTTGGTTCGCGTTGGGATTGGCAACCACTTTAGCTGGGTTAGGCATTCTCGCAGCGCTGCTGGGGCGCGTTTACGGACAAGTGGGAATCGGTCTACCGATTATTGCGAGCATTATAGCGATCGCAATGGGTCTAAACTTACTAGAAGCACTTCCTTTGCAATTTCCCTCTTTTGGCGGTAGCGAGTGGATTAGAGGCGATTTACCACCGGGGGTACGTTCCTATCTGCTGGGTTTAACTTTTGGTTTGGTCGCTTCTCCTTGCAGCACCCCGGTTTTAGCAACTTTGCTCGCTTGGGTAGCTTCGACGCAAGATTTAGTTTTAGGCGGTATTTTTCTGCTGCTTTACGCCGCTGGATATGTAGCACCGTTAATATTAGCCGGGACTTTTACCGCTTCGATCAAGAAGCTACTAGAATTACGCCAGTGGTCAAGTTGGATTAATCCCGTTAGCGGTGCAATGCTCGTGGGATTTGGTGTATTTTCCCTGTTAATGCGGATTCCTGTTTGATAATGGCTAATGGCTAATGGCTAATGGCTAATGGGTGAAGCGAGGGAGAGAAAGTTGTAGGGGCGGGTTTGACAAACAATTTCTGCCTTCCACCAATATCTTCAATAAACCCTCCCCAGGGGCGGGTTTGACAAATAATTTCTCCATCGGAAAAATATCGTTAATAAACCCGCCGCTTCCAGGTGCGATCGCAAGCAAATCTTTGATAAGGGTAAAAATAAGAAAAAAATGACAATTACGAACGACAATTCGCCAATTACCAAACTCCAACGGCTATTTCAGCGGGAATTATTGCCGTTGTTAGGAGATTTGCGGCTGGCAATTTTGCTGCTGCTAGCGATCGCTGGAATCAGTATCTCCGGAACGGTAATCGAACAAGGTCAATCTCTGGCATTCTACCAGTCGAATTATCCCGAAGACCCGGCTTTGTTTGGCTTCCTTTCTTGGAAGGTTCTCTTATTCTTGGGTTTAGACCACGTATATCGCACTTGGTGGTTTTTGGCTATTCTGATTTTATTTGGTAGCAGTTTAACCGCCTGTACTTTTACGCGCCAATTTCCCGCCTTAAAGGCAGCGCGTCGATGGAAATTTTACGACCAACCCCGCCAATTTGAAAAGTTAGCTTTAAGTGCAGAACTCGATAGTGGTTCGCTTGCTAATTTAGCGCCTGTATTGCAGCAGCGCCGCTATAAAGTTTTCCAAGAAGGCAATAAGCTTTATGCTCGTAAAGGTATTGTCGGACGCATCGGCCCGATTGTCGTCCATGCTAGTATGTTAATCATTTTAGCTGGGGCAATTTGGGGCGCGCTGACTGGTTTTATGGCTCAAGAAATGATCGAGAGCGGTACTAAGTTCCAGGTAAAAAATATACTCGATGCTGGGCCAATGGCTGCGCCGCAAGTTCCTAAAGATTGGTCGGTAAAAGTTAATCGCTTTTGGATCGATTACACGCCAGAAGGCTCAATTGACCAGTTCTATTCGGATTTATCCGTTGTCGATAACCAAGGGAAAGAAATCGACCGCGAAAAGATTTATGTCAACAAACCCTTGCGTTACCGAGGTGTAACTTTTTACCAAACAGATTGGGCGATCGCAGGCGTGCGCTTTCGGTTAAATAACAGCCCCGTCTTAAAGCTACCAATGGCTCCCCTGGAAACTGGGGGTAAGGGACGCCTCTGGGGAACTTGGATTCCCACTAAACCCGATTTGAGCGAGGGCGTATCGCTTTTAGCCAAAGATTTACAGGGAACGCTGTTAATTTACGATACAGCCGGGAAGTTGTTAACCACCGTCCGCGCCGGTATGTATGCGGAGGTTAATGGAGTAAAACTATACATTGATGAAATCGTCGGCAGCACGGGTTTGCAAATTAAAGCCGATCCGGGGATTCCAATTGTGTATCTTGGTTTTGGCTTGCTGATGGTGGGGGTGATGATGAGTTATGTTTCCCACTCGCAGATTTGGGCGCTGCAACAAGATGGAAGTCTTTACGTAGGAGGAAGAACCAATCGGGCGCAGGTGGCGTTTGAGCGAGAAACGATCGAGATTTTGGAGCAACTCAAGACGCCTGGGATTGAAGAAGAGGTTGCGATCGCTTCTACTTGAGTCAACGAAGTTTTTGGCTAATGGTTAATGGTTAATGGCTAATGGTTAA
>DNGJ01000235.1:6668-23238 GCA_003486305.1 Cyanobacteria bacterium UBA11371
TAATGGTTAATGGCTAATGGTTAATAGGAAAAAGGCGATTAACTATGAGCAATTAGCCATTAGCCATTAGCAAGCTCTCAGTTTACGGTGATTCTTGCCGCTCTGCTGGTAAATGCTTTTTAATCAGTTCCAGCAGTTGTTCGGCTTCAAAAGGTTTGGGTAAAAAATCGTTGACTCCAGCCAACTTGGCGCGGACTCTGTTAATAGTATTATCCCAACTGGTGAGCATAATGATGGGAGTTTTGCGGAAAGTAGAACTATGGCGTAAAAAATTACAAACGTTATAGCCGTCGGTATCGGGCATAACTAAATCTAACAATATTAAATCGGGTTTATATTTAGCGAGGATGCCGATCCCTTGAATTGGATCTTCAACATACAACAGTCGGTAGCCAGCGGGGGGGAGGATTTCTTTGAGAAAGCGTCCCATTAAAGGAGAGTCGTCTATACAAGCGATCGCAAACTGGTTTTTGGCTATATTCTCATCGCTTAAGTGACATACAAACGGAGGCGTTATATCTGACACCGCTTGCAATTCCACCACGCCTTGTTGACAAAAGTGATGCAACAAACGCCCTACCCTAGTCAAGGGTTGCTTCATCTTCAAAGCAATATCCCACAGGGTGTATCGACCTGTAAATAAGGCGGTTAAGTTGAGAAAAGTATCCACCGAACATTGATGCAGTTCGCAAGGGGACGGCTTCAGGACGGGTGCCAAGTCGGGATCGATGTTGCCTATCCCCATCTCCAGCCATTTTTCGTAGAAGCGTTGGCTTTGCTTGATCAGTTGCTTGACTTCCAAAGGACACAAACTCAGGTAAAATGCTACTTGCAACTTGCGATATTGACGGGGTTGCCAATATCCTGATAAACTCGCTTGCCTAGTCATGGAAAACAAGACTTCTTGCGTGGTTTCTAGAACCACTGCTTTGACTTGAGTAGCACACAAGTGACCTTGTGCCATGCCTTGATGCAGCAGCTGACATTCCCAAAGTTCGCTGCTAACCAGTTGGTCAGTTTCCACCACCCAATTCGGACAATGCCTTTTTAGCGCCCGTTGCCAACGCCTGACGCGGTGGTTTTCCCCAATCGCATAAAACAACTGTCCGAGGAAAAAGCAAAGCCGCCACTGGGATGTGCCGCTGCGGATCGTTAACTCTCCCGTAGCTTGCTTTTGGTTGATGATTAAGAGGTTTCGGTCTAGTTTGCTCAGCCAGTAAGCTGCCGATACTGTTTGCATATGCGTGCCACCGCCAGCCAATTTTTTGTTGGCAACTACTTACATAGCATAAGCAGTGGCATCGGGTCGGCATAATGGTGGACTTACCTATTTTTTTGCGGGAATTGTATAAAGCTTGGGTGAAATTAGCGATCGCGCTACCTACTCGTGCCACTTACGCACTTTCACTTGAATCTACAAGTATAATTTATTACTTTTTATGATTCACCTCAATCGTGGTATGGACATTGCCTCGAGGGGAGAAATCGCCTTTAATCTGGACTTCCAAGGGGTCGCAAGCGGCAACAAAGTCATCGAGTATTTGATTGACGGATTCTTCGTGGGAAATGTAGCGATCGCGGTAACTATTGATATACAGTTTCAACGCTTTTAACTCGACTACAGTTTGGTCGGGAACGTAGGTAATGTGAATCGTCGCAAAGTCCGGATAGCCAGAAAACGGACACTTGCAAGTAAATTCCGGCAACGTAATGTTAATTTGGTAACGTCTTCCCAGGCGCGGGTTGGGAAATGTAATCAGTTTTCCCTCAGCAATGTTACGTTCGCCGTACTTCATTTCTATTGTGGCTGGCTCAGTTTCAGACGCCGGATAAAAATCGTCAGCAATCGGTAAATCTTTCATCGTTTAATAGTTCCTATAACCTTCCCAATCTGGGCAATTTCCTGTTTCCCAACCATAGGGATGCATTCCACAAACGAGTAAGTTCCCAGAGTATACTTGACCGTGATAGTGACGGCAACCAACGCAAGCGGGATGTTGTTGGGGTGAAGGTTCTACCGTATCAGTTAGGGGCCATTCTGACTCAAAACTTCTTGGCTCAAACTCGGAACATGCGTCCAGAATCGGTTGAATTAGATCGTTTAAAAACAGTTCGAGTTCGGTGGTGATGGTGTTGTTTACTTGGTGGGCGACTTCTTCAGACAGTAAAGCGATCGCATCCACTGCGTCGGTAACATCGCTGAAGAACTTCTCTACCTCCTGGGTCACTGTTTCTAACATGTCGGTTAAATTTTTTTGCCAGTCTTCCATAAGCGCTACGCTACCACCCTTGCTTGCTCTCAAGGGAAAAATTTGCTCTAGTTCGGGAGGACTTTTAGTTTAGATCCCCCTGATACAATTATCAATCCCAAGTCAGCGATCGCGACAAGTGGCGGATTTTAATTTAGCGATCGCGTTGCAGGCGGCGCAATTCTTCTTGCAATGCGCTTACTTGATCTCTTAACGCATCTACATTTTCCGGCTTGGTAGGGCTTGCTTCTTCTTCATCGGATACAATTTCAATCCGACGCGGTTCGCCACTAGGGGCGTTAGTGGTAGACTCTCCAGGCGACTGTTGCTGCGCCCGCTGGATCATTTCATCTACCATCCGCTTAGCTTCTGCTGTGGTCATTTCGCCCTTTGCTACCATCTCATCGGCTAACTTTTGGGCTTGCTCTTTCAGTTCGGCTAGATTTCCACCCGCTTTTTCACCCGCCGAGGCAGCTAGCCCCACTCCCAGGTAAAACGCCTTTTTTACCAGATCTCCGAAACCTGCCATAGCCGCTGTTGTTGCTTAAAAAAAGGGCGACCCGGAGTCTACGCCTACTACAAGCATCCCGTGTTGCTGCTACCTTCCGGTCCTGACAAGGTTTGGGCGTTGCAATCGCATAGGTCCAGGTCTAGATCTACAATAGCATCAAATTTGGTAATGGGGAATGGGTAATTGGTAATTGGTAATTGCTAATGGGGGATTCTTGGGCAGGTGGGAATTTGAACGTACACTCTCCCCTGCTCACCCGCTCACCTGCTCAAGAAGCCTATTCGACCAGAATTTTCCACTCATACAGCTTGTAGTTGACGCAGTTATGTCGCACTAGGGGATCTTGGGCGACAATGGCTTTGGCTTCATCGATGCAAGTCGCTTGGAATATCATCATCCCGCCGCCCCGTTGCGCCCAGTACCCGGTACGCGCCTGGTGTCCTTTGGAGATTAAGTCCTCGACGTAAGCTTTATGGGCGGGGACATGTTGGTCAAAGGTGGGTTTATCGACTATTCCTTCTTCGATCTTGACAAACCAAGGCATTTTGGATTTTAGATTTTAGATTTTAGATTGGAGATTCTGTTGAGATTATAGATATGGACAAGTCCACCAGCCTTTATTTTATTGCCCTCCTGCCCCCCCAAGAGATCCAAGACTACGCTAATGGCGTCAAGCAACTCTTTGCTGAGCGCTACAATAGTCGGCACGCCCAGAAGTCGCCGCCCCACATTACCCTGCAAGCGCCTTTTGAGTGGGATAAGGAGTCGGTTACTGTCTTAGAACAATCTTTGCTGAATTTTGCCAATCAAAGACCTTGTATCCCAATTTCCCTATCTGGTTTTGCGGCGTTTCCCCCCAGAGTGATTTATATCAATGTGGTGAAAACTCCGGAACTTCTCACTTTACAAGCTGACTTGATGAACCACATGATGCGGGAGTTGGGGATTGTAGATTTGATGGCGAAGCAACGTCCCTACTCGCCTCACATGACTGTGGCGTTTAAAGACTTAACCAAGCAGAATTTTAAAGCCGCGTGGCCTGAATTTGAGCGCAAACCCGTACAATTTGAGTTCAGTGCCAATTATCTGACGCTGCTGATTCACGATGGCGGGCGCTGGCATGTGAGTGCTGAGTTTCCTTTTTTACCTGCGAATGGGTGATGGAGTGCAAAATTGATGGTTCAAAAGCAATGTGTAGCGATCGCTCTAGCCTGTCTGATCGGTATTTTACCCGCTCCGGGGGTAGCCGCTGTTGACATACCTGCTCCTGCGGAAGAGTCTCGCTCTCAAGTGCTTAATGCTATCGTCGCCCAGAGCGGTTTATCTTCCCCCACGATCGCAGTTTGCGACCTTGAGCGCAAATGCCTGAACTATCAAGGATCTCGCCCGCCCCAAAGCGCCGCCAGTTTGATTAAAGTGCCGATTGCGATCGCTCTCCTCCGCAAACTTACCGCAGATAATATTAGTCTTGATACACAGATTTACGTAGACCCCAGTAATTATACGGAAGAGAATTTCTCGCGGATTAAAGTCGGTAGGTCTTATACGGTGAAGTATTTACTGACGCAAGCGATCGCTTACAGCAGTAACATTGCGACGAACCAAATTATTGATTATTTGGGATGGGATTACATCAATAAAACTTTGGGCGAACTCGGCTATACTCAAACGCGAGTCAGCCACAAACTGAAAGGATACCGCACCAATCCCTCTAAAAATGTTGGTTGGGAACCAAATCGCATTACGAGTAACGAACTAACCGCGATGATGGTGGAAATTTACAATCGCAAGCACCCAGAATATGAGGTTTTGGCGGAAGTTCTCAGCTATCAGGTAGAAAAAGTGTTGGGATTTCGGGCGTTAAAATCATCGCCTGGTCGCTGGTTGGGGGAGAAAACGGGAGAAACTTCCCAAGTGAGAGGGACGACAGTTGCTGTAGAAATTCAGGGTAAAGTTTACATCATTACAATGACTGGAAATGGTCGCAAGCGCGAGAGGAAAATTCGCCGATCGCTGTCTCAAATTGTCGATTATATTGTTAGTCACGAGGGGATTTAGAAACCGGGTTTCTTAAAGAAACCCGGTTTCTGTGGCATCATTAGGGGTGTTGCAAAACTTATCTTCAGATTATCCCAAGGGCGGGCGGGACGCCCACCCCACAATAATTTTGCCAGCTTTGTGGGGTGGGCATCCTGCCCGCCTTTGGTATTTTTGCAAAAGGTCTATTATCTGGGTCTATGGATAATGGTTTCCATGACGCGGCGCTTGGCGTTGGGGTCAATTCCAACTAAGCGGATATATTCGTCACCGTGTTCGGCGAGACAGTTTTCTAATGCTGCGATCGCATCCCCTTGTTGATTTGCGCCAATCGACGCGCAACTTATCCAAGAATTCGTCCGGAATCGGCGTTCATCTACATACTCTATCCCAATTCGATAACCGCTGCTCACCAGTTGTTGCAATTGCTGCATTATTTCTGGATTCAGTTGCGCTTTCTTTGCTTGACCATTGCTCCCATAACCGTTACCATTACCTGGTATTTCAGTTTGGATAGCTTGAGAGGCTGGTTGATGTTGTTGCTCCTGAAAGTTTAAAGATTGATTGTATTCTCGCACAAGCCGCATTTTTTCTACCCGCGCTTGTTCGCCGACCATTAGGTTAGCAAATTCCAGCAAGCGCGACAAATTGAAGTCGGGCTTTTGGAATTGAGGCGGCCCTTCTAAACTATTAACCACGCGCGAGGATACTTTTTCAATCCCGATTTTATGGATAAACTGACGAATTTGTTCGTCATAAATCCGCGACCTTAAAGCGCTAAAGAAATCAATCGCTTGTTTGGGGAAAGTATCGACTAACTGTTCGATGTCGCGCTGGGATAATCCATCTTCTGAAAAAATCCCGCTGACGATGCCAATTCTATCGTCTCGGTCGGGTTCCCAGTAAAATTTTTCCATCCGACCTTCGCGAATTAAGGGCGCGTACAGGGTCGAAAAATCGTTTCCAGTGACGATAATTGGGACGCGATGGAGGGGAGTTTCATCGTAGCTTCCAGGTAGCTGGACGTTGGTGGGATTATCGGCAATATTCATTAGCGTGGCGTTGACTAATTGAGTATTGACGGTATATTGCGTCCCTTCATCGAAGCGTCCTGCACCCGCATCCAAGTCGTTAATCATGAGTGCGGTCATTCTACCCCGAACTTTGATAAATTCGGCGGCTTCCCGATAGCGTAAGCGAATTAAACGCGCCGGATCTCCGGCGTCGGGGCTTTCCAGTTCGCCGCCAGAGATGTGAAGGACTTCGATCCCCATTTTCTCGAATACTAATTCGCATTGGAACGATTTACCTTCGCCTTTGCGTCCGTGAATTCCCAAGATCAGGGGAACTCGGATTTTGGGGATGTCGAGGAAGTTTTTGGTGATATGAACGGCAAGTTTGTCAAGAAACCGAGGAGAGATATAGTAGGTCATGGTTTGGTTTTGTGCGTTCGCGTAGCGTCTGGAGGAGGAGAATCGCTTTTCTGCCCATCGTTAAAATTTTATAAAAAAATGGCTATATAGTGGTAGTTTAATTTAATAAAAACCGCCAAGACGCCATAGACGCGCAGCGGCGCACTCGTTGAGTAGGACGCTCCAGGAAGAAAGTAGAGAGAAGCGAACGCGCTATAATTAGAGCTTAGATTTTTGGTAAGCCTTAATTTTCTCCACTAGCGTATCTACTGTTTCTCCAGCGAATAACTGCTCTCGAATTGCCAAATAGTTACCTTCACCTATCGGCAACATAGACACCAAAATGGCAATTTTTGCTGGGTCCATATGTTTCTCTAAAATTGCCAAAGCTTCGCTTCCATTATTGTCCTCCTCTCATGGCTAAAATAAAATTCACGGGCTATTTAGTCTGGTTATGGTTACGCGAAGGTAAAAGTGGTTGGCTAGCTTTTGCTGGTTCTATATTACTAACTATTTATGGCTTTGTTGCTACGCAACAGCCTGCTAATTTTGGTCGCGCTTATGCAGCCGGAGGTATTTTTATTATCCTATCAATTCTCTGGGGTTGGAAAGTCGATCGGGTTCCCCCTGACCGCTATGATTATTTAGGAGCGGGTATTATTCTTTTAGGCGTTTGGGTAATGATGTATCTGCGAAAGAGTTAGCTTTTATACACCTGGAGCCAACTGCGGTTGCTCGGTAAGAAGACAAAGCGATAAAATAGATTTTACCGAAATATTTATCAGGGATATTTAAGCATGAAATTGGCATTTTTATGGAAAAATTTAGGTAATTCAGTTGTTTACTATCCCAAGGTAGCTAAAGTTACGGGTGGGGTGACGGCGACGGTTTTCTTTTGTCAGCTTGTTCAATGGCAGTCTCAATTAAATCATCCAGATGAATGGGTTACAATTAGTTTTGATGAAATTGAGCGGGAAACAGGTTTGAGTAAGGTGGAACAGCAATATGCTAGGAGTCAATTGGTTAAGCGATCGCTCATCCAAGAACGCACTGGCGATAACACCAACGTCCTGGAGTTTTTGCCTAATATTGATGCGTTTGAAACCATGTTAGAAGCTTTGTGCGCTCAAGATTATAAAAATCCCTATCAAGCTACTAATGGTAAAAGCGATTCGGCTCGGAAGACGCTAAACGCATCCGCAAGCGTTAGCCAACGCGAACGCGCTTCTGTAGAAGTCGAAGCAGTTAAAACGGATAAGTTTTTCCCCGTTCAGCGTCAGCAAATTGCAGTTAAAGTAAATCCTAATTATCAATTTAGCGGGCCTTGGAATTCTCAAGAGCAATTTGAACAGTTTCAAAGAGCTTTATTAGCATACTTTAAGGAGGAGAAAGGATATGATAACCCAGGTGGATGTGTTTTTAAAATTATAGATGGTATGACCAAAGGTTTGGTATCGCCGTTTTGGGATGAATTTATTTCAGGAATTCCCCTGGGAGCTAGTCAAAAAGTTAAGCGAGATTGGGAAATTGAACCAGGAATTCCTTATCCAGTTTTTGAAGAGGAACGGATTCAATACTACGTTCATAAAGGAGAACCATTGGAGGTTGCAGTTGCAAAAGCGCGTGCGGATTTAAGAGATCCGGTACTAGGAAAAAATTTGTGGGAAGGATTTTTGAGGAAATGCGATCGCATCGCCGATGAAGCCATCAAAGCGAAAAAGTTAGGAGTAACAACACCTTATCTACCCCCCTCTTTTACAAATAAACCTGAGATTACCAAAGAAAGCGTTATGAATAAACTAGCTGCTGTTGCTCCTGACTTTTCTCTAGAATCTTCCAGTACAGCATCTTTACCTAAAAGTAGTTTAGAATTGACCGAAGTTGAGGATAAATCACCCACTTCTACCTGCGATATTCCCAGCCTTGCTGCTTTACAGTCAGCTTATAAAACTGGTATGGGTCGAACTTTAGTTGAACAACAAATTGCCGAACACCCAGAATGGGGATACGGAATTGTAGATGGTGAAGTGGTGGATTTAATGCCTTTTTAGCGATCAAATAAAGGAATAATTTGCTATGAAACACATTGGTGAGATAGATCCGCTTGTTCCGGGACGCCCTAATCCTTCAGAGCAAGAAAGAGAACACCTCAGTAGGGCTAGATTGCAACAACAGAAAGAGGATGGATATCAACAGTTAGTTGAACTTTGTCTTCTGGGTGAGTACGACGCAGCACGACAACTTGCTAACCGAAATTCTCGCTGGGGTTATCAAATAGTTGGCGGTGAAGTAATCGAGAGGATCGATTAGAAAAGCTATTTTAGCCAGAATCATAATGACAGCTATCAAGAAAAATATTCCAGTAATTGCCAAAAACTGAGGTCGCTGTTTGCTATCCAAAACTCGGAAAGGTTGCTTTGCCTGAGGTGTATGAGAGTATCGTCAGGTATATTTCTAGCTTCTACTTCATTCAGAAACATATCCCAGTTGGCTTCAAAAAAGGGAACTTGTTTGAGTTTCTCATATCTAATGAGTTCTGCCTGTTTAATCTGTTGAGGAGTTCCCGATAACGGAGGAAGTTCCAAAATGATGGATAAATTCCTGATTTCAGTTTCGTTCATACTGAAAAAATTATTCTTATTAACAATGAACAATTAGCAATTAGCAATTAGCAATTAGTAATTAGCAATTACTTTTTTCCCAAAATCGAACAAATAATTGTTTCTTGCTTCCTGCCTCGCAGTTGAATGCTTTTTACGGGTTTGGCATTGTAGCGATCGCTCACATATTCCCAAGTTTCATTAGTGATTAAAATCCCATAGGGATTATCTTCTTTTACTTCTTTGTTCATCGCCTCCAGTCGCGCCGCCACGTTAACTGTATCTCCCAAAACGGAAAAATTCAAACGCTGACCACCGCCGACGCTACCTGCTATAATAGATCCAGTATGAACGCCAATTCCAAATTTAATTTTAGGCTGATTTTCAGCTTCAAATTTCTGATTTAATTTTTCCAATCTTTCGGACATTTCCAAACAAGCTGCCATGCAATTTAAAGCATCTTGTTTAATTTCTTCCGGTTTAGTCCGCGCAAACGGAATGCCGAAAATTGCCATAATTGCATCGCCGATATATTTATCGATTACGCCGCCACGATTCATGATGCACTCGCTCATAGCATTGAGGTATTGGTTGAGCCAAGGCATTAATTCCCGGGGCGATAATTGTTCTGAAATTGTGGTAAAACCCCGAATATCCATAAATAAAACCGTGGCTACCATTTCTTGGGGTTGCAATTCGCCATTTTTAATAATTTCGTCTTTGCGCTGCCAAATTAAATTAGCAGTTTCTTTCGCCATGTATTTTTCAAATAAGCTCATTAATTGTTGCTTTTCCTGCTGTTCTCGCAGTTGCAAACCAATTCCCGCTAGCAGAATTGTACCCACAGGTGCAGCAATAGGAAGCCACCAGGAAAAGGAGGAAAATAACGTTAGTGAGACGCCATACCAAGATAAGGGAAGTAAAAGAGCGATCGCAACTCTTCTCTCTGCACCCAATTTTGACAATATCCCGCTAGTAAGTGGGCCAATTAAAAGCAATAAAATTGCAGTTTTCCAATCTGGTAAAGGTTGCAGAAATCGATTATTTAATAAGTTATCGATCGCCGCTGCATGAAGGTAAACCCCGCTAGTAGGTGGCATTTGGTTTAACGGCGTCACCATAGGATCGAAACCCATAGCGGTTATTCCTACTAACACAAATTTGCCAGTCAAAGCATTTTTAGATACTTTCCCTTCTAGAACATCCGCAAACGAATAAGTCGGCAAAGATTGCCTCTTTCCAGGCCAATTTAGCCAAACATATTGAAATTGTCGATTATCCTGACTCAGGGATGTTAAAAACTTTTCTAGCTGTTCCGACTCCCCTGGATTATCGCTAGAGTAGAGTTGCACCATCGCCAATCCCAGCGAAGAAAGCCCCTTGAATTTCAGCGCCGCTTGACGGCTAATGCCATCTGTATCTGGGTTGTGCGATATATGACCACGGGCGGCGGCGGCTTGGTCTAAAATCGTCTCGATGTGGATGAATTGTACTTTATCATCCGAAGCTTGAGCCAAAATTACATTACCGCTGGCGCGGATGGCGTCGGCAAGTTGGCTATCGTCGGGACTTGGTTCGGCAAATATAATATCAAGACCAACTGCTGCGGGGCGAGAAGGGGAGAGTGCTTGTAATAGTTTAGTGTAGCGATCGCGCGAAAACGGAAATCTCCCCAACTTCCCCAAACTCGCTTCATCTATGGCAATAACTACTACCCGTTTATCCCAATTTGGCTTCGGTAAAATTCCCGTATCCCGAATTTGAAATAGCGAGTTATAACCGATTTGTTCCAACGCTTTCCACCCGCCCACCTGCCACACAGCCAAGGAAATAATAGCAGCAATAAATCCAGGCAATAGCCCCTGAATGCGGGCAACATAACGAAACAATTCATTTTTCATTAGTTATTAGACGGTTTTTTCAATTACCAATTACCAATTACCAATTACCCATTCCCACTATTTAAGCAAAGCCGATCCAATCTCGTGAGATTCCTGATTTCCCAGGGGAGTGCGAATCACTAGCCGATAGTCAGAATTAGCTGGCATTGGCAGTACTGTGTCAATTTTGCCCGTTTTATCCATTTCTAAAGGCTGGTCGTTTAAAAATACCAAATTCAGCGGATCGACCGTACAAATTAATCGCACTCTGTTTCGATCGATGGCTGATAAACTAATTAACTCGTACTTCAAATTTTCTTGCGTTAATTTGGGTGGAGTTGGGGGATCTCCGGGAAAAACTAGCGAAGAATAGCCACCATTTACTGTCACCGTTCTTCCTTTGGCAGTAGTAGCGACTGCGCCTTCAAGGGTAGAAACTCCTGTTTTACCACCTGGTCCAACACCGACGCCAAATTCAGTCCCGCGAACCCCTGTAACCCCTGCTGGACTGCTAATTTCCAGGCGCGAATTCGGATTGGTCAAGGGGCGCGCTTGTATCCTCGCTTGTCCTCTGGGTACGGAAAGGCGAGTGATTCTGCCGCCATTGGCGATAGAAAGACCTTGGACTTGGACGGTGGTTAATTCAGCGACATTGATTCTCGCAATTCCACTATCTACAGCCAAAACCGCGCTAGATTGTCTACCTGTAGAGATTTGCTGACCGGATCTGGTGAGGCGATCGCCCACTCGTGCTGGTCTTCCTTGATACGTCACCGTACCGCGAATCTGCCTAACTTCGACAAAGCGACTCGCAGGCAATTGAATATCTCTAGCTAGCAAGGGTATAGCAAAGGTTAATAATATACCGAAAAATAGTAATGCTACCAATCTAGAAAATTGAGGAAGGGAGAACTTCATCGCAAACCATATCAATAACGCAGATCTATATTAGCCTCTTCCTCTGTTGTACCTCTTTATTCCCAAGCAAGAGAAAAGGTAGGGACAAAAACTGTCCCTACCTGCTCAAGCTTTAACTATTATTTCTTTCCGGTTTCCGATTTAGAAACGGTTGGGTTTGTGAACGATGAAGCTGAGAACTTGGCATTGCTTCACGTTATCGAAACCCATGACGCGGATAAAGCAGTTGCCGTATTCAGAGCGGCAAGCTTTGATTTCATTCAACACTTCGTTGGTGGTGGTAGCGTTAAACAAAGGCAGCTTCCACAGCGTCCAGTAGTGCTGAGTCGGTTCGGAACCTTCGCTGAATTCCACACCAGGAATGTAGCCCTTATCCAGAATGTACTGGATTTGACGGGTGATTTGGGCATCCGAAAGGGGGGGCAAGTAGGAGAGAGTCTCGAAACGGCGCTCTTTAGGTAGAGTTTGCATGGCTTCCTTAATGTCTGTCTGATGTTGCTACGGTTGCTGGTAATTGGTAATTGGTAATTGGTAATTGGTAATTGCTAATTGCTAATTGCTAATTGGTAATTCTAGGAATATTCCTATTACCCATTACCCATTACCCATTACCCATTACCAAGATCGGCTAAGATTCTTTTTCCTCTTTGGGATAGGTACTGGAGTCAGTGACGCCTTGTTGCACGAGTCGCTCTAGATGATGGCGCTGATGTTCCATATTGGCTTGCTCAATTCCAGAGCGAACCATTTCTGGTAAGTAGTCCGCGACTTCTTCTGCCAGGTGCTTTCGCAAGGTCATTAGCCGAAACGCTAACTCTTGCTGTTCTTGCAGCAACGCTTGCAGAAAGGCTTCTCCATCTTGGACGCTGTGGCGCGCGGCGAAGCCACTCAACCACAACGCTTGGGGCGGGTTGGTTTCGCTCAGCTGAGCCATTACGGTTTTCAGCGCTTGATACGTCAAGTAGCTGCTCAGTACCTTAGACGTGTCTTTGGCAACTTGTCTTAAGTCCATGAACTGACCCCAGCTTTAATTTCAGATTTTAAATTGTTCGATCTTAGATGAGGGATATCAGAGCAGCAAGCAAAATCGCTACCAACTTCAGATTTCCCTCAACATCTAAAATCTCAAATCCAAAATCCGAAATTCCTTAGAGGGTGTCAACTGCTTGGAACTCGAACTTGATTTCCTTCCACAGTTCGCAAGCTGCGGCGAGTTCGGGACTCCACTTGCAAGCTTCGCGGATTACGTCTCCACCTTCGCGCATCAAGTCGCGACCTTCGTTGCGTGCTTGGACGCAAGCTTCCAACGCGACGCGGTTTGCGGTAGCGCCAGGAGCGTTACCCCAGGGGTGACCCAGGGTGCCGCCGCCGAATTGCAAGCAAGCGTCATCTTGGAAGATTTCTACCAACGCAGGCATGTGCCATACGTGGATACCGCCGGAAGCTACCGGCATAACTCCAGGCATCGAAGCCCAGTCTTGCGTGAAGAAAATACCGCGAGAACGGTCTTCTTCGATGTAGTTTTCGCGCATCAGATCGACGAAGCCCATCGTGATCGCTTGGTCGCCTTCCAACTTACCAACTACAGTACCGGAGTGCAGGTGGTCGCCACCAGACATCCGCAAGCACTTGGCGAGTACGCGGAAGTGAATCCCGTGGTTCTTCTGACGGTCGATTACGGCGTGCATTGCGCGGTGGATGTGGAGCAACAAACCGTTGTCGCGGCAGAAGCGCGCCAGAGATGTGTTAGCGGTGAAACCACCCGTCAGGTAGTCGTGCATGATGATCGGGGTTTTGATTTCTTTGGCGAATTCAGCCCGCTTCATCATTTCTTCGTTCGTAGGGGCAGTCACGTTCAGGTAGTGACCTTTGATTTCCCCGGTTTCTGCCTGAGCTTTTTCGATGGCTTCTTGAACGAACAGGAAGCGATCGCGCCAGCGCATGAACGGCTGCGAGTTGATGTTTTCGTCGTCTTTGGTGAAGTCCAGACCGCCGCGCAGACATTCGTAAACGGCGCGTCCGTAGTTCTTCGCAGACAAACCGAGTTTCGGCTTAATCGTACAACCCAACAGAGGACGACCGTACTTGTTCAACTTGTCGCGCTCAACTGTGATCCCGTGGGGAGGCCCTTGGAACGTCTTCAGGTAGGCAACGGGAATCCGCAAATCTTCTAAGCGCAGGGCTTTCAGGGCTTTGAAACCAAACACGTTACCTACGATCGAGGTTAACATGTTAGTTACGGAGCCTTCTTCAAACAGATCCAGCGGATAGGCGACGAAGCAGAAGAACTGGTTATCTTCGCCTGCAACGGGTTCGATATCGTAGCAACGACCTTTGTAACGATCTAGGTCGGTGAGTAGGTCAGTCCACACGGTTGTCCAAGTACCCGTCGAGGATTCTGCTGCTACTGCTGCACCCGCTTCTTCGGGAGGAACTCCGGGCTGGGGCGTGACGCGGAAACACGCCAAAATATCAGTATCTTTGGGAGTGTAATCGGGAGTGTAATAAGTCAGCCGATAATCTTTTACGCCAGCCTTATACCCAGATTTGGACTGAGTTGCAGTTCTTGAATAGGACATGTCTTCCTTCCCAGGAGTCTCTCGAATTCTGATTGCCTGATTGGCACGTCGCTTTACACTATACCAATAAAGCAATAAGTTAAACTTCAAATTTTCTTTATCTTTTCATAATTATTTATAATACTTTAAGATTTATTACAAAATTTTGCAGTAATTGTTACAGAAAACAACAGGGGATTGTGGTAAGCAGGTATACTCAACTTTTGTGCTAGAAAAGGCAAAATAAGTCAGATACCCCCAGCAGTCTATGTTATGGAAACCGAAAGCCTCAGCAATTCCACTTTGAGGACTGGATAAATTAGGAACAAGTGGCACGTATAGCAGGTATAGAGCGATCGCGAGCAAGTCTTTGCAGGAGGTGTATTTATGTTAAGGCCGAGCTTACAAAGCAGCATCTACCTAAGTGCCTCCTTACTGGCGCTAGGAGGAATTTTTGGGCAAATTGGGATTAATACCAGCGTTTTAGCCCAATCTACCCTCAGAAACGATCCAACTCCCCTTTATCCACCCACCGCGCCGCCACCGAATGTAGATCCGCGCAGGATACAGCGCCGCCCTTTAGAAACCGATTATCGAGTCAGTGCCTTGCAACGGGATGTCAATGGTAATCTCTGGGTAGGCACGTGGCGGGGATTGGCGCGACTCGACCCCAATACAGGCAGCATTTTGGCGCAAATTAGTTTAGCAAACTTTACAATTGGAGCGATCGCCCAAGATAAAGTAGGACGGATCTGGGTTGGCACCTACGAAGGGTTACAAAGAGTAGACCCCCGCACCAACGAAACGACAGCGCAGAGTTACTTTTTCCCATCGCGTAAAGTTTTGTCACTATTAATTGACAAACGAGGTTACTTGTGGGTGGGAGGCGATCGCGGCTTAGCCTTAATTAGTCCAGACCAAGGATTGTTGATGACCACGCTGCGAGACTTACCCGGAGTCAGCGCCAACGCCCTGAGTTTAGATCCCGAAGGTCAATTATGGGTAGGAACCTTAGATGGATTAGTCAGAGTTGATACAGCCAGCGCCTTTCCGATTAACCGGATCAAAGATCTGCCAGGTACGACAGTACAAGCACTAGCCACCGATTTGCGAGGTAGTCTTTGGGTAGGAACGCCCAACAGTTTAATCGAAATTGACCCAATCAACGGTAGAGTATTGCGAACCGTCACCGAACTAGACCAACGAAATATTACAGCACTCCACGTAGACCAACTCGGTAGCCTCTGGGTAGGAACGGATAAAGGTTTATTTAGATACAACCCATACCGAGGCACATTGCTAGGAGAAGTAACTGGATTACCCGCCGCGAGAATACTAGCAATAGCTGCCAACACCGATGATAAATTATGGGTCGGCACCAGCGAAGGACTAGCGTGGGTAGACACAATGACAGGTATCGCCACCCCGCATCAAAGCTTCAGTCGCAGGACACCTGAACTTGAATAAAATTCTCTCCTTTTCTTACCTCTGCGTACTCTGAGTCTCTGTGGTTCGTTAAAAAAAAGGCATTGCCATATATGGTTATCAGCATCCGGCAATTAATTGAATGGAAACAACAAAAGCGCCCCATAGTAGTTTTAACTGCGTGGGATTACCTAATCGCTCAAATACTAGATCGAGCCGGAGTAGACTTAATTTTAGTCGGCGATTCTTTAGCGAGGGTAGCGCTGGGATATAAAAACGAATTGCCACTAACTCTAGATGAAACGATCCACCATGCCAAAGCAGTATGTCGAGGGGTAAAACAAGCTTTAGTTTTAGTAGATTTGCCGTTTTTAACTTATCAAGAAAGTTCGCAACAAGCGATTCATTCAGCAGGGCGAATTTTAAAAGAAACAGGGGCGCAGGCGGTAAAATTAGAAGGGGGATATCCGGCGATGGTAGAGACAGTATCTCGTTTGGTGCAAGCTGGAATTCCCGTAATGGGACATGTCGGATTAACGCCGCAGTCCGTGTATCAGTTAGGTTTGAAGCAGCAGGGGAAGACTAAAGAGGAAGCAGAGAGAATTTTAGCGGAAGCGATCGCACTAGAACAAGCAGGCGCATTCGCCATGTTACTAGAACATATCCCCGCAGATTTAGCCGCCCAAATTACTCAAAAACTATCGATTCCCACAATTGGTATAGGTGCTGGACCTGATTGCGATGGTCAAGTATTAGTCACCGCTGATATCTTAGGACTGGTAGAAAAATCACCGCCATTTGCCAAAGCTTATACAAATTTAAGGGAAATTATTACCCAAGCGGCGCAAGATTTCGCCACTGAAGTTAGAGAGAAAAAATTTCCCGGATAGACGACTGGTAAGGGAGCATGTCAAGGCAAGCAAATCTACGCCGACACCCTGAAGGGTGCGGCTACAAAAACAAAGCCCGCCTTCGCGGGC
>DNGJ01000235.1:23467-31643 GCA_003486305.1 Cyanobacteria bacterium UBA11371
TTAAAGCCTGCGAAGGCAGGCTTCGTCTGTGTAGCGACACCCTTTAGGGTGTCCGCTACTAACAACCACCGGGACAAGGATTTTCGCATTGGATATTTGTTGCTGGGATGCTTTCGATTTTTTTGCCCGTTAAATTGATGCGCCATGCGAGTCGTGCGGGATAAAAGTCGGCATTTTCGTAGCCAGTTGTTTGCGCGATCGCTGCAAATAAATTTTGCGTTCTTCTTCCTCGCATCTGACAGTTTGATGTGAAATATTCACCCCGGCGAAGTTTGGGGACAATTTGCACATCTAAAACTGCGTTAATTGGTTCTCCCGTACCATCAGGTCGATTGAGCATTCGCAGTTTTTCTTCTAAGATGATTACACCCCCAAAATTAGTTCTTTCTGCGCCTGGATTAACGAATACAACGCCGTATTTACACACCGGAATCCCCAGACAAGAACCTCCAACGTACCAACTGGGTAGGGGGTCATTACTGGGGGTTGTACGCTGGATTCTCTCGCTGGTAAATTGCAAGTAAGTTGCTAGCGCTTGGCTTTTATAAGCATTGCTCAAATTTCCCGATTGGTTAAATAAAGTTGCTGCTTGTTGGAAGGAAGCGATCGCGCCTCGATAATCTTCCTGACGTGTTTTGGCAATGCCCCGATTATAAACCTCTTCTGCCCTAGTTTGACTTCTTGGTTGAGCCTGCATCACCCCTGCGAAACATTCCAGGAGGGCGACTCCACTTAAAAATATAATACTTAGATGTCTATTCATGTCATAATTTGATAATCTTGTCCTATTTTATGGCTAGGTTGTTTGAAATTGCGCCAAGTTTAACCAAATTTAAAGCAACTTGGACAAGGTTCAAAAATTTTAAATTTCAGCGCGGTTATCTGCAATTATGGGTCGTTCAAATTTTGCTTGGGGCAATGCTAAAAACAAATTTCGCGCCAATGAGAAATGGGTGGAGGCTTTCTGTATTATAGGATTGCTAATCGCAGCAATTTTCCTGTATGGAATTAATTTGGGTGGACTGCCGCTGCGGGATTGGGATGAAGGAATTGTAGCTCAAGTTGCCCGCGATATTTTCAATGCCCCGGCTGGATCTTTACGCTGGCTTTATCCAACCATAGCAGGAGAACCATACCATAACAAGCCACCGCTGATGCATTTGTTAATTGCATTGACTTATTCAGTTGGTGGCGTGAATGAATCGACGACGCGCTTACCGGGGGCGATGCTAACAGCTATTTCCGTGCCGGTATTGTATGGGATTGGGCGGGAAATTTTTCCCCAAAGGCTGGCGGCGATTTTCTCAGCTTTAATTTACCTGACTTTATTGCCCGTAGTGCGTCACGGACGTTTGGCGATGTTAGATGGGGCGATGCTGTGCTTTTTTTTGTTAATGGTATGGTGTTTGTTACGCAGTCGCCGCGATTTGCGCTATTGTCTCGGCGTCGGTATTGGCTTTGGATTGATGTGCCTGACTAAGGGTATTTTAGGGGTTTTGTTGGGTGCGATCGCTTTCTTCTTCATCTTCTGGGATACGCCTCGACTCCTGACATCTTTCTATCTCTGGATCGGGCTAATTCTTGGCAGCATTCCCGTAGCCTTGTGGTATCTTGCCCAATTTTTACACTACGGTCAATCTTTTATCACAACCAGTCTCGTTAGTCAATCACTAGAGCGAATTTGGACACCCGTAGAAAATCACGCTGGGCCACCTTGGTATTATCTGCTGGAAATTCTAGAATCAAGCTGGCCTTGGCTGCTGTTTTTACCCCAAAGTTTCCAACTTGCTTGGGAAAATCGCAATCTCGGCTGGGCTAAATTAATTTTGGTGTGGAGTAGCGTTTACTTATTAGCTATCTCCGCGATGACGACAAAACTACCCTGGTACGTTTTGCCAGTTTACCCGGCTTTAGCGCTAGCAGGTGGTGCTTACTTAGCAGAAGTTTGGCATTTTCCCCAGACAAAATCTTACCCCCGTAGTTGGGTTGTAATTTTGGCGTTGCTGGCTATTGTAGGTTGGGGAGGTAGCGTTTACTTTGGCTTGTTTGCGCCGACGCCCGAAGCGGATATAGGCTTAATTTTAGCTGCGGTGGCGATCGCGATGGCGCTAGGGGCAGTTTTGGTTGCGCGTTGCGATCGCCAATTTATGGCAATCTTATTCTGGGGGATGTACGTATCGTTAATGCTACTTATGACTTCCTCTCATTGGGTGTGGGAGTTAGCCGAAGCGTATCCGGTGAAGCCCGTTGCCGAGATGATCCGCAATAGCGGGATTCCGGTGGGTGAAAAGATTTATACATCGTATCCTTACAATCGTCCGGCGTTGAATTTTTATAGCGATCGCCAAATCATCCCCGCCTCAGTCGATGATCTCAAACAACACTGGGAACAAGATTCTTCCCCCTATTTGCTCATCGAGCCATCAACGCTACAAAATTTAGCTCTAGACCAGGTAAAACAGCTAGGAACCCTACCAGATTGGAAGCTAATTGCGCGAAATAGAACAAGGGCATAGGTTAAAAATTACCAATTACCCATTACCAATTACCCATTACCAATTACCCATCCAAAGTTTTTGTCACCCACTCCCAAATTTGGTGTAGGGGATTTTGCTGGCTTTGCCTGCCCTCTGGCGTTGTTAAAGTAACCGCCAAGAAAATCGCACTACCTACAAGAACGAGCGTAGCGATGGGCTTACCAAAGCGAAAATCCCGGCGCATTCGAGCTAGAGGGCGACTCTGACGCCGCAGCATCTGGCTGTTGGGGCGGCGTTTAAGCGGTACGGGATCGCGGACGTAATGACCGCTTTGACTCACTACAAAACGTTGCTCGCAAAAGGGGCAAGTATAAAGTCCACTGCTCGATCTGCCCAGCTTCATCGGTCTGGAACGATGGCAAATCGGGCAAACAGCGGAACGTCCATCAAATGTGTGAGCACTCATCAGAATTTCCTAATTTCCCCACGGGATGTGATTATTTTTAAGCGTTGAGCTGCTGACAGTGTGTTGATGCCAAGCGCCTAGATCCGAGTTTTTCCTGGTGATAGCTTGTGCCACCTGTAGTGACTTTTAGCAACGCCCATCTCCACCCAACCCATCGAGGGTTTAAAGTGGTATCCGAACGCCGAGGCCAGATAAACATTTTTAGCATTCGATACCGAATTATGAACGCTAAGATTTTTAACCGCATTGCCCCAAGGGTTTTGTTACAAGTAGTAACAGACGCATTGATTGAAGCATCTTCTTCCCTAGTCTACCCTTGTTGACTTGCCTTGCTGCAACCCCAGTGGGGTTCTTTATCTATACAATCAAATTGAGAAGCCAGTAACAAAATTTAAGCTTTCTCTAAGTACTAGATATACTCGTCTCTATAATGTCATACCTACCCCCCGCTGCGGCGTCGCTGTCTGAATCGACAGCACTAGGAACGGGCACTTCTTGTCGCGTGCCTACTTCTACATCCAGACTCACCCGCCTACTTAACCATCTCCAGCCGTCCCCAGAAACAATGGTATTGATTTTGGCGGTGCTAATTGGAGGTGGAACGGGGATGGGTGTGGTCACGTTCCACTATTTGATCGAATTGATCCACAGTTTGATGTTAGAAGATCTGATGGGTCAGATCTCGGTTTGGGGTTCCTGGAGTTTAGCCTGCGTTCCCACTATCGGCGGATTGCTGATCGGATTAATGCGCTGGCGCTTCCAAGACTTTGGGCCGAGTATTTCTACTTTAATTGCCGCAACTGAGGGAGCCAAACAAGCTTTGTCGCGGGAACTCAGACCCGTAACCAAGATGGTGGCAGCTTCGATTTCCCTCGGCACTGGCGCTTCTTTGGGGCCAGAAGGGCCTTCTGTAGAAATCGGCGCGAATTTTGGCATGTTGCTGGGTCAAGTGCTGCAAGTGTCCAGGGAACGCCACCGCCTGCTGTTGGGCGCTGGGGCGGCTGCTGGTTTGGCGGCTGGTTTTAACGCCCCTATTGCGGGCGTTTTTTTTGCCCTGGAGTTGGTTTTGGGGACAACTTTTGCAACTTCAGCGGTGAGCGTGGTGCTGCTAGCAGCCGTTGTAGCAGCGTTGGTTGCCCAAATTGGCTTGGGTGCCCAACCTGCTTTTAGCTTGCCTGCGTATGAGGTTCGCAGCCCTCTAGAATTGCCACTTTATATGGGATTGGGTTTACTCGCGAGTCTGGTTTCTCTGACCTATACCCAAGCTATTCAACTGGCGCAGCGCTGCTTTCGCGGTCAGGTAGCAGGGTTTGGCTGGTTGGGTCGTATTCCGCGATACATTCATCCCGTAATTGGAGGACTCGCCGTGGGATTGGTGGGTTTGTTGTTACCCCAGATTCTCGGCATCGGCTACGAAACGATCGCCGCGATGCTGCAAGATGTTAAATTTTCCCTGCCGTTGTTGCTGATGCTGCTAGTCGTCAAGTTAGTGATGACGGCGTTTAGTTTGGGTAGCGGATTGGTGGGGGGTGTGTTTGCTCCGGCGATGTTTTTGGGTGCTTCTTTGGGGGCAGCTTATGGAAAAATTTGGCCTTTATTGCTGCCTGGGTTAAGCGTACACATCGCCGCCCCACCCGCTTATGCAATGGTGGGAATGGCGGCGGTTTTAGCTGCTAGCGTCCGCGCTCCTTTAACGGCTATTTTGTTGTTGTTCGAGATGACGCGCGACTATCGCATTGTTTTGCCTTTGATGGCGGCTGTGGGTTTAAGCGTGTGGCTCGTGGATAGCATTAAGTCAAAGTCCACGGTAAATAAGGGCTTAAATCTCCAACAAATGGGTGTGAATGTGGAGAAAGACCAGAATCTGGAAATTTTAAAACAAATTCCAGTTTCGGCGGCGATGCATAAACCTCGCCTGATGCTATCTAGCAGTTGCAGCGTGTTAGAAGCCGGTTTGGCGATGACGAACGAGCGCTGTCACACGGCTTTAGCAATCGATGAGGATTTAAAACTAATTGGTCTGGTCACGCTTCAGGATATCGATCGCGCGATCGCTTCGTTTGAATCCGATCCTTCTAGCTGCAATTTAGCCGATTTAACCCTCGCTGCGATCTGTACCAAGGATCTCCTCTATGCTTATGCAGATGAGCCGGTTGCTGATGCTTTAGACCGCATGGCTGCGCGAGGTTTGCATCAGCTTCCCGTGGTTGAACGCGACAACCTCAAACGGGTTTTAGGCTTACTTGAAAAAGAAGGAATTACCCTAGCTTGCGACGTTGCCGTTACTAATGCAGCCATCAACCGTTACCTCTCCCCGGCACTGACTACCCAGGAGTTGCCTTTACCCAAACTCACGCAAACTGCCTGAGAAACCTTTTAGGTAACCCATAACCAAGTTATTAGTTTTTTGTAGGGTGGGCGAATGCTCACCCTACAACTTTTGTTTTGGGGGAATTTGTCTTTGCTTGGGCATACATAAGCAAACTATTCCCGTGAATAACGCCTCTCCACACGGTTTTTGGCGCTTAGGTGTTAACGATCGCGGTTGCGCTCTCTCGCCCCGATGGCGCTATTGTTTTTATTCCTCGTCTAGTTCCATGTCGTCTCCACCGATTTGTTTGAGACGAATGTGTTTGCGTCCTAAAGAAATTTCAAACTCATCTCCTGGCTTCAGCCCCATCTGTTTGGTGTAAGCCGAACCAATCAATAAGTTGCCGTTAGACTGGACGCTGATTCGATAACTTGCACTGCGTCCGCCCCGACCATTACCGCCTTGTTTGCTGTCTAACTGAATTCCCTCGGCATCAATGAGGGCATTCAAGAATTTCATCATGTTGACGCGCTCTACACCGTTTTTAGTCACGGTGTAGTAGCCGCAGGCTTTGGCTTTTTCCTCTTTGCTGAGATTTTCTAGCTCTTTGACTTTTCTCAGTAAAGCTTCCCCTTCTAGGGTTTCGATCTTTGGTGCTTTTGGCATTAACTTCTCTCTTCAACAAATCCATCAAGTAATTTATAGTATCTTAGTTTAGCTGAAATTAACACTGGTTGATATGAAGCTTTAGCTTTATATCAGCTTACGCGCCTATGTTAGCCCTCCTTTGGTAAAGTTCTTTAAAGATTGACTGGGGTCTGTTTAGTAGCATCTTTGTTGAATTAGGGTGAGGGAGGAGTTCCTGGCAGATTGGTATGACCATCGCTTAAACTGATGCTCGGCAACAGAAAGCGGTTTGTGAAGGTAACGATCCTAAACTTGGTGGATGATAGACAAAGGAAGGTTTTGGTTACCGTAGCTCGAATGAAACTGACAACGAGGGCGCACTATAGTGTAAAGGCTCTACTAGATTTGAGTTTACAGCCGGGATATGGCCCGACTTCTGTAAAAGCGATCGCTCGTCGCCAAGATATCCCCGCTCCCTATCTGGAAAAATTACTGATCGAGTTGCGTCGCGCTGGGTTAGTTAACTCGGTTCGCGGTGCTATGGGAGGATATCAATTAGCTCGTCAACCTGGGAAAATTTCTTTAGGACAAATTTTAGCAGCCGTGGGAGAAACGATTGAACCCCTACCTCGTCACACTCCGGATGCAAAAGCAACTGAAGATTGGGTAACGCTGACGCTGTGGCGACAGTTGCACCAAAAGCTAAAAGATGCTCTCTATAGTATTTCCCTAGAAGATCTTTACTACGATGCCCGCAGTTGGCAAGCTGCTTGTGGGGAAGAAACGAGTTTTGTTGTTTAGGAATGGGTAATGGGTGATGGGAATTACCTGGTTCTAGCGATCGCTGCCAGTCTAGATTACCTGATTGGCGATCCTTGGGGATGGCCTCATCCAGTACGATGGATGGGATGGATAATATATCAGTTTGTTCGAGACATTGTAAACGATCCGCTGGCAAGAGAAGAGGCTTATTTTACCAAAATAAGGATAATAACTCACCGCATCAGGGGCATCGTTTTAGCAATTGTACTGGTCATCGGTAGCGGCGGCTTGGGTTGGATAATTGTTCAAGCTGCTAGATTTATACATCCTTTGTTCGGTGTGGCTCTTGAAAGCATAATCTTGGCAAGCTGTTTTGCGGCGAGGAGTTTGAGAGATGCTGCGGATGATGTTTTACAACCCCTGACTCAAGGAGATCTAGCGAAAGCACGCCAGACTTTAAGTAATTATGTCGGTCGCGATACTGAAAATTTATCTTCATCAGAAATTTTACGGGCGGTGTTGGAGACGGTGACGGAAAATGCGACCGATGGAGTGATGGCGCCGCTATTTTATGCGATCGCTGGCTGTTTTATCCCAATCGTGGGTGCAGTACCCCTTGCTTTAGCTTATAAAGCTGCTAGTACTCTCGATTCAATGGTGGGTTATCGCGCCGCACCTTATACACATATAGGATGGTTTAGTGCCAAAATGGAGGACGTTTTAACTTGGCTTCCTTGTCGGTTAACGGTATTGACTTTAGCGCTTTTATCGGGTAAGCCTGCTTATGTTTGGAGCTTGTGTTGGAGAGATGCAATTGCCGATCCGAGTCCGAATTCTGGTTGGAGTGAATGTGCTTATGCTGCTGTATTGGGCGTACAGGTGGGTGGGATAAATTGGTACAAGGGAGTAGCGAAGCACAAACCACTTTTGGGAGAAGCAATTAATCCAATTGGGCCAGAACAAATATACCAGGCGACTCGCTTGACGCGGAATTGCTTTTTGATTTGGATAGCGATCGCGCAAACCGCCCCGATCTTGCTTGCTTGGTTTTAAAATGAGAGAGAATTTCCCAGGTTGAACCGCATGTTGACGATCGCATCCCAAGAAATTGCTCAGTATCGTTCGCAACTATCAGCTTATCCGGACGCCCTCAAAGCTTTGGATGTAATTGAAGACTGCGAGGGAGATCTCGAAGATGCAGCGATAACGCTGGCAATTAATGCGGGACAACAACCAGACACATCGGATAATTGGTTAGCGCTTTTAGCCAAACGGTGTCGCGTTCCCATCTGCGAAAAAGATTTTAGAGAAGATTTATTAAATGGCAACTGTACAAAGGCAGTAGAATATCTGATCTCTACGAAACTTTGCCCCGATCTGTTGGTAGCGCCGGTGGTAATCTACGCCATTAAGACAGGTATAGGCGAGTTTTGCGAACCTTTGGAATACAAGCTCTAATCCTACACCAAATCCCCGACTTCACAACAAAAGTCGGGGATCTAGTACAGCTTTAAGGCTTTGTTTGTGTAGCGG
>DNGJ01000235.1:31885-35995 GCA_003486305.1 Cyanobacteria bacterium UBA11371
GGTGCCGCTACACAAACAAAGGTTCACCTTTTATGTTATGGCTGCAATCCGCTGTATCAGCCGAAGAGCGTAATATTTGATGCTGTTGGTTCGGCATCAAGGCGGACAATATCTACAGCACTACCAGCCGTATTTGCTACCGGATCGTAACCCAAATACCGATTTCCACCACTCGTGTAGAGGAAGAAAACCGGATTAGCAGAACTACCTCGTTGTGTAGCTAATGCTGCATCTACCTCGCTGACGTTAGCAAACGCAAGATTTGGATCGAAAACGATCAGGTTATTGCCGCTAATGTCTGTACCGCTAGCATTGAGACTCGTAACGGTTACAGATGTGACATTAGAGATGTTGCCGAAGCTGGATCTGGCAAATTGCAGTTCGTCTTCATTGGGGGCAAAGTTGGCGATCGCATCCACAACACCTGCTGCTGGAACGCTCCCCCATGCAATGATATCAGCCCCGCCACCCGGAGTGATAATTTCCACAGTATTACTATTTCCCTGAATGATGTCCGCATTCGCGCTGCCATTTATGCGGCTTCCATCTGTCACCGTTGCACCAATTACAAAATCAAACGGATTTTCATCGGTGTCATCGTTATCAAACGTCAGAACTCCTTCCAAATTCCCTGCCGCTGTAGTATTAACATTTACCGTAAATGTCAATTCTCCATTCGGTGGAATTGTAGAGGGAAATTCGCCGTCCAAGCGGAAACCATTAGGCAGTTGCAAATTACTCAAACTTACCGGGTATAAGGAGCTTGTATTTCTGAGCGTGAAGGTTCTAGATAAGTTTCCACCCAGCAAAATACTGCCAAAATTCAGGGCTGTTGTAGTCCCATCTACCGTGCCAGTATTACCATCAAGAACTTCAATTTCTCCCACAGATGTAGACGTCTGATTCACCGTAGCTTTGATGATGAAATTAAACGGGTTTTCATCGCCATCGCTCGTATTAAACGAAATCGTTCCTTCGCGATTTGCTGCGGTTGCTGTATCGACATTAATCGTAAAAGTTCCGGTTTGATTTGGTGCAATAGTTGTCGGAAAGTCTCCTTGCAAACTAAACCCTTCTGGCAAGGTCAAATTGCTCAAACTTAGCGGTGTGGTACTCGTGTTTCTTAAGGTAAAGGTTTTGCTTAAGTTCCCACCAATATTCACATTACCCAAGTCGAGTGCTGTTGTGTTTCCATCGCTAACTGAGGTATTGCCATCGAGGATTTCGATTTCTCCGCTTGATGAAGTTGATGATTGATTTACTGTCGCTTTGATGATGAAATTAAACGGGTTTTCATCGCCATCGCTAGTATTAAACGAAATCGTTCCTTCGCGATTTGCTGCGGTTGCTGTATCAACATTAATCGTAAAAGTTCCGGTTTGATTTGGTGCGATCGCTGTCGGAAAGTCTCCTTGCAAACTAAACCCTTCTGGCAAGGTCAAATTGCTCAAACTTAGCGGTGTGGTACTCGTGTTTCTCAGGGTGAATGTTCTGGTTAGATTTCCACCAATATTTACGCTGCCGAAGTCAAGCGGCGTCGCGTTCCCATCAGCTATATCGGTGTTACCATCGAGGATTTGAATTTCTCCTCCAGATGTTGTGGATGATTGATTTACCGCTGCGTTTATGGTAAAATTAAATGGATTTTCATCGGCATCATTGGTAATCAATGAAAGATTACCTTGAAGATTACCTGCCTTGGTTGTATCGACTTTGAGGGTGAATGTTTGCGAACCATTAGGTGCGACAGTTCCAGGTACAGTTCCTACTAAACTGAAACCTTGCGGTAAAGTCCAACCGCCCAAATTCAGAGTATCTGTGGTGTTGAGATTTCTGATGGTAAAGGTTTTGGTTAAGTTAGCACCGACATTAACGGGGGCAAAAGTAATGCTGCCGGTATTATCAGTAATTTCGGTTGTCCCATCTAATATGCTAATCTCTGCTTTGCTGGATGAGGATGAACCTTCATTATCGATAATTGTGAGGAGCGCAGTATTTTGCCCTCCAATTGTCGCGCCGCCTGTAGCATCGGATAAAGTTAGGTTGAGGGTTTCGTTATCTTCGGCAATTGTATCGTCGATGATGGGAATGTTGACAGTTTTAGGCGCAGTATCTCCATCAGCCCAATTGACTGTGATGAAGCTGTTATCGTAATCTATGGTATCTGCTAAAGAAGATGCGCCGCCCATTGCAGTACCGCCGTTTAGTAGCACTTGGACGCCAATTTCTCCGCTACTACCATCGGTGCGATTGATGTTTACGGATGCGATCGCTTTCCCATTTTCATCGACGGCAAAGTCGGGGTTACTAAATTCAAGGGTTCCCGCTGGCGATAAAGCGGTAGTGCTGTCTGCGATCGCAACTGTCGCTGTCTGCGGCGGTGCTACCGTTGCACCATTAAACGGAAAACCTAACGCCAAATTAAACGTTTCCTCGCCTTCTACTAACTCATCTTTGGCGATGGGAATCGTCACGGTTTGGACAATTTCTCCCGGTGCAAAGTTAATCGGTAGCGGGTTGAATTTGTAGTCGTCGGGTGCTTTGGCTGTGCCGTTGCTGGCGAACAAGGTAGCACTTACCGCTTCATTAATGCCACCCGTGCGATTAATTGTTACCGCAACTTCACCACCGTCTTCTGTTGTACGATAAGTCGGTTGGCTAAACGACAAGTAATTATCGATGCGGATTGTAGAGTAGGTGAAATTAGCTTTGGTCAGATTGCTGAAATCAAATCCTTTTAGATTTACCAAATACTCGCCAGTCGCTTTATCCTGAATCAGAGTATTGGCTGCATTTTCACCGCTACCTTGGATAATGTTTAGCTGTTCAAAAGTCAGACCGCCAGTTAAGGCAATTAAATCTAAACCCTCACCGAAATCTACAATCAAGTCGGCATCGGTAATCGTAGAACCACCTGTAGATTTAAAGCCAGCTATATTATTGCGTCTGCCAATGACAAATACATCATCGCCGCTACCGCCAGTGAGAGTATCTGCGCCTAAATCTCCCCAGAGGACATCGTTATTTTTATCGCCAAAAAGTTGGTCGTTATCTTGTCCGCCGAATAGAGTATCGTCGTTTTGGCCTCCATAAAGAACGTCTCTGCCTTCGTTGCCATAAACGATATCTAATTGTTGATTCCCAAATAGCGTGTCATCACCCTTTAAACCATAAACAGTGTCGTTTCCTAGTTCCCCGTAAACAATATCGGTGCCATATCCGCCAAATTCTGCTTCTGGCCCAGTACCGCCATATAATTGATCCTCGCCATCACCACCAAAAACCGTGTCGTTGCCTAAATCACCAAAAATTGTATCGTCGCCAGCATCACCAGCAACAATGTCATCTTCTTGACCGCCACGCAGCGTATCATCGCCGCGATCGCCACTGATTAAATCTTTGCCTTGGTTACCTTGAAGGTAATCCGATTGTTCGTTACCAAATAACAGGTCATCGCCACCCAAACCATAAAGTGTATCTTTTCCTGTTTCGCCAAACAAAACATCTCTGCCAATACCACCAAAGTTTCCTTCTGGTCCAGTACCGCCAAATAATACGTCGTCATCGGCGTTACCAAAGGCTGTATCGTCACCTAGAGCGCCAAAAATCGTATCGTTGCCTTCTTTACCAGCAAAAACTTCATCGTTTTGACTGCCACTCAGGCTATCAGGGGCTTCTGTTCCAGTAATTGCATTGTTACTGTTGATACTCATTGCTTGTTGCAGCAACAATGGGTCATTCTTTAAAAGTTCAAATATTCTATTTTCCCGGGGTAAATTCGCTAATGAACTGTTTTTGTCAATTGCTTCAAAATCAGCCATTTCTGACTCCAATTTGGTAGATACACAGTGTTCAGCGTAGCCAATTCTTGGAATCTTTACTTCATCTTTTTTACAGATATTTGTGACAAATATAATTGCAAACTTTATTTTTACGCCTCTCTAAGTGCAGGGAAAATATCAATCTAAAGAAATAACTTTTTAGCTTTATTAATATAAAAATACAACGGCTCAGTTTGGTTTAGTATTAAGTTTAATGATGGAAAAATTAGTTTTTGAAGTTAAATACAGCAGATTGCTTTTCGAGTGAGGGAAAGCCTTAAGGCGAAGG
>DNGJ01000235.1:36349-36518 GCA_003486305.1 Cyanobacteria bacterium UBA11371
TGCGATGTGCCCCACCGCTGTATGAGAGAAAATCCTTACGTTCCCCAGGAAGGAGAAATTTCTCAGGAGATTACGCCCCTTGCGAGACAGGTTGCTCCGCTCAATGGCGCGAGCCTCTGCCTGTGTTGCGATTAGTGCAATCGTATCATAAAGCCGTGCTAGAAGCACG
>DNGJ01000417.1:0-7633 GCA_003486305.1 Cyanobacteria bacterium UBA11371
CGCCCCTACCAATCGTTAAAAAATGTTAGGGTTTAAACCAATTACCAATTACCAATTACCAATTACCGATTATGCAATTTGCATTAAACTTGCATACTCGCTCAACATTTCATCGTAAGTTAAACTTTCGGTTTCTACTTGAGGAGTCCAAAGCAGTTCAAACTTAGACAAATATTCCGGAGGAGTAGCAGCAATTCGCTCCAGCGCTTGCTTTAACTCATTGGTAGAATAGACATTTCCAAACAGAGGACGATCGTCTTCGGTTCCAATTAACAGCGTCACGACGATATAAGAACCCGGTTCGCTATCGGAATTTGAATCAGTTTGAATTTGACGAACTTTACCGTTAACGTTGGTGAGAGTTTCGCCGCTAAATTTACCCCGTTCTTCAATCGAAAACTTGTTAAAAATTGCCTCGGCTTCGTCGCGACTGCGGACGGTTTTGGAAGTAGCCGATACGTGAGTCCAGTTTTCTGGCGTTCTTAACAGTGCTAAAGCCGATTCTTGCAATAATTCGGATAAGCCTTCTGGAGTGTCGGTATCGATATTTAAACTCAATTGTGAAAGTTGAGTTTGAATCGCACGTGCTTGCGCCAGCAATCCGACTTGGATTTTGCTGATGGTGACGATATTGTTATCAAGTTCGCGATTGCCGGTATTAGTATAAGTCTCAGTTGTACCGCCACTGATGGCTTTCTGCTTAGATATGGAAATGGCGTAAGCGATCGCAGCTACGATAATTGCTAAAATGATGACCAATACAATCAGAGAAATCGGGGAATAATAGTAGCCGCCATAGCTATATCTTGGCCCAACGTAGATAGTTGTCCCTCCGGATGAGTAACCCCCACCACCATAATTAGAATCCGAACCACTGCTGCGACTGGGAGAATTTGAACGGGAAGGTGCCGATCTAAACGAACCGCCGCCGCTGCGTCCTCCTCCCCGTCTCGCTTGCGCTTCGGTACCGATGTTTAGAGTTAATTGATTGCTAGTCGGCGTTAATTGTATGTCTACCGCGTTGACCAAGAGAAACGAAACAGCGGCGGCACATAATAGCTGTAGCTTTGACTTGGGTTTCATGGGGATTGTTTGGCGACCCTGCTATGATTTGCTTCTTTATTCTTCCCAGTTGAATCATCCAATTTCCCAAATCTGGCAAAAAAGTTAACAACAATCTCACAAACCCGGTTTCTTGAATAATACCTTCGCCTTGCATCCGGCACCCTTAAGGGTGCCGCTATACAAACAAAGCCCGCCTGCGCGGGCTGAAATCAAATGCAGCCCGCGCAGGCGGGCGAGAGTCTGTGTAGCCCCAGGCTTTAGCCTGCGGGCTTAAGGGTGCGGCTACACAAACAAAGGCTGCCGAAGGGCAGCCTGTGGAATTTCAGCCCGCGCAGGCGGGCTTTGTTTGTGTAGCCCCAGGCTTTAGCCTGGGGGCTGGGGGCGGCGTTTGACAAAATTGGCGAAGGTATTGTCGAACAAACCGGGATTCTTTTTACTCGCCACCAGTCTCCTGCAACCATTTTGCATACAAATCGGGACGCCTTGCCTTTGTTCGTTCGATTTGCTGCTGAAATCGCCACCGCGCAATCTCGCCGTGGTTCCCCGACAGCAAAACATCGGGAACTCGTAACCCGCGAAACTCTGGGGGACGGGTGTACTGGGGATAGTCCAACAGTATCGCCTCGAAACTTTCTGCTTTGAGGGATTCTTCCTTCCCGACGGTACCGGGACGCAATCTCACAACCCCGTTAATCAGTGCTAGTGCGGGAATTTCGCCGCAAGTTAGGACAAAATCGCCTAAAGATACCTCGCGGGTAACTAAATCCAGCACTCGCTCATCAACGCCTTCGTAATGTCCGCAGATTACAACCAGTTGGTCGTAATCGGTGGCTAATTCTTTGAGTAAACCTTGATTCAGCGTTTGACCTTGGGGCGTCATCAGGATAACGTCGCGTCTGGGTAAAACTGGTAGCGACTCTATGGCGGCAAAAATAGGTTCTGGTTTCATCAGCATCCCGACGCCGCCGCCGTAGGGTTCGTCATCAACGCGGCGATGCTTATCTGTAGCGAAATCTCTGGGATTGACTAAATTAACTTGAGCTATCTGTTTTTCCAGAGCTTTTCGGAGCAATCCCGAACTCAGGGGAGATGCGAAAAAATCTGGAAATAGGGTAATAACATCAAATCGCACGGGCTTGGAGTTGAAATTGAGTTGGGAAATCTTGATAAAGACTTAAACATTCCTGATGTTAACAGGGATGCGTCGAAGTTTATAATTAGCCTTGCGCCAAATTTGGTTTTGGTCGTTCGATAGAGATTATGCCCTTAGAAAGATGAAAAAGTTTTTAATAATTGCTTAATCATTAATCTAATAAGCTAAGATTATGTGTTAACCGTCACGCTCATAAGCCAAAACCCAGCCCCGCTTGTAAGGCGGGTTACGCAAGCCGCCTTCACCGCCAGGAGAGAGAAGCAACACGATGCAACAATTAGAATTGCAAGCCTTGGAAACCAGGAAACCCCAATCGACCAAAACCGCCATCATGGTGATTGGCGGCGCTGAAGATAAAGTTCACGGACGGGAGATCTTGCACACTTTTTTTTACCGTGCCGGATCTAGCGATGCTCAAATCGCGATTATACCATCGGCAAGTCGAGAACCCGCGATTCTTGGCGAACGGTATCGCGGCATCTTTAATGAGATGGGCGCCAAGCGAATAGAGGTGTTGGATATACGCGATCGCGATCAGTGCGAAGATCCGGCAATCCACGAATACCTAGAAGTGTGTACGGGGGTATTCCTCACCGGCGGCGATCAACTGCGGCTGTGCGGACTCCTGGCGGATACGGCATTGATGGAAAAATTGCGCCTGCGCGTCCAGATGGGTCAAATTACCCTGGCGGGAACCAGCGCCGGAGCCGCCGTTATGGGTCACCATATGATCGCCGGGGGCGGTAGCGGCGAATGTCCCAATCGTTCTTTAGTCGATATGGCAACGGGGCTAGGTATTATACCAGAAGTTGTCGTCGATCAGCACTTTCACAACCGCAACCGCATGGCGAGATTGATGAGCGCGATCGCCGCCCATCCCGACCGCCTGGGTATCGGCATCGATGAAGATACCTGTGCCTTGTTCGAGCAAGATGGTATCCTGCAAGTGGTGGGCAAAGGGACGGTGACGATTGTCGATCCAGGGGAAGTATCCTACACTAACCAGCCGTATATCGGTGCCACCGACCCGATTAGCATTCACAATTTACGAGTACACATTCTCAGCTACGGTCAGCGCTACAACCTGCACCAGCGTGCAATTATTCCTACAGGCTGAAGCAGATTGTAATCCCCTATACAAATATATGAAATAACATAGGAGGTTTGAGAGCGCTAGATGTTCGCCTTCTATGGTTTTCTCGTTTGAGTATTTTTGCCATGCGCTGCCACGAGCCTTGCGTTTTTACACCCTTATTTACCGAAAAAATGTTCTATATGAACAGTTTTATTACCAGTGCAGGTGTAAATATATAGGGTTCTTCTCAATCCTTCCTCGTCGCCAACAGATCCCCGGACTATTACTATGAAAATTCTCAAAATCCAGACGTTACGCGGGCCTAACTATTGGAGTATTCGACGCCACAAACTGGTGGTCATGCGTCTTGATTTGGAGGATCTGGCAGACAAGCCATCAGATCAAATTCCCGGCTTTTACGAAGGCTTGCTGCGAGTGCTACCCTCTTTGGAAGAGCATTTCTGCGCCCCTGGGTGTCGCGGCGGTTTCCTTCAGCGAGTGCGGGAGGGAACTTACATGGGTCACATTGTGGAACATGTCGCCCTCGAACTGCAAACCCTGGCGGGGATGTATGTAGGCTTCGGACGCACGCGGGAAACCGCTACCCCAGGGATTTACCAAGTGGTAATCGAGTACCTGGACGAACAAGCAGGGCGCTATGCAGCCAGGGCGGCGGTGCGATTGTGCCAGAGTATCGTCAATACGGGCAGCTATCCCGAGTCAGAATTAGCCCAAGATTTGCAAGACCTCAAGGAAATGTGTTCGGATTCAGCCTTGGGGCCTTCAACAGAAACTATTGTTAAAGAAGCAGAAGCGCGGGGAATTCCCTGGCGCTATTTAAATGCCCGCGCTTTAGTGCAATTCGGTTATGGCATTTACAGCAAGCGCATCCAGGCTACTTTGAGCGAGTATACCGGGATTTTGGGCGTCGAGCTGGCTTGCGATAAAGAAAGCACGAAACAAGTTTTGCGCGATGGCGGAGTGCCAGTACCGCGCGGTACGGTGGTATATTACTTGGATGATTTGGCGGATGCGATCGCCGATATCGGCGGCTACCCGATCGTGATCAAACCCCTCGACGGTCACCACGGCAAGGGCATCACCCTCAATATCAAATCTTGGGAACAAGCAGAAATCGCCTACGACGCCGCCAAAGGCGAATCCAAAGGAGTGATTGTAGAACGCTACTACACCGGACGCGACCACCGAGTCCTAGTCGTCAACGGTAAGGTCGTCGCCGTCGCGGAACGAGTCCCCGCCCACGTCGTCGGCAATGGCAAATTAACCATATCAGAATTAATCGAAGAAACCAATCGCGACCCCCGACGCGGCACGGGACACGAAAACGTCCTGACAAAAATCGAACTCGACCGCACTTCCTGGGATCTATTAAAAGAACAAGGATATAACCTCGATACAGTGCTGGAAGCGGGTCAAATTTGTTACTTGAAAGCTACTGCCAACCTCAGTACCGGCGGCATCGCCGTAGACCGCACCGACGATATCCATCCAGAAAACGTCTGGATCGCCCAACGGGTTGCCAAAATCATCGGGCTGGATATCGCAGGCATTGATGTGGTAACTGCGGATATCAGCCAACCCTTGCGCGAAACCGGAGGCGTAATCGTTGAAGTCAACGCCGCCCCTGGATTCCGGATGCACGTTTGTCCCAGCGAGGGGCTACCGCGCAACGTCGCCGCCCCAGTACTGGATATGTTATTCCCTCCCGGCACTCCCAACCGCATTCCAATTTTGGCGGTAACGGGAACGAATGGGAAAACCACTACCACCCGACTGCTGGCGCATATTTACAAGCAAACCGGGTTGACGATTGGCTACACGACTACCGATGGCACTTATATCGGCGATTATTTAATCGAAAAAGGCGATAATACAGGCCCCCAAAGCGCCCAAATGCTACTGCACGACCCCACGGTAGAAGTAGCAGTCCTGGAAGCGGCGCGGGGCGGTATCCTGCGATCGGGGTTGGGTTTTGATGCCTCGGATGTAGGGGTGGTGTTGAACGTCGCGGCGGATCACTTGGGGATTGGGGATATCGATACGATAGATCAATTAGCCAATCTTAAGAGTGTAGTAGCGGAAGCGGTTCTACCCAAAGGCTACGCCGTCCTCAACGCCGATGACCCCTTAGTCGTGGAAATGGCGAAGCGGACAAAGGCGCAAATCGCTTACTTTTCCATGAACCCAGATAATGAAATCGTTAAAGCCCATACTCAGCAAAGCGGCGTCGCGGCGGTGTATGAAAACGGGTATTTATCGATATTAAAAGGGGATTGGACGCTGCGCATCGAACAAGCAATCAACGTACCCCTAACAATGGGCGGCAAAGCGCCGTTTATGATTGCCAATGCCTTGGCGGCTTCCTTGGCGGCGTTTGTCCAAGGCGTGGGAATAGATTCAATCCGCAAGGGCTTGACAACATTCCGCGCTTCTGCTAGCCAAACGCCGGGACGGATGAATTTGTTTAATTTAGGCAGCTATCACGCTTTGGTGGATTATGCCCACAATCCGGCGAGTTACGAAGCTTTGGGCAATTTTATCCGGAATTGGCCTGGGGAAAGGATTGGCGTCGTTGGTGGACCGGGCGATCGCCGCGATGAAGACTTTGTAACGTTAGGTAAACTTTCGGCAAATATTTTCGACCGGATTATTGTCAAGGAAGATGATGATACTAGGGGACGCGATCGCGGTGCAGCAGCGCAGTTAATCGTCCAAGGAATTGGACAAGCAAAGCCAGATAGTCGCTACGAAACGATTCTAGATGAAACAACGGCGATTAATACAGCTTTAGATAGCGCGACTCCCAATAGTTTGGTGGTAATTTTACCCGAAACTGTATCTCGCGCGATTCAATTAATTGAAGCGCGTCGCCCCATCCCCGAACAAGTACAGCAAGTAAATGGGGTGGAAGCTACCAACAGCGTAAAATCTTCGGTGGCTAACCAGGTTTAAGCGATTTAGAAGCTTGCAGGATAGGGGAGGTAATAGCCTCCCCTATTTTGTTTTAGGGGTAAATTGCTTGTATTCTCATGTTTTGCACCAGCAGCCCAGAAATCTGCCCAGAAATAAATTTCTGGCTGTAGAGACGTTGCATGTAACGTCTCTACTAAAGTCAGTTAAAACTGACTAAAATGCTAGTCAAATGGATTTCCAACCTGTTTTAACAGGTTTTAGTATAATGCGACAGATTAAAGAATTGTAGGGGCGGGTTTTACCAATAATCGGGACAAAAACGAAAAATTAAAATAAACCCGCCCCCCGTTGGTGTGGTTCTGAGCGATCGACAACAGCAACGATAATGAAGGTAGACAATGCCCATTCTGCAACTAATCGAGGATAAAGAGAATGCAAAGTATTAAACTCCAAACCCACGTCGGTGATGATGGTTTGTTGCAAATTAAATTACCTGTAGGTATGACGAACCAGGATTTAGAAATCATAGTCATCTATCAACCCATCAACCAAAACCCGAAAAGAACTTGGTCACCTGGTTTTTTTGAACAGACTTTTGGAGCTTGGCAAGGCGAACCTTTAGTTAGAGAATCTCAAGGGGATCTACCAGAGCGAGAGCCATTGCTATGAGCTATTTATTGGATACAAATACCTGTATTCGCTACCTCAACCGCAGCAGTCTATCAATATATAACCCTTTAAATTCCTTATCTCCAGGAGAGATTTTCCTGTGCGATATTGTCAAATTTGAATTGTATTATGGTGCATACCGAAGTTCCAGACAGCAGGAAAATCTGGAAACTATGAGAGTCTTTTTTCGCGAGTTTGTTAGTTTACCTTTCGATGGTCAAGCAGCCGCTATTTGTGGTTACATTCGCTCTCAACTTGCCTTGTGAGGCACTCCAATCGGTGCTTACGATTTGCAAATAGCGGCTATTGCCTTGGCAAATAACCCAACCTTAGTCACTCATAATCTTGCTGAATTTAGCCGTGTCGAAGGGTTAAACATTGAAGATTGGGAAGCAGAAAATTAGGCTAATTAATCAAGGGCGGGCGAGACGCCCACCCCACAAGAATATTTCTGGTTTTGTGGGGTGGGCATCCTGNNAGTTTACCTTTCGATGGTCAAGCCGCTGCTATTTGTGGTTATATTCGCTCCCAACTCGCCTTTAGAGGAACTCCCATTGGTGCTTACGATATGCAAATTGCCGCCATTGCCTTAGCAAACGACCTCACCTTAGTAACTCATAATGTTGCTGAATTTAGTCGTGTCGAGAGCCTAAATATTGAAGATTGGGAAGCAGAAGATGACGATAGTTAGCAAGCCTTAGCCGCATCAGGTAACCCTTCGTTTGTGTAGCGGCACC
>DNGJ01000417.1:7862-10367 GCA_003486305.1 Cyanobacteria bacterium UBA11371
AAGCGAAAACGCTTTCCCTCACAAGGGCTGCAAGCCGTTGCAAGGAAAGCAAGGTTCGCGACAAATTTGACCTACAAATCATTTCTACCTAACCTTCGGTATAAGTAGAGATGATTTGCAGTATCGTTAAACCGCGATAAAAGCCTGCTGCGTCATCAGATTAGCCTGTATCCCATTCAAAGTCGTCAACAATTCGCCAGTATCTTTCATGCTAATGAGAGTGTTGTTGTTGCTTTGCGCGATCGCTAACTGTGCAAAACTTAAACTACCACCCAAACCAATTAAATCTTGACCATTTTGGAAATCAGTTATTATATCACTTCCTTTTCCAGATGTCAAGATAAAGATGTCGCGTCCGCTACCACCTGTCAGCAAGTCATTACCTAGATCGCCAATCAGTCGGTCATTACCTGCACCACCAATCAGCGTGTCATTATCTTTACCACCATAGAGGGTATCATCACCTTCTGCTCCATTGAGCTTATCTTCTCCTTCATTACCAAAGAGTAAGTCATTCCCAGCACCGCCGCATAGTTCATCGCGATCGCTACCTCCGTAAATAGCGTCATTTCCATCACCACCGCACAGACTGTCATTACCTAGAGCGCCGTAGATCAAGTCGTTACCAGCATCGCCCAATAACATGTCATTATTTTGACCACCGCGTAGCGTATCGTTACCGTCTTCGCCCAAGATAGTGTCATTGCTAGCGTTACCGCTAAGCAAATCGTCGCCACTACCGCCAAAAATTAAGTCGCTACCAGCGCGATCGCTGTCGCCGAAAATGGTATCGTTACCTTTGTCGCCACCCAGAGTATCGTTGCCGCGATCGCCTAAAATCAAGTCATTATCTTGACCACCGCGCACAAAATCGTTACCTTGACCGCCGCGAAGAGTATCGTTACCAGTATTACCATTGATTACATCGTCGCCAGTATTACCACTGAGAAAATCGTTCCCTTCGTTACCGAAAATCCAATCGCGTCCGTCCCCACCAAAAGCAATATCGTTTCCCCCTCCGCCGAATAAATTATCGTTACCTGCGTTACCAAACAGCAAGTCATCCCCACCATTACCTTCAAGTGCATCGTTGACAGGAGTACCAATGAGGATATCGTTGCTATCATTCCCAAATTGGGTGTTATTAACTGGATTTAACGCTTTCGGTAAATTAGGAAGATTGTTGATATCCGGACGCACAAAGCTGTCGCAGAAACAATCTGGATCTTGGGGTAAATTGGCACCATTAACGATTAAGGCAAAAGGAGTAGTGACGCTAGCATTCGCTGAATCTGTTGCTTTGACTGAGAGAACAATCGTTCCCACATCGCTACTGGTGGGAGTACCAACAAAAGAACGACTTGTAGGATTAAAGAACAACCAATTTGGTAAAGCGTTACCGTTAGCGAGTGAGGCGCTATAGGTTAAAGTATCGCCAACATCGATATCTTTGAAAGTATCAGCAGCGAAGCTGAAATTAAAGAAATTATTGGCGTTAGTCGTTTGAACTGGAATGACTGCATTGACAAAAGGCGCATTGTTAACTGGTAATGCATCATCATTAAGGATCGTACCAACAGCTTGGTTATCACCTATGGTGGCATTACTAACGTTAGAAAGATTGACCAGGAAGTTTTTATTGGTTTCTACAGTTGTATTACCAATTACAGCAACGGTAATATTTTTCTGAATTTCTCCTGGATTGAAAGTCAGAGTTCCCGATGCGCTGTTGTAGTCAACGCCAGCAGTGGAAATTCCGTCAGAAGTAGCGTAATTAACCGTGACAGTTTGATAGCTGGGATTCGATAAAGTCACGGGGAAGATGAAATTGGTAGTGCCGCTGTTACCTTCATTTTGAGTGACATCAGCGATCGCAACAGTCGGAATAGTATCGTCGTTGTTGATTGTTCCGACAGCGACAGAGTTAGTTATAGTCGCGTTGATGGGATTGGAGAGATTGAGATTGAAGGTTTCGTTTGTTTCGTATTTGTTATCTCCATTCGAGACAACGGTAATGGTTTTTTGAGTTTCCCCTGGGTTGAAAATTAGATTACCCGATGTTGCGGTGTAGTCGCTATCAGCAGCAGTGGCAGTGCCGTCGTTAGTACTGTAGGTTACGGTGACGGGAAGGACGCTAGGATTGGAAAGATTAACGGTGAAAGTGTAAGCGATCGCACCATTGTTTCCTTCAGCTTGAGCGATCGCAGCGGGTGTGAGGCTGATGGAATTATCTAAAACTGGGGAATCGTTGACGAGGACTGTCGCGGTAGCGGTGGAAGTGCCGCCGTTGCCGTCGTTGATGGTGTAGGTGAAGGTATCGATGCCGCTGAATCCGGGGTTGGGGGTGTAAAAGACACTGCGACCTTTATCAATGGCGATCGCCCCTACCCCATTATTCATCCCCGTACCGGGGTTGAAACTCGTATCTACAGAACCGTCCCCATTTAACTGGGCAATATAATTGCGAGTTATGCCGTTGACCGTGGTGAAATAGCCGCCCACGAG
>DNGJ01000307.1 GCA_003486305.1 Cyanobacteria bacterium UBA11371
GATATCAACACCGGGGAAACCCGCTTGTTGGAATCGATGGCACCTGGTATTGTAGCGCGGAAATCGGTTTGCGAACCAATGCAAACCGGGATTACCGCTATCGACGCGATGATCCCCATCGGACGGGGGCAGCGCGAATTGATTATCGGTGACCGTCAAACCGGCAAAACTTCAATCGCCGTTGACACCATCCTCAACCAAAAAGAAGAAAACGTTATCTGCGTTTACGTCGCCATCGGTCAAAAAGCTTCTACCGTCGCCAACGTAGTTAACAAACTCGAACAAGGCGGCGCAATGGCTTACACCATTGTGGTAGCAGCAAACGCTAACGACCCGGCAACGCTGCAATTCTTCGCACCTTACACCGGCGCGACGATCGCTGAGTACTTCATGTACAAAGGTCGCCACACCCTGGTAATTTACGACGACTTGTCCAAGCAAGCCGCAGCGTATCGCCAAATGTCCTTGCTGCTGCGTCGTCCTCCCGGACGGGAAGCTTATCCTGGGGACGTATTCTACATCCACTCGCGCTTGTTGGAACGCGCCGCTAAATTAAGCGACGAACTCGGCGGCGGTAGCATGACCGCACTGCCGGTAATCGAAACCCAAGCCGGTGACGTTTCGGCATACATTCCCACCAACGTGATTTCGATCACTGACGGTCAGATATTCTTGACCACTGACTTATTCAACTCTGGCTTGCGTCCGGCGATCAACCCCGGTATCTCGGTATCCCGCGTAGGTTCCGCAGCGCAAACCAAAGCGATGAAGAAAGTAGCTGGTAAGTTGAAGCTGGAATTGGCGCAGTTTGACGACTTGGCAGCATTCGCTCAATTCGCTTCTGACTTGGATAAAGCTACCCAAGACCAGTTGGCACGGGGTCAACGCCTGCGCGAACTGCTGAAACAGCCGCAATACTCGCCTCTAGCAGTGTACGAGCAAGTGGCATTGGTATATGCAGGTTTGAATGGCTACCTCGATGACATTCCGGTTGATAAAGTCACCAGCTTTACCAAAGGTCTGCGCGAGTATTTGAAGACGAGTAAAGCCGACTACGTGAATACAATTCGGGAGAAGAAAGACCTCACCCCCGAAGCTGAAACCTTGCTCAAGGAAGCGCTAACGGAATACAAGAAGACATTCTTGGCAGCCGTTTAGGTAATGGGTAATGGGTAATGGGTAATGGGTAATGGGTAATGGGTAATAGGTAAGTAGAAAAAAATCGCCTAATACCCACACCTACCACCCGCTACCCATCACCAATTACCAATTACCCATTACCAATTAGCAATTAGCAAAGAATTATGCCTAATTTAAAATCAATTCGCGATCGCATCAAGTCGGTCAAAAACACCAAAAAAATCACCGAAGCGATGCGCCTGGTGGCGGCGGCTAAAGTGCGTCGCGCCCAAGAGCAAGTCATCGCCACGCGCCCGTTTGCGGATGCTTTGGCTCAAGTATTGTACGGTTTGCAAACCCGCCTGCGGTTTGAAGAAGCCAACTTGCCATTGCTGAGACAGCGCGAAGTCAAGTCAGTGGGGATACTGGTAATTTCAGGCGATCGCGGTTTGTGCGGCGGTTATAACAGTAACGTTATCCGTCGTGCCGAAACCCGCGCCAAGGAACTCAAAGCCGAAGGCATTGATTACAAATTCGTGATTGTCGGGCGCAAAGCCTTACAATACTTCCAACGTCGCGAGCAACCGATCGATGCCAGCTTTATCGGGCTAGAACAAATTCCCACAGCCGGGGAAGCTTCCAAAATTGCCGACGAACTGCTGTCTTTGTTCCTCTCCGAAAGCGTGGATCGGGTTGAGTTAGTTTATACCAAGTTTGTCTCGCTGATCAGTTCTCGTCCTGTAATTCAAACCCTGCTACCCCTCGATCCGCAAGGCTTGGATACAGATGATGAAATTTTCCGTCTTACCACAAGAGGCGGTAATTTTCAAGTAGAGCGGCAAAAAGTTACCACCCAAATGCGTAATTTCCCGCAAGATATGCTGTTTGAGCAAAACCCGGTGCAAATTCTCGATGCGCTCTTACCGCTGTATCTGAATAACCAGTTACTGCGGGCACTCCAAGAAGCTGCGGCTAGCGAACTTGCAGCGCGGATGACCGCGATGAACAACGCCAGCGAGAATGCTAGCGAACTAATTGGTACGCTCACCCTGTCTTATAACAAAGCTCGCCAAGCTGCTATTACTCAGGAACTCTTAGAAGTAGTAGCTGGTGCGGAAGCTTTGGGTTAGGTAAAAATTTTCATCCCCGCATTTAGCAGCGCCTGGAATTCTGGGCGCTTTTTTATTGGGTAATTGGTAATATCACGTCCGGTAGTAGGGGCGGGTAATACCTGCCCATTGGGTGGAGGGCAAGAGATATTTTGTTAAAGTAGCCCCTAGTCGTATAGTTAATAGTGTCGTAGGGGCGGGTTTTACCAGAAATCTTTGATAGTAGGCGAATTGTATTGATAAACCCGCCCCCCCGCGAGATGCCGATACAAACAGACATGATATAATACCGTTTTCCCACTAATGCGAAACACAAGGGGAAGGGGCGGGTTTAACCAGATATTTCGTGGTTCCACAGATTGGTTGGTAAAACCCACACCGTAAATCGTTACATGTTGATGTGTAGCATTATCAAGGGAGATTGGTATAATTGGTAATTGGTAATGATTTGAGCTTGCAGTTATTGTAGGGAACATCAATAGGCTTTCCCCAAAACTCTAGTACTTTAAATCGAGCAAACCGCTGTCTTTGAGTTTAGGATTAAAGCGGATTTCGGTTTGAACGTTACGGGCTTTTAATTCGGCAATAATTTCGGCTTCAACTCGTCGGGCTACATTTTTTAGTATCTTAGATTGCGCCAATTCCTCACCTGCTGCTTGAGCATAATTCGCCTGTTCTTCAGGCGTCATCAGCGGTTTGACATTAATAGATTGAGTCCATTTAGCTTCATCGGTACTATTTCCAGAAGGAGTCGTACCATTTTCAGCAATCCAAGCAGCTTGGATATTTTCTAGAATAGTGCGATTGGGGCGGTCAATAGTTTGGACTTTCACCCAATAGCAAAGGTGAGGTTGACGCACCAAATGCTGTTTGAGGCTGAGATAAACATCGCGAGAATAGCCGATAAATTGCAGGACTTGGTGGCGATCGCATATAGCATACACGCCTACTTTCCCTTGTAATTGAACGGGTAATTGCCCGTTTTCGTCAATATAAGGGATAAACTCTAAACCGGCGAGGGAGGGAATAGTTTCGGTAGTCATAGGTAAGTTTTTAGCTAATTTTTCGATAAATGGCACAAAGGCGGCTGGGATTGAATATCTTAGCTTTGAACATAAAATTAGGCGGTACGTTGATAATTGCGTACTCGTCGGATTGGTGATACTGTTCAAATTCAGCAGGCATCCCTTTAGGCGTTGACGTACTGTACGGCACTGGCTGAAACAGTAATGAGGTAAACTCAACCTGCGAGCATTGAAGCTGTGCGCCGATTTGGGCGAGAAACGCTTCCCCCGTCAATAAGGCGAACAGGGTGGCTTTGGCTTCGGTGTCCAGGGAAACACTGGAATCAAAGTTTTCTACTATTTTGAGAGCCATAGAGACATCGATGGGTTAACGCTGAAAGCTGCTACTTGGATCAGCGTATGGGATTGGGTGCGCGACTTGGTATAAAGAATTGTAAAATTGGCGACGAGAGCGATCGCTCTCTCGGCGCGTGTTATTCTAGCTGCCAAGAGGGATCGGCGGTTGCAGCGATCGCCTGACTCGTCTAAATTGTTGTTGGTTATAAGGTTGCTGGGGTATGAGCGATCGCATTCAAACAGAATTAGTAATTGAAGCAGGTCGCACCGAGAGTCAGTATTGGAAAGATTTGTGGCGATACCGGGAGTTATTCTACTTCCTAGCATGGCGAGACATTCTAGTCCGGTACAAACAAACAGCGATTGGCATTGCCTGGGCGTTGATTCGACCTTTCCTAACAATGGTTGTTTTCACGGTGGTGTTTGGCAACCTAGCCAAGTTACCATCACAAGGAAATGCCCCTTATCCAATTTTGGTATTTGCAGCCATGCTACCCTGGCAATTTTTTGCCAACGCGCTTTCTGAATGCAGCAACAGCTTAATCGCCAATAGTAATTTGATTTCCAAAGTTTACTTTCCCCGCTTAATTGTGCCAGCCAGTGCAGTAATTGTCAGCTTTGTAGATTTCCTAATTTCTGGGATGATACTGTTAGCACTGATGGCGTGGTACAATTTTGTGCCAAATTGGCGCATCGTCACCCTACCGCTGTTTATTTTAATTGCATTTGGCGCAGCAATGGGAGCCGGACTGTGGTTAGCGGCACTGAACGTAAAATATCGAGATTTTCGTTATATAGTGCCATTTATCGTCCAATTTGGCTTGTATATCTCTCCTGTTGGTTTTAGCAGCAACATTGTCCCCCAACAGTGGCGCTTGCTCTACTCATTAAATCCGATGGTGGGGGTAATTGACGGCTTCCGCTGGGCTATATTGGATGGAGAATCCAAACTTTACTGGCCTGGATTTACCCTATCTTTGGGATTAGTTGCGTTGTTGTTTGTCAGCGGTGTATTATACTTCCGCAAGACCGAGCGCACGTTTGCAGACGTTATTTAGGCAGGAAGCGATCGCGTGTCCGATACAGTAATCCGAGTCGAGAATCTGGGTAAGAAATACATTATTGGGCATCAGAAACAGCAGCCTTACACAGCACTGCGCGATGTAATTGCTGATGGAGCCAAGTCTTTGGGGCGCCAACTGCTAAAACCTTTTGGTAAAAAGATTGCCGCTCCTGCTTATGAAGAGTTTTGGGCATTGAAGGAGGTTTCGTTTGAGATAAAGAGAGGCGATCGCGTTGGTATAATTGGTCGCAACGGAGCCGGAAAATCTACACTATTAAAAATATTAAGTCGCATCACCGAACCCACAAAAGGACGCATCTCTATCAAAGGGAGAGTAGCAAGCTTATTGGAAGTGGGAACAGGCTTTCACCCAGAACTTACCGGGAGAGAAAATATTTACCTTAACGGTGCTATCCTGGGAATGAGCAAAGCAGAGATTAAGAAAAAGTTTGATGAAATTGTGGCTTTTGCCGAGGTAGAAAAGTTTCTAGATACACCTGTAAAGCATTACTCTTCTGGGATGTATGTCCGTTTAGCATTTGCAGTCGCCGCGCATTTAGAACCAGAAATTTTAGTGGTAGATGAAGTGTTGGCTGTGGGGGATGCCCAATTTCAAAAAAAGTG
>DNGJ01000310.1 GCA_003486305.1 Cyanobacteria bacterium UBA11371
TGAGTGCTTAGATAGGGACGTATTTCGATACGTCCCTATTTTTTTGGGGTGGGCAATTGCTCACCCTTTATTTTTGATATAAAGTCAGTCTCCTACACAAACCGCTGCTTAAAACAGCCTAATTGCTTCTAATTAATTTAAGCTTGCTTCGCGAGTATTCATCGCAAAGCACCTTTCTTTTGTCCAAATTACAATCAATCTAGATAAGAGGTTGAAGTAACGAGTCGTAAGTTTGAATTTAGTTTAAAGTCAAACCTGTCTAAATATTTTTCTTGCCAGTTTTCCGGTTTTGGGCAAGATGCAAGCGGGAACCCTGCTGGGTCAAGCCAATGGATTTCGTCTCCGACTTCCACTGGAATAACCCGCCATGTTTGCTCAGATGACTGACTAAAGTCTCGAAGCAGATTAACAGCAATCTCTTTACTTGGTCGGAGTTGAATACGTTGTTGCTCAATTTGGGCAAATGCTTGTTGTGCCCAATTTCTGATGGCTATGGGGCTAAGCTGATCGTTAGCAGTCATACTGCTTACAGATTGATAGTAAACTTGTGACAGCTCCTCAGCCTGTTTTCGCGTTGTTACGCCATCAATCCTCGCTAGCAGATATGCAGCCACAGGATCTAAGGTTCCCCAAACAATCAGTTCCTTCATCCAGAACACAATCCACGGCAGCCCTATTCGGGGCCAGTTTTCCAGGGAAGATGCTTCAAAAGTCATCTCACCAAAAGCTTCGTCAATCGCCAACGCTAAGACGCTTCCAAGTCCCCAGTTGAATCGATAATTAAAGTTACTGTTGATAAATTTGTGCCAGTCAGAAATTTGTGTTTCTCGCGGTTGCTGAGGTGAACGTTGATGGCACAACCACCAACGTAGAATGTTTTCCCAACTGGTTGCGGCTCCCCTGCCTCTGCCTTTTAGGTCGTCAATGCTAAATGTATTCACTTCACCAATCAGTTGGATAGCATCCCGAATGTAGGCAAACTTTTGCTCCTCTTGAAGAGACTGATAGTCTTCGCCTGTCTCCAGATGGTCTCTGATTGTACGGTAAAGTGATAGAAGCTGATTTCCAGATCGAGGGGGCAAACTGGTTTTGTATAGGCGCTTTCGTTCGCCATAGACTGGATAGATTGTTGATTTCAATGCTTTCCCCCGATGGACAAAGAACTCTTGCAACTGAGCTTGATATTGGCTGGCGTAGTAGGCATAGGTTTGCTGCCATAGTCTGCGTAGTTCTGCTTCCAATTCATTGGGTTCCATCTCTCGCGCAGAAATTTGTTCAATCTCAACGATCGCAGCAAGCAGCACATTATCTAAAGAATCTAGGCTCTCAATTGCCTCCTCTTCAGATTTATTTCTTGGTTGCTTAGTGATGGGGGCTGTTTGCTCCAACCATCTCAGGAAATCTTCATCGCTTCCATTTGGTAGCAAATCTCGCCATTTATCTCGCAAATGGGTGATAAGCGTCGCGAGTGGGCTGATTGCACCATCATTGTAATCTGTTGGTGGTTCTTGTAGCCGCTGAACAAGAGAATTGTAAAGGTTGCGGATTTTGATTTTTTGATTATAAATTTCTAAATCTTGTATTCTTTGAGATCGTTCTGGCTGTTCTGGAACAAGCACCAAACTACGACCTTCTGTCCCAAAACCCGGACGACCAGCTCGACCAACGAGGTTTTTGAATTCGCCAGCGCTGATGTCTCCATCCCACCGTTGAAGATTTGGAATTAACACTGTTTCAAAAGGGAGATTAACTCCCTCAGAAAGAGTAGATGTTGCCATAACAAGGTGAACAATCTTCTCTTCAATCACTTCAATGAGAAAACGTGCCATTAATCCTGGCATTTTTCCATGATGGACAACGATACCTTTAGTCAATAGCCTGTATTCACGGGAAGTAGTTGTGTAATAGTCTTCACATGACTGTAAGCATTTCTGCCAAATTGCTCTTTTTCTTTCGTCTGAAGGAACTTGAAAGAACTGTGGAAATTGAGGGATATTTCTCCAAGTTACTTCAATCAATTCTAGAAAATCCTTGGCATAGTCGCTAATCTTCTGGCTGATAGAGATGAGGACAGCCCGCTGTTGTCCTTGAGCATCTGGTGCAGCAAGATGCATGGCAGCCCAAAGAACATAAGGACGAACTGCTGTTGTAAATTTCTTTCCCTCAAATTTTGCAGACGAAGGATATGCAGGGAATGGACTCGGAACATATGGACTATCAGCATTTTCTATGCCAGAAAACTGCAATGGAGCGTTATCAAGCAAGTCATAACGGATTTCAAATCTTCTCCCCGAAAGGCATTCCAATCTTCCAATGAGCTGCCGAGTACTTTTATAAAAGGTTTTGATCGGGGTAGCATCGTCTCGATGACTAATCCATTTGGCTAGTGCGCCTTCAGATTCCGCAGCGACAGCTGACAAGGCAACAATGCGACAGCGATCTTGCTGCAAATAGCTGAATAGCCTAGCTCCCAGAGATTCTAATCTCAACGATCGATTTTCAGATTTCTGTAATGACTCTCTGGTTCCTGTAAACTGAACAGTATGAGCTTCATCCACCACAATCAATCTGGTTCTGGGAAGAAAGAAGCTACCGAGAAATTTCATTAGTGCTTCTGCCTTTTCGTAAGTACAGATTAGAACTGTTTTTTCGTCAGCGGTTAACCATGCATCTGTCGGACCCCAGTCTGTACCGCCATACAAACCTGTTACAGTTATCTGTTGATGAGGAGGTGTTGATTGCTTCAACACACGCGATAGTTTAGCTTCTATCTCTGTTGCCAATGCACGAGAAGGGACTAGATAAATCACTAAGGGAGCCTGCAAAGAAGGCGGTTCTGCACTTCCATTGGTTGGGAAGAGACTTTGCAGGATAGCTAGCTCTGCAACTGTCGTTTTACCAGAGCCTGTAGGTGTGCAAAGCGCAAAAGATTCTTGTCTAGACAGCGCTTGAATTCCACTAATTTGCGATGGCCATGCCATCGATCGCCCTGAGCGAAAACCGTAGCGTAAGTAGCGTTCAAAAATAGTTCTTCCATCTGAACTCATATCCTGAAGCAAAATATTGAGATGCTGCCGCATATTGTTTTCAACGTAAGTAACAGCAACTTCGGCACATAGCTTAGATAGAATCCAAGAATAGGGATTTCGTCCATGAAGGACAACCTTGCTAACGGCAGTGAGCTTATCAAGAGCTTTCTGAATCCGCGAGTCGCTTCCCCAGCGCATGGTGGCACACAGAACACCTAGCGCACTGACTGTTTCCTTAACAATTATCGTCTCTATTGCGTGAGAATCTTGAATACCCGACTGAGAAGAGTCTTGCATTTCTGATATTGTTCGCGCCCAGTATTTGCTTATTTGGTGCCAAAGTCCAACAAAGTCAGCTTTTAGCAAAGCAATGAGAATTCCAGATTCGTTATCCAGACTCCTTTCCTCTCGCAAAAGACCTAATGCTCTTGCAGGGTAGCCTGCTAATTGATAGCAAGCCGCAGAAAGTAGGCGTGTGGATATTTCATTACTATCAATATCGCCGATCGGCAACCATTCTAAAATTTCCCCAGCACGTAGTACAGTTTTTTGCCACTGATTATCCTCAGTTTGTCTTTGGATAGATGCTGCTTCCAGAAGCCGCATTACGTCTTCAACAAGACTGTCGGCTTCTGATTTTTTCCAACTCGGTAAACCTGGTTGGTTCTCTCGAAGTTTCGTATGGTGACTATAGAGTCGGGCTAAGGTACGAGGTAATCCACTACTCACTAAGGATTCAACTAGCTGTGATGCCAGAGCAACAGTTTCTTCATTAGGTTGGATCATATGTCTTTCAACTGGTGCCCGATCCTCTTCACCAACAGATGCTCTTATATATTCAGCTTTAAGCCTTATGTTAATTTTTTTCTGTGATTCGCTACTCGTAAAATTGCCAGAGCATTGAAAAGCATCTTGAAGAATAGAGATTTTTCGTTGTACATCTCTAAACCTTTCCAATTGATTTACACCTATGACAGCCATGCTGCCATCAAAAGTTAATAATTGACAGTTTTTTTGAATTATATTTCGATGCTGACTAGGAATATGAAAGATGATTTTATTCCATAGGGTTGATAACTCCACTTGGCTGAGAGTACATGCGATCGGTTGAGTAAGAGCTTGATAGGCTTCTTCAATTAATCCATCTACATCGTGTAAATGAATTTCTACGGATTCCAATCGACGTTCAGCAGTATAATCAGTATGAGGAGCTGATTTTGGAATTATAACTGTGCTTCCTTGAACTGGTGGTAAGCCACAAATATAAGTGACAAGATCGCATCGTTCATGGATAGGATTTTTTGCATACCACCAGAGACGACGAAGTGATTTAATCCATTGCTCTTCTCTCGATCCAGAAGTTGCATAGTCCTCAAGAATTTGAACCAATATTAAGCAGTCATTAGGAATTAATTTACTGTCACTTGATTTTTTGTGAGCTTCAGCAATTAGATTAGAGCTATGATTAGCCGTACATTTTGCCTCACAAAACAGAACACGGATGATTTCTCCCTGGTCGTTGCAGTGAAATGCCAGCATATCGTCACCAAGCCGACCAATAATGGTAGGAGCAGAACCTCCTTCTTGCCTGACTTTCTCCAGTGCATGATAAGCCGTCTGGTGTAACCGAAAAGGGAACGCAAAAACTTGCCAATCTTCATCAAGGGGGTTGAAATGCTCTGCAACCACCGCTGCCATAATTTCGCCGAAGTACCCTTTTAAGGTTTTAAGCTCTAAATAACGAGGGAAATCATCAATAATCTTAGTATCTATGCCTAGTGTTTCTTTTTCCTCAAGGAAATCCAAGGATTGAGAAATTCCTGAAAGATTTCTTAACTTTTGCCTTGCATCCTCATGAGCCTGATGGACAAGCTGTTGAAGCTCTTGAAGTATGGCAGTTCTGATAGCTAAATTCTCTTTTAGCTGACGGTGGTAGTATTGCTTGTCAGCAGATTTCTGAGTTGTGTTTGCGAGCCAATTAGCCAAACTGGGAAGATGGGTAAGTTTTTTCACAGTAGTCATGGAGTAGGAGAGCGGTCAATCTTAAGCTATTTCCTCGTGAGTTAAGATGCACCTCTGTTTGGAAATTGTGCTTAGGTTTACCCAATTTTACCAGCGGAGATTATGGTGCTAGTTATCGAATCCAGAGGATTGATGGGATTATCACATACCCTGATCGCGATCGTTACCCACCCTTTTTTGGTTTACGCTGAAATAGTAACAACTTTTGTCTGAGCCATTGAATTAGATTGAGGTTTGGGAATTACACGAATCTCTACATCACTACCAAGCGCATTCAAAAATCGAAATAGGCGTTCGGTTGAAAA
>DNGJ01000146.1:0-150 GCA_003486305.1 Cyanobacteria bacterium UBA11371
TGCCTGCGCAGACTGATAAAAAAAGGCGGTGCTTTTCCTATTCTCTGGTTCCTATTACACTCAGTTCCCGTTCGCTGAACGAATGTTCTAAGCTGAGAATCAGATTATTTTTCTCTTGCTCGGATAACACTTTATCTCCTGCTTTAGCAT
>DNGJ01000146.1:225-15252 GCA_003486305.1 Cyanobacteria bacterium UBA11371
CAAAGTCTGCCTACGCAGACTTTTAAAGAAAGGCGGTGCTTTTTTTACTCTCTAGTTCCTACTACGCTTAGTTCTCGTTCGCTGAAGGGATTTTCTAAGCTGAGAATGAGATTATTTCTCTCTTGCTCGGATAGCACTTTATCTCCTGCTTTAGCATTTATCGCTGCTTGTTCGGGAGATTTAGCACCGGGTATGGCGACGGGTTTTATTGGATGCGAAATGGCAAAGCGCAAAGCTGTTTCCACCAGATTTTCTCCGGGTGGCAATGCTGCTTTGATGCGATCTACTGTGGCAATTTCTTGCTCGTATTTTGCCTGGGTTTTTTCTTTTTTGTGCCACTTGGAACGAATCGTATCTTTAAAAACTGTATCGGCAGAATATTTGCCCGATAGCAATCCCTTTGCCAGAGGCCCGCGCGCTAATACGGCGATGCCATGCTCTTGACAATAAGGCAACATGTCTAATTCAGGCTGGCGATTTAATAGCGAATAGTCAAATTCCACGACTTTACAGGTGTTATTAACATTGAAGCGTTTGAGGACTTCAAGATCGTTGGTCGAGATGCCGTAGGCGCGGATGTGACCTTTTTCTTTCAACATTTCAAAGGCTTCTAAATAAACGGTGGGATCTTCGATATCGCCTTCGTGACAAAGCGCGACATCCACCCAATCTGTCCGCAATCGATACAGGGAAGCGTGCAAGCATAGGCGAATTGTATCAACAGATTTGGGCAAAACTTCGCCGTTGCGTCTGCCCCAACTGCCAATTTTTGTGACTACATAAGCTCGTTCGCGAATACCTATCAGGGCGAGTCCTAAACGCTCTTCAGATAATCCTTGGGGAATACCATAAGCTTCGGCAGTATCAAACAAATTTACACCATTGTCGAAGGCACTGAGGATAGTAGCTAAAGCGGTTGTTTCTTCGACTTCGCCCCATTGATTGCCGATATTCCAAGTGCCTAAACCGATAGCGGATACCTGCCAACCTGTTTGACCAAATTCGCGATAAAGCATGGAACCTCTTGTTTTTGAATGATGGCTAATTGCAAGAAAAGCTAATTGCTAAGGGGTAATGGGTAATTGGTAATTGGTAATTGGTAATTGTGAGCTAGTAAATAACTATTGACTGTTAGCGATTAGCAATTGACCTATTACCTATTACCTATTACCTATTACCGAAAAATGTTCATCCCTTGCAGTATGGGCGATCGCTCTGCCAAAGGATAATGGATAACGCTGACTGCTCCCTGGCCTAGTTGCAACTTGCCAATTTCAGCGAAATTCATGCCTAATACTTGACGTATCAGGCGCTGAATGATATAATTACTACCCACGAGTAAACCAGTTATCAATTGGCTGGAGTTGCTAGAGAGGTAACTGCGGGTAGTAATAGCTTGTTGCCAGACTTGGGGGAAGTCGTCTCGCGTCACCTGTAGCTGCACGGTTGTGGGATGGTATGGGAGAATTGTGGTTGCGATCGCTTCCGCGTCATCATCAGTACCGCTAATGCTAAAGTCGATCGACTCTTTTTTTAGCAACTGCCCCACCTGCCGCATCTGCGCCTCATTTCCACTGGGTACGAGCAACAAACGCAACCCTTGACGCCCTGCGTTTGTCTGGGGCAAAGTCTCGCCCAAGTGGGTGGTAAGATTCAAAGCTTCTAATTGCGCTGGCGCTTGGTCACCATCGGGGAAATTGAGGATACTAATGCCGCAGTTAGATTGCTCAAGTGCGTGGAAGCGTTCTGGCGTTAAACCCAGCGCTGTGGCAATTAAAGCCCGGAGCGTGCCAGAATGACTCACAATCAACAGCGTTTGATTGGGATGATGGGGCAGTATTTCTTGCCAAAATTGTCGGGCGCGCGAGTACAAATCCAGGACGGGGAAAAAGGACGCCCCAAGATTAGACTTGTTGCAAAAGTCGCTTTCACTATGCTCCAGGACAGGCGGGACGCCTATCCCACAAGAAATGGTTTGGTTTTGTGGGGTGGGCATCTTGCCCGCGTCGCCTATCCCACAAGAAATGGTTTGGTTTTGTGGGGTGGGCATCTTGCCCGCCTCTGTTATTGTTGCAAGAGGTCTATTTTGACTCGCCGCGTTATCAAAAGCTACCATGCGAAATTCGTGGGGGCGCTGTCTCCAGCAGCGATAGTCTTCGGCGAATTTTTCTTGCACTTCGCGATGTAGTAAACCTTGCCATAGGGGCAAATCAATTTCTCGCAAAGTATAGGTGCTGTAAATTTTATTTAGTTCAATTGCAGGTTGCATCATCGCTAGCATTTCGCTGGTAGTTTGCTGCGTTCTTTTGAGCGAACTGGTGTAAACTGCATCAAAACTTAGTCCACTGAGAAAGGTTCCCGTTTGACGCGCCGCACTGCGACCGATTTCGGTTAAAACTGATTCATCGCTACTACCTTGATGGCGTCCTTGAGCGTTGAATGTACTTTCACCGTGGCGCACGAGAATAACGCGAGTACCCAGTTTTAGGTGCAGCATTTGTTGCAGTAAATTGCCTGGAAGTTGGTTAGACTTCAATTGCATAAGAATCTCCTTCGGGGCGAGTGCTGTCATTAATTGCGTTCTGCATTTGATACAAAGCTGCGTAGCGACTTCCCAGTCGCATCAGTTCTTTATGAGTGCCGCGTTCTATGATGCTTCCTGCCTCAACGTAGAGGATTAAATCTGCATTTTCAACGGCTTTGAGGTTGTGGGAAATTAGAAAGGTTGTTCGCCCTTTAGTCAGTCGATTGAGTGCTTCGCTGACAGCGCGATCGCTTGCATTATCCAATCCGGTGGTGGGTTCGTCGAGAATCACAATTGGAGACTGACGGATAGCAGCGCGAGCGATCGCAATTCGCTGTCTTTGACCGCCGGATAAATTTGCCCCGCGCTCGCTTAATATTGTGTCGTAACCTTCAGGCAATTCCATAATAAAATCGTGGGCATTGGCGAGGCGAGCCGCTGTTTCTATTTCTCGATTAGATGCCCCTAGTTTACCATAAGCAATATTTTCCCGGATGCTGACTGCAAACAGCATACTGTCTTGCAATACCACGCTAATTTGCTGTCTTAAAGAGTCGAGCGTATACTCGCGAATATCCTGTCCATCGATTAAAATCCGACCCGCAACCGGATCGTAAAGGCGGAGAATTAAGCTAATTAATGTTGACTTACCGCTACCAGAAGGGCCAACTACCGCCACTTGTTGACCTGGTTGAATCGTTAAGTTAATGTCTTTTAAAATTTCTCGTTCCGGTTCGTAACCAAAGGATACACCTTGAAAACGTACCGCACCATAAAAAGGATGCGCTTTTTTTGCCCCTGGTAAGTCGCGCACGCGAGGTTCGTATTCTAAAATATCAACAACTCGCTCGCCGGAAGCTGTAGCTTTGGCAATTTGCCCAGCTTGTTTGGAAAGATGGCGCATTGGTTCAAACGCAGATTTGAGATAGCTGGTAAATACTAATAATTCCCCCGGAGTCAGTCCTTTTTGCAGCACAACGAGGGAACCTCGCCACACCACCAGCGCCATCACGATTGCCATTAAAACTTGCACTGTTCCTTCTAGCAAAGTTGCCAGTTTGAGAGATTTTGCACCTTCATCTAAACTTTGGCTATTTTGCTTGTAAAAGTTATCCTCCAACATATCGTGGAGGGAAAGCGCTTGCACGACTTTGATTGCACCGATTGTTTCGCTGGTAGTGTCTGCGATCGCACCTTCAGTTTTGCGATGCTTGCGAGTAACTTTGCGAATCCGAGAAACCAAATGCTTGGTGAAAAATATAAAGAAGGGAAAAATCGCAATCTCAATCAGCGTCAGTTCCCAATTCAGCCAAAACATCACCGCTACCATCCCTACTATGGTCACCATATTAGTAACGAAGGGCAAGGCGGTTTTAATCGTAACTAATCGCAGGCGTTCTATATCATAAGTGACGCGAGTAATCAAGTCCCCGCTTTTGTGTTTGCTGTGAAAGCAAAGCGAGAGACGTTGCAAGTGGGAGTAAAGATGGCTGCGAACTTCTGCTAATACTTGAATCACAGCCAAAGCCATGCCGTAGGTGCTTAAATAAGAGGCTAGGCTTTTGAGGGATGCGATCGCTATAATAGCGCCAGCCACATAAGTCAGTAGCATCATGGGACTAATTCCCGCCGGTAGCGCTACATTCCAAGAATTAGCAGTTGTTCCCGGTAAGATAATCCGGTCAAAAACAAACTTTAAAGGCCAAGGTTCTAATAACCCCAAAGCAGTCTCGACCAACAGTGCTAATAAGGAACCGCCTATCAAAAATTTGCGTTGGCGAATGTAAGGCCAGAACTTGCGAAAAATCCGTAAAATTCCTGGTACAACTGCCTTAAGATCTTTTTCGGAGTTATTCATTCAATACCTCTCTTATTGCGTTTGGCTAATTGCTAATTGCAAGAAAAGCTAATTGCTAATGGTTAATTGGTATATTTCGATTGATGTAGAAGCGGGTTTTACAGAGAATATATGCTGCACACAGACATCCTAGATAAACCCGCCCTCCGCGCGATCGCAATTAGCCATTAGCCATTAGCCATTAGCCATTACCCATTCGCAGATGAAGCAACCAAAGGCTGAGATTTTTCAGGCTTTTCAAATACCTTGTTCGGCTTTCTCAAACCCAAACTGTGACTAGCATATTCATGCTTCCGGGCATACATGTCGCTGATAAAATTATTCAGCGGTCTTTCCACATCTTTGATCAAGTCGGCAAACCAATTTCTTTGATCTTTTAAAGGGAAACGGCTAATGACAGGACGGAGTAAAGCGCGATAGCGGCGGCGTCCGAGACGATTATACCGCTTTTCAAAATACCAATCTTCCTCAAGTCCCCACTTTTGACGGAAGTGATTAAAGCTGGCTAGATCCCAAGCATCGCTCCAGCGCAACATAAAATAAGTCACATCCCACCAATCTAATTTTGCCCCCGTCATGTAGGTGACGATGCTTTTGCGATCGCAGTAAACCGTACCGCCATTATGAGTCGCCATTAAACACAAATCGATGTGTTCTCTGGTGCTAAGCAAACCTTCATCCATCCCGCCATGTTTTTCCAAGAATTCAGTCCGCACCAACGCACAGTGCAACTCAACAAAATCGCACTTAACCCGCTTTAATTCGCTAGCAATCTTAGAAACACGCCGTCCTTCTAAATAGCTATTCTGCACCGCAAATCGTCCAGCTTTGCCATTTTCTACGCGAGTTTCAAAGTAAGTTTCTCCGCCGCCATTGTGAACGACTTCATGCACGGGTTCGTCAATGCAAGTTAAAGTCCCAACCACAGTTGCATTAGTTTCTTCCGCAGTTTCTACTAAACTTTTCAACCAACCCCGTTTAACCAGCACGTCGTTATCAATGAAAACAAGGTACTTGGTTTTAACTTCTTTAAGCCCCAAGTTTCTGGCTTTGTTAGGAGAAATATAATGCTCGGTGCGAATCAGTTTAAAATTCTTCTGCTTGGCTTGCTCTTGCAGATAGCGCTTGAGCGCGGGAGAAGAACCCCCATCAACATAAACTAATTCAAACGGATAATCATCGGTTTCGCTGTAGATGCTTTCTAAAGACTCGCGACTATAGCTAAAACGCTCGCGCGGTACGACAACAATTGTCACAAGTGGTTTTTGCATGGTTGATGTCTCCATTGCTGATTGTTCTTGGGGTAAGTTGATAGCGACGGTCATAATTACTCCTGAGAAATTAACAAAGGTTAACTGTTGCAATTTTCAAAGTTTAGGCTACTACCTTGCATTCGAGTAACTCTTTCAGCAATTGGGCGGTTTTTTGTGCGCCTTGAAATTCAAAATTTTTATCCGGTTTCACAACAGGTTGGTGAAGATATTCGATAATTTTCTTAGCCAGATTTTCTGGCTTTAAATCATCTGGCTGCATCATCTTGATGATTCCCAGTCTTTCCATCTTTTCGGCTCTGACTTTCTGCTCCCAATCTTTATTAGAAGGAAGTATCATCGACTTCACGCCTGTGTTGAGAATATTCATGGCAGTATTGTAGCCACACAAGCTAATGGAAAGTTGTGCTTTTTCCATATAAGCCAATAACTGCGATGTGTATTTCTTCAAGGTCAGATTGGATTTGTTTTCTGCTGCTTTTTGCAGTTGTAAAAACTTTTCATTCGGGATAAAAGGCCCAGTAAATACTTGCAGGTGATGCTCTGGTAAAAACTGCTTTATTACTGAGCTTGCTTCCATGATTGATTCTAACAGTTCGTGGCCTAATTGTCCACCACCTACACTGACTAAAATCATCGGATTTTTCCGATTATAATCAATCAAATCTTCCAGGGGAACCGCAGGATTTTCCGGTGGAGATTGAACGACATATCCCGTGTAACGGATATCGCATTTGATGTCTTGAACTTGAGGGAAACTTTCTTCTAGCCGATGAAAAGAGGGATCGGAATGCACCAGGAGTAAGTCGAAGTATTTATTCAAGCGATCGCAAGTTTTCTCAATCACAGCATCCCGATTTTCATAGGCTTGAGCCATCACCACATCCCGCAGACTGCAAACAACTTTAGTTTTACGTCCTGTTGCTTGCACTTGCTCTAAAAGTGGAATAGCTTCAAACTCAAACTGATATTTCTTGAACGGATATCCTTCGATGATTAAACAATCAGGCTGGAATTCATCGAACACTTTCAGCAGTAAATTTGTTCGACTTTCCTTCACTTCCTCAATATTTTGCGAACTGTCTGCAACTTTTACTTGCTTGTTTTCCGACAACAGTAAAGGTAGAGTCACTACTTCAACATTGGCTGGAAAGTTAAACCCCTCGATTTCCGTTCCAGCTTTGACAAAACAGACTTTAAACTCTTTAGCGAGGCTGCGAATAATTTCCGTACTCCTCACGAGATGACCCATTCCTAAGTGATACTGACAGTAAAACAAAACCTTCTTCATTTTCCCCTCTACTTAAGCAGCCTCAATTAGTTTTAATTCGAGTAGATTTCGCAGCAATTGCGCGGTTTTCTCCGCTCCCTGTAAGTTTAAAGTCTGGCATAAGCTTTTCACAGGTTTTTTGTTCAAACTGTTAACGATCTTTTCAGCCAGACGAGCAGGATTTAAATCTTCAGGACGAATCACTTCCAGAATTCCCATCTCTTCCAATTTTTCCGCTCTAATTGCTTGCTCGCGGTCTTTATTAGAAGGGTATATCAACGAACGGACGCCAGTTTTGAGAACGTTCATTGTAGTATTGTAGCCACCCAGACTAATGGAAAGACTGGCTTTTTCCATGTGAGCGATTAACTGGGTAGTAAACCGCCGAATGTTGATATTGCTATAATTGGCGGCTAAATTATAAAGCTGTAAAAATTTTTCATCTGGCATCAATGGCCCGGTAAAAATTTGAATTTTATGGGGCAATTGTTTTTCCAATATTGGAGCTGCTTTTATAACAGCATCGAGAAGTTCGTAACCCAATTTTCCGCCACCGACACTGACTAAAATCATCGGGTTTTTATTACTCAAGCTGGCGATATCTTGATCGCTAATTTCTGTATTTTCTGGTATAGATTGGGCTACATATCCGGTGTAACAGACTTGGCAATTCAGTTTTTCAGTCATAGAAAAGCTTTCTTCTAATCGATGCACTTTTGGATCGGAATGATACAGTAACAGGTCGTAGTACTGATTTAAAAAATCACATCTTTCTGCTTCTTCTTTGGATCGATCTTCAAATTGTTTAACCATGAAAATGTCTCGCAGACTGCAAACCACTTTGGTAGAAGGTTTTGTCGTTTTTACTCGATCTAGGAGTGGTACTAACTCAAAAGATAAGCTCTGTTTTTTACTGAAGGGAAAACCTTCTGTAATTAAACAATCAGGCTGAATTACGTCAAAAACTTTGAGGAGCATATTTTTGCGAATTTCTTTAACTTCCTCCAAGGTCAGGGAACTGTCTGCAATCATGCTTCTATTTTCTGACCAGATCGTTTTTGGATCTAGCTGAATTGCTGGTAAATGAATTGTTTCAACACCCTGTGGAATTTCAAATCCTTGTACCGTGGTTCCCCCTTGTACCAAACAAACTTTAAAGTCCTTACTCAGGTGGCGAATAATTTCTGTTGTTCGGACTAAGTGACCTAGACCTAGAAGATTTTGGCAGTAAAACAAGATCTTTTTCATACACTTTTTACCTGATTTTCCGTGACTCAATATTACCTAAACAGCCGCTGTTAAATCGGCGTAGAAAGACTTGGAATAGTTGTAGAAAAATTCGTCAGACTGAATGCCATGCAACAGGTTATAAATGTAGCGAGTAGTCTGAGGAAGTCCATCTAAATTAAGGCGAAAAACCGCAGGCAGATAATTGGTGGAATTGCTGAGTTGTTCTAAAATTGTTTCCATCAAGCCTTGGGGTGTTAAACAATCCGGATGAATCATTTTCACTAAACCCAATTGATTTAGCCGTTCAGCACGAATTAATTGCTCTTTTGCTGGCTTGACGCGGGGAACGATAATTGATTTCTTTCCTAAAGACAGAATTTCCGTTACCGTGTTATAGCCACCCATAGAAACAACGATGTCAGATGCTTCCATGTAGCTCATCAAGTCATCAGTAAATTCGCTAATCTGAACCTGCGGATATTTTTGCGCTGTCTGATAAAAGGCTTGTTTCTCGGATGCCTTCATTTCCGGGCCACACATGATGACGCTTTTTAATTTGTGTGACTCAGGAAGATACTCTAGACTGGCAAAATAGTTTTCAATCAAGTAATCGCCATCTTGACCGCCACCCGGCGTGACTAATACTAATTGTTCGTCTGCATTAATTTGCAATTCTTGGCGGAGGATGGTAGGAGGTTTCAAACCGGGTTCTTTACGAATATAGCCACAGAACCGCAGTTTTTTAGCAGTATAGGCGGGAAATTGATATTCCCTTGTCAGGTTAAAAACTTCTGGCATTCCCACAACCAAAATCTGGTTGTAAAAAAAGTAAATCGCTTCGTGATAACCGTTATTTTGCCATTCTGGAATCGTTGTTTCTGGGCTGTCTAGGATATCTCTTAGCAACAGCAATACTTTTGTTTCTGGCAGCACGCATTTCAAATACTTAAGCGTGGCTGTTAGTTCGCCTTCTATGCCATTGGGCTTTTTATCAACCAAGAGCATATCTGGTTTAAAGTTAATCGCTGTCGCCAGAATTATTTCGGAACGAAGCTTTACTGTCTCATCAGTTTCAGTGTTGAGATATTTAGCTGATAATTGACCGGATTCCCCCCGATTTAGACAGGGAAGTTTGACGTAATCAAGCCCTTGAGGTAGTCGAAAACTATGCAGCATCGGCGAACCAGAGACGACTAAAATTGAAAGATTTGGAATGGCTTTCAGCAGATAGTTACAGATGGCAAGCATTCGGCTAATATTGCCGAGACCGTATGTATCGTGAGAATAAACCATCAGTCTCATTTTCAAATGCCTCCCAATCTTTTCAATGGGTGTTTGGAGCGAGCGTTCATAAGGGAGTTGCCGAAACTATTGTTGAAGGTTTGGACTGTTAAAATAGCTGAGTGCAAGATTATTTATTAACGCAACTTGCTAGTTATATGTTGCGATCGTGGTAATTGGTAATTGGTAATTGGTAATTGGAGTAAAAGGCAGTCTACTCTTGACAATTACCCATTACCCATTACCAGTGTCTGCGAATGTAACTAGCAACTTGGGTTAGCAAAAGTCACATAATCTTGTCCTAGCTTGACTGTGCATCAATCAAAAAGTTTCCGGCTAATTTTTAGCGTTCTTGGCAGCGATTTGCCTCTGCTACAAAACGAGCGGCTGACTTTCAAGCTTGAGGCTGATAGTCAGAGGATTGCTCTATCTGTATCCTAGTAAACTTTTATAAAAATTTTATGAAGTTGCTATGAGAAAGTTCTCATTTTGCCCGTGGAACTACTGAGATTGGGAAACGTCTGTGGGAAGGTACGATGCGATCGCCCTCAGATATGAAACTTTTCTCATAGAAGTTTCACATATAACTTATGCACAAATGTGAAAATTGTACGTAATGCTACGGATTTTTAACTGCATATGAAGGTTCATCGCTGGTACATGCCAATCGCACTAGCTTTGTCGGCAGGTATTTTCAGCTTTGCTGCTTGGTCTGCACAAGCTATCCGACTCGCAGACGGAACTACTTACTTTGCAAATCCGCCGCGTTTGATCGCTGCAACGACTACGCAAAAGGGAGCGAATTCTCCGAATGCAAGGTATTATTTTACGCTGACGATACCGGAAAATGCGGGGGAGCCGTTGCACCAAGTTGCGATCGCACAACAACAAGCCACGGCGCGTCCGCGTTTCGATCTCAATAGAACCGAAGCATTTGAGGGAACCCGCAATCGTCCCGCTGTCAGATTATCCTTAAAACAAGTCACAATCGACCCCCAAACGCGAGGGATAAAAGTGATTTTCGACCCACCAGTTCCCCCTGGAAAAACAGTCACCATCAGACTTTATGCCACTCGCAATCCCAATGCTGGAGGTGTTTATTTATACGGTGTTACTGCTTTTCCGACGGGGGAAAAACCCCACGGTCAATTTTTAGGATTTGGGCGGATTCAGATTTATGAAGGTAATAATGATGGGGTATAAACGCTAATGGTTAATGGCTAATGGTTAATGGCTAATGGTTAATGGCTAATGGTTAATGGCTAATGGCTAATACTATAACCGCAAAATATTCCCATGAGCAATTAGCAATTAGCTATTAGCAATGCCAACTTGGGTTATTTAACTAACCACAGCGGGAAGAGAGTATTGTGGTGTAAACGTCCCACCTGCTAATAACCACTTGACCAATGAGCAATGAGCAATGAGCAATGAGCAATGAGCAATTACCAATTACCAATTACCATCAAAAACTAAAAGTTGTCCGAATTGTGCCTAGATAAATTGTGTCGTTGTCGCTGTTGTGTTCGGGATTGGTAACTACCAAAAAACCCAAGGTAACGGCTATATTATCCATGACTGGATACCGATAGAAAGCTTCGAGTTGCAAGGAGGTATCGGGGTCTTCGTAATGGCTTCCATTAACAGCAAAATCGTTATTAATCACCTTTGGCGGTACGCCAATCATTAAACCAGCTAAACTACCTTCTTTAATTAAATCCGTCGCAGCCAGCGTCAGCGCCCAATTTAAAATGTTTGCTTGAGGATTGTCGGGTATATCGGTGGCGGTGGCGCGGGTGAACCCTACCCAACCTGATAAAGTTAAATTAGGTGCGAATTTGATACTAGATTGGATTCCTAAAGAGTCGGCGGCGATCGCAAGACTTTCTTCATCAAACGGATCGTTGGCGCGATCGCTTCCCGTTCCCGTATGGATGCTATTATAAGACCGCACGTAGGTTAAAGCGATCGCCGCCCTTTCCTTGGCTTCAAAGGTGAGTTGCGCGATCGCACCATAAGCACCGCCGCCTATTCCCATTTTTGGATCGTTCGCTTCTTCTGCTAAATATCCCAAACTTAAACTAACAGCATCGTTAAATTCATAAGTCATCCCCACACCGCTACCGCCTCCTTGTCTATAGATCGGATTTCTCGTTCCAAACCGAGAAATCGACCCCTCAGAAGACGATCCAAAAAGAGGATTGAGAGTATCGGCTAAATCGTTCAATCCTCCCCCTACTGCTTCAACTAAAATTGTAGCTTTTTTGCCCAGGGGAAAGCGATAGTTCAAGCGATTTAGTTCAAATTCATTGCCGCTATCCCCTTGAAAGGATAAGCGAGCCATATTTGTCCCGGTGGCTCTTTCTCTTCTGAAAATATTACTTGCTTGTAACCGCGTTCTCAAGCGATCTTTGCCATTAAAACTGGTATCAAAATTTAATCTGGTTCGCTGACCAAATGTCAGGTTATTGTCCGTCCGTTCCCCAGTTTCATCTGCTCTTTCAGTATCCCCCACGCCGCTGACTGCAAACACCACTTGTCCAGTCAGTTTAGTAGTTAAAGAAAATGGCTCTGCCCTTCCCAGACGATTTTCTATCCTCTCAAATTTTTCTTTAATTTCTGCTAACTCTCTGGAGAATTCTGCCTGCAATCGTTTGATTGCTTCTATCTCTTCTTTTGTTACTGGACGCAGATACTCCATCGCCGCGTAAAGCGCTACCGCAAATTCATAGCGACTCAGCGGACGGTTTCCCCGAAATGTTCCATCTGGATAACCTTCAATTACTCCGTAGCGTTCTACTAAAGACCTGAGTGCTTGATAAGCCCAATCTGTTGGCTGAACATCGGTTAATTGCCACACTGGAGTAATGAGTTCTCTGGGTTGATTTTGTTGATTTTGTTTAACTGAATAAATGGGGTTTTGCGGTTTTGTTGTCTGAGCCAATGGCATCTGTAATGCGCCGGTTTTTTCGATATAAATGAAGCTTAAACAGCTCCCCATTATCATAATATTTTTACCTAATTTTAACAACCTGTTCAATGCACCCTCGATCGCAGTTTGTCTATACTACTTCGAGGAAAATTATATTAATAATTTATAATTTTTTGATGAATCATAAATGAGAAAGTTCTCACAATTAGTAATGGGTCATTGCTAAAATGGGTTTTGATTACCAATTACCAATTACCCATTACCAATTACCAATTACCGATTACCGATTGCTCCGGAGTTTATAACCGATTCCTCTGACTGTCTCGATATAGTCGCCTTTGAGCTTTTTACGCAGATATCCCACATAAACATCTACGATATTGGAACCCGGGTCGTAATCGTAACCCCAGACATGTTCTAACAAGCGATCGCGACTCAAAGCTTGTTCCGGATGACGCAGAAACATTTCCATTAAAGCGAATTCGCGCACAGAAAGATCGAGCGTGCGATCGCCTTGCATCACCACGCGCTTGCGTAAGTCTAACGTAATATCTCTTACCCGTAAAACCATTTCCTCGTTTGCTTTTGGTGAGCTAGCATCCCGCAAACGCAAGCGCACCCGCGCTACTAATTCTTCCAAGCTAAACGGCTTGGTCATGTAATCATCGGCACCATTTTCTAATCCGGCTACGCGATCGCTAACATCGCCCCTCGCCGTCAGAATAATTATTGGCATTTTCTCTCCCCGACCGCGTACTTCTTCGAGTACCTTCCACCCATTTTTATCAGGCAGATTGATATCCAAAATCAGCAGGTCGAAATCTTCGCTACAAGCTATAGAAGCGGCTTCATTACCGTTGGTCACCTGCGTGGTGGTGAAGCCATTTGCTTGCAAACCTTTTTCCAGAAATTTGGCAATTCGCTCTTCGTCTTCAGCAATTAGAATTCGGTTCATTTAACAATACCTCCTGGGGTGGTTCCGGTGGTAAAATCAGGGTGAAAGTAGATCCTGCACCCGGTTTGCTAACCAGTTCGATTGAACCGCCGTGAGCTTCTGCGATCGCGCGGACAATTGCCAATCCTAAACCCATCCCTTCCGGACGACGGCGACTCGCAGAACCACGAGCAAACCGTTCAAAAATCCGCTTTTGGTCAGCAAGGGAAATTCCCGCACCCGTATCCCTTACCCAAAGATGAACTTTACCATGAATTAGCATCGAACCCAAAGCAATTTCATCTCCTTTTTTTGTGTGCTGAGTTGCATTCTGCGCCAAGTTGACTATCGCCTGGGTAATCCGCTGACGATCCGCTACAATCCGTCCTTTTCCCTGACCTTCCAAACGCCAGTTGCGATCGCCTAAAGCTTTTGCTTTAGCAAAAATTTCCTCAGTCAGCAAACCAATATCCACCAGTTCCAAGTTTAAAAAATCCGGTTGTTCTGCTTTAGCTAGCAGCAAAAGGTCATTGACAAAGCGGTTCATTCGATCCAACTCATCGGTCACCAACTCGATGGTTTCTTTTTGCTTGGGAATTTCGCTTCCCAATAATTCTAAATAACCTCGGATAATTGTAATCGGCGTTCGCAATTCGTGTCCCACATCATCGATAAAGTTTCGCTGACTCGCAAAAGCAGTTTCCAAGCGATTCAACATTTCGTTAAAGGTAGCAGATAATTCGGCAATTTCATCGGAACCATGCACGGGAATTCGTCGAGTCAAGTCAGATTCGCTAATTTCCCGCGCCGTTTCTGTAAGTTCGCGTAGGGGAGCCAGCACCCGTCCAGCCGTAATCCAAGCTAACGTTGAGGCTACAGCTAAGACCAAAATTCCCACCTGAATCACAACAAAAACAGCTTCATCTACTTCCTCTCGTTCGCCCGAAAGCCAATGGACGACCACAAACACCCCTCGAACTTCTCTTTCAACGATCACGGGTTCTGCTTTATAAAGCAGCGTAGCTTCAGGCGTTAAAATTTCTCCCTGACTTGGCTGCTTTAGTTGCGCCCATTGCTTGATCAGGTTTGAATCACCCCTTAAAGGTGGTGGAACCGCTCTGGGGCTAGCTCTGTCGAGTTCCCCATCTAAAATAGCGAGCAAAAACTCATCATCATCGGGAATATTTTGAGACATAAATAGCTTGAAAAGTGCATCCACATCGTTCCCAAAAGATTTTCCCGTTTTGGGGTCTTTCCCCTCCCTAACCAGTTGGCGGAACTCTTCTACTTCTTGAGTCAGCGACTTGTGAATTCGCTTTTCTAAGCGGGTAAATAGAGTTTGACGAATTGCCAGAATAGATACTACATCAGAAACAGCAATCAGCAAGATGCACCAGCCTAGAATACGTGTGCGTGTTCCAAAAAGAACTTTGCGCCATCCTGTCTGCTGATTCTTCATGCTTCATTTTAAACTTACTTGATTCATCTTCATATTTTATGACAATATTTCGCAATTTGTTCTTCCTTGTTTGTTGCGAAAATCAACACAAGCAGAACGGCTCAATCCTCCCAACAAAAATTAGTATCAATAGCCACAAGTATTTATGCCGCAACAAAGGTAGGGACACGGCATTAAAGCAGATTGCAAGCTCGTCTAGGGAAAGCCAACAGCTGTGTGCAGGGTGCGTTAACGCACCCTGCACACAGCTGTTGGTGTACCTCATGCG
>DNGJ01000067.1:0-36160 GCA_003486305.1 Cyanobacteria bacterium UBA11371
CGGGACACGGCACGATTAACGCTATCTGTTTGTCGGAGATATCTCTGATGCCGTGTCCCTACGCAACGACTCTGTGAAGTTTTTATTATGGGCAATTCAACGGACATGATATTACATGTCATGTAGAGACGTTACATGTAACGTCTCTACATTTGTTATTTTAACGAACGGAAACTACGCGATCGCTTAAAACCTGACTCGCCTCCAACACTTGCAGCCTCGCCCATTCATCGGCTGCCAAAATATCATCTAAAGAAGGATTGGCTCGGTTATCTGATTGATGTTTATCGCACACCCATTCTATACAGCGGGGAATATCCAAAAAGCGGATTTTTTCATCTAAAAATAGAGCGACTGCCTGTTCGTTGGCTGCATTTAATACCGCTGGCATCGAACCGCCTGCCCTTCCTACAGCATAGGCTAATTGCATACAGGGATATTTTTCATGATCTGGTTCTCTGAAGGTAAGGTTGCCAGCTTTAACTAAATCCAAACGTTCCCAATCGGTATAAATTCGATCGGGCCAAGATAGGGCATAAAGTAGGGGCAAGCGCATATCGGGCCAACCTAATTGGGCTAATACTGAAGTATCTTGCAGTTCGATCAGCGAGTGAATAATGCTTTGGGGATGGATGACAATTTCGATGTCGTCGTAGTCCATACCAAAGAGGAAATGTGCCTCGATCACTTCCAGACCTTTATTCATCAGCGTGGCGGAGTCTACGGTAATTTTACGACCCATCGACCAGTTGGGATGTTTTAAAGCATCTGCTACCGTTACTTCTGATAATTTTTCCACAGGCCAATCTCGGAATGCACCCCCGGAAGCGGTAAGTAATATGCGCCGCAAACCTTTATCCGGGACACCTTGCAAGCATTGGAAAATTGCCGAGTGTTCCGAATCCGCAGGTAATAACTTGACGCCGTATTTTTCTACTAGGGGATTTACGACTGGGCCGCCTGCGATTAAAGTTTCTTTATTGGCGAGGGCGATATCTTTACCCGCTTCGATGGCGGCGATGGTGGGTAATAAACCGGCACAACCGACAATTCCGGTAACTACGGCTTCGGCATCGCCGTAACGGGCAACTTCGATGACGCCAGCTTGCCCAGCTAGTAGTATAGGTTGCCCGTCGAGGTCTGCGATCGCTGCTTTAAGTTCGGGCAATTTTTCTGCATCAGAAATCGCCGCAATTTCCGGTCGGAATTGCCGGATCTGTGCCGCCAGCATCTCCACATTGCGCCCTGCCGCCAATCCCACGATCCGGAACCGATCCGGGTACTGCGACACGATATCTAACGTTTGAGTCCCAATAGAGCCAGTAGAGCCAAGTAAAGTTATTGCTTTCACAATTGTTTAACAATCCCGTCGCCATCCACTATAAATTGCTTGGGGATCGGATGGGCAGGGGTATGGGCACAGGAGTAGAGGGGAATTAGCAATTAGCGATTAGCAATTAGCAATTAGCAATTACCCATTACCTACAGCACAAACTTAGTCGCCTGTAGGTTCGCTCTGATACCGGAAATTTTAATTTATGTCAAGATTTTGTGAAGTTTAGCGGCGATTGATTTATCCTTTCAGATACATCATCGGTTGATCTCCGATCTTGCACCGATTTCATCAGCCAGTACCCAATTCAAATACATCGCCGATTTGCCCTTAGCGATCGCTCATCAAGGGATCGAGTAGGAATGTTGCATTGCACATTTCTATACCCGGTGCTATATCTGGCAGTTCAGCCGCAATAACATGCTTCACCTCGAGTGACTGCATCAACGTCACGCTTTGATTAAGGAGATGTTTTTATGACTCAAGATTGCGCTTCGCGCTTTTTTAAAGCCGCACAGCACGACGAGGCATTGCAAGTAAAACTCAAAGCCACCACCGATCCAGAAAGTTTCATCAAGATTGCCGCAGACCGAGGCTATCACTTTACGGTGGAAGAGTTGCAAGCTCAGATTGAAAAATTACCCCCAGAAGCGATCGCATCTATGGTAAATCCAGGGGTGGGGCCTCGGCTGCACCTGGTACGCCGGTAATTGTTCAAATCTGATGCATATCGCACGCATTACCTCACCCGCCCGCAAATTTACGATTTTGTTGGCGAATCGATTCGTGGAACACCCTGTATGGGCACGGCATCAACAAATATTCTTCTCAAAGGGGAGAATGTCAATACTGCCGTGCCCCTAACGCTTGCGTCCATTAAAATGGGCAAAAAGCTGAAAATAGAAAGTTGAACATTCCTCGCTCGCTCTGGGTACAGGTAAAATCCCATCCGCTCGGCGCAATAATTGTTGCGATCGCTCCGATTTTTTTTGCATCCAGCACTATCCGACACGCTTTGTTTCAATCTTCGGCGTGGGATTTAGCCATTTTTGACCAAGCTGTTTATTTAATTAGCCAAGGTCAATCTCCCATTTCATCTTTGATGGGGTTTCACATTCTCGGCGACCACGCTGCTTTTTTGTTATATCCCCTAGCTTTACTGTATAAAATTTACCCGGATGTCCATTGGTTGCTAGCACTGCAAGCCTTGGCGTTAGCATTTGGCGCTCTACCAACCTGGTATTTATCGTTAGAAGCAGGGTTAAAAAAAGCACAAGCATTGGCAATGGCGGCGGTATATCTTTTATATCCGCTGGTGTTTAATATTAATTTGTTCGATTTCCACCCAGAAGTCCTCGCTTTACCCGGAATTTTAGCAGCAGTTTTGGCGGCGAGGGTAGGTGCAATTGGATGGTTTTGTGTTTGGATTGTTTTAGTGTTGAGTTGTAAGGCGGTATTAGCTTTAACGGTAGCAGCGATGGGATTGTGGCTGCTGGTGTTTGAAAAGCGGCGTTTGTGTGGTGCGATCGCTCTGTTTTCTGGCATTGCGTGGTTTATAATTGCCACTGGGTTCATTATTCCCTTTTTCGGTGGCGAGTTAGCCACAATTGGACGCCACCTCTCGCGCTATCAACATTTAGGAAACTCTTTTTCAGAGATTGTCAAAAATCTTCTGTTTCAGCCAGGTTTATTGATTAAAAGTCTATTTTCCCTGGCTAATTTAGAATATCTTGTGTTGTTATTGTCACCGCTAATTTGGGGACTTTACCCGCAACATTTAACCCCTTTAATAGGTGCAATTCCTGCCTTGGCGATGAACCTTCTCGCCGATGACTTAACTCAAAAAAACTTAGTGCATCAATATTCGCTGCCCGTTTTGCCGTTTCTGCTATTAGCAGTAATTGCTAGCTTAGCTGCTGGACGGGGATGGCTGCGATCGCGGGTAATAATTATTTGGTCGTTAGTGGCTTTTTTAGCATTGGCAAAGTATGGTTATTTTGGTTCTATTTATCTGAATTCGCTGGATACTTGGAAGGCGACAAGAGTGGCGATCGCTCAAATTCAAACATCTGGCGGTGTCTTAACTACCCATAATATTGCACCTCATTTAGCGCACCGAAGTTTAATTAAATTTACCAATGCGGATGCACCTCCGACTGACTTAAATCAATTTGAATATATCTTGCTGAATTTGCGCCATCCTGGTTGGAAAAGTAGCCGCGAATTAGCCGAAAATTTATTGAATAAATTGCAAAAAAATCGTAATTTTAAATTAAAATCTCAGCAAGATGATGTTTATTTATTTATTCAAAATAATCGTTCGTAGTGAGGACTTCAGTCCTTGCTCTGTGGCTGAATCAGGACTAAAGTCCTTACAACAGAATGTGTTTCTTTTCATAGAAACCCGGATGGGTGCGCGTAAGTCCTGAATATGTCATATCATATCCGTTGAATTACCCATCATAAAAAAACCTCACTCCGCCCTTGCGTAGGGACACGGCATCAAAGATATCTCGGACAAACAGATAACATTAATAATGCCGTGTCCCGGCTTCTAATTAACTCAAGTTGCTAGTTATGAGGTCAAGTATTTTAGATCCCCCTAAATCCCCCTTAATAAGGGGGACTAAGAATCCGGTTCCCCCCTTATGAAGGGGGGTTAGGGGGGATCAAACCGACAATATTTGTAACTAGCAACTTGCGTTAATTATAGGTAATCGACCGAACATGATGTCATATCATGTTTGGTGGCATCGGTAGCGTCAGGCAGCTAAAGTTGGGTTTCGTACCAAGGGCCCAACCTACTCTCGTTGACTATATGGTGTTGATGGTGCGTTACGCAACGCTTACGCACCCTACGTTGACTATATGGTGTTGATGGTGCGTTACGCAACGCTTACGCACCCTACGTTTACTGAGAGCGCCGCCAGAAACCCGGTTTCTAAAATCTGCGTAAGTCTCGATCAAATCAAATCATTTTTTCTAAGGCTGTTTGCAAGTCTTTTGTCAGCTCGGCAACTGCTTGGCGACGATTGCTTTTATAAGCATCCCAACGTTGTGAAATTGAGATCGGTTCTCCTACACTTAAGCATACTCGTTGCTTACCGAGTTTTGGGCGCTTGAAGGCGTTACCGCCTTTAATTTTGGTCATTGTATCCCAAATCAGTAAAGTCGTTTCCGCAAAGCGTTCGGGGGTTTGTTTTTCGATAACGTACCTACCAGTTACTGCTACGAAACTTTCCACTAAGCGCATGTGCCACATTCGCAAACTGGCCTCTTCGGCGATCCGATCTGCCAGTCCTCGTTCTAAAGGAGGTAAAGCATCAATATTTTTAATATCTTCTCGAAAGATCCAATCCCATCCCGCTTGCTCTAGACGCCGACAGCGGTCGATTAAACTACCTTTGGGCTGGAGGTTAAACGCTTGTTCTGCTACTTTTAAGGCTACATCTAGAAGCGATCGCAATCGAGTTACTAACTCTTCATTCGTAGTGGGGAGAGCGAATCGATTGCTGGTAGAAGCGATGGGCAAGCTTTGGTGATAAAACCGAGTGTAGAATTCTTCCACGCGGGTGAGTAAGTGTGCGCTCAAGCGAAACAAGCGCCGGTAACGCAAATGATGGTGGCTTTTTGGGGTTTCCTCGCTTAAATTCACATCCTCTACAGGTAAACCGCTATCAATTTCTAATTGACTTAAAAGCTTGTCTAAGGCATCCCACGGATCGTGAATATACTGATACTTAATGCCAACTGGCACGATTAAAACTTGTTCCGAGCGTCCAGCTTTCAGTATATCTTCAACGCACCAAAATCCTAATTGGCATATTCCCGGTTCTAAGGGACTGACAACTTCATTATGTCCGTTGGTAGCGCCTTCTGGGGCTGCCATCATCGGCAAGTTACCGTTAGCAAATAGCTCCCGTGCCCAGCGCAAACCGAGTCGGTCTACTTTCCCGCGCAGGATCGGGGTTCCACCTAGACGAGGATATAACCATTCTACGATTGAACCAGCCCATAAGGGAATTCCCCGATCGTAGATAAAGTGGGCGTGTACGGGATAGTTCAGCGGTATTTGCTTTTGTTTGGCAACTCGGGGAACTAAGTTCCACAGCAGGTGCATTAGACTAAAAGGATCGTCGCCACTAGGATGGCGAAATGCCATTAAGAAGCGAATTTTCCCAGATTGAAATTCGTGGTAAAGATCGGCGAGGAGTTCCACGTTATCAGCTTGAATGTCGCTGATGTTGGTGCGCGATCGCAGCCAAAACGGTAGTATCCACTGGCATCCTCGTAAAACTACTGAGTTGAGCGCCGGTGGTATAAATTCTAAAGGCGGTTGAACCTGACTCATAGCTGTCTTTCTTCCCTGCAATCGATTACGTTATTTTATTTAATATTCCTTTTCTATAAGAATTCTATAAACTCATAGCTCTGAGACGATTTTAACTTTTGCTTTATTCACGAATAAAATCATTGGAGAGTTTAGTCTTATTTGTCAACCTTAGAATTACTGAAATATTGCCTGAGACTGCGACCAGGTGCTAGCAGCCATTTTTCCTGACTGTATTCAGTAGAATAACCCAAGACATTTCTACGAAAAGTGTATTTTAATTTAAGTACAAGAATGGAGCGCCTCTTCACAAAAACTTTAAAAAACTAACTAGGTAGCCCTGATCCTGTAAAGTTTTTGTGAAATCACCCTAAAAATATGACCTGCGTCACAAATAGGGGTGTATTAATATGATTAAGGGTTCAGTTTTCATCTATCCCAAGGATAAAATTTGAACGCTTACTAAATGTAAGGTTAACAAATAGCTCCACCTGAAGTTGAATGGGAAGCAAGTAACTAATAGTTTCGGCATAGGCAATCGAAGATATTGGCTAATTTATGGTCTGTGCCGCACTATTAAGCAGACCTAAATTTACTTCATCAGGGGTTTAATCAGGGTATCTAGGTCTGATGAGTAACATGTGATTCTTGCGGGTAAAAGTCGTTTGTCAGATAGGTAGTTATGTTCCACCTGAAGTCCCCTAAATCTAATAATTTTGACGAAGCTTTGAGCTTCCTGGAACAAAATCCTGCGCTCTCAGATTCATTGTTAGCTGACTGTAACCACGACGTGCAAAAGGTTACAACGATTATCCAACCGATTTTGAATGCTGCCTCGCGTTGTGAAATTGCACGCTTCTACATTCAGGCAGTTACAACGGGTAGAACGACTTTTCTCGTGACGAACCTAAAAGATGCCCAAGCACTTCAGATTACGGACAGTGCTGCCAGCTGGTTACTAGGAAGATCTGGCAATTGCGCGATCGCGATTAAAGATACCTGTATATCTCGCCAACATGCCGTGATTGGACACGTTTGCGGCAGAGAGTTCTACATTACAGACGTTGGTAGCAGCAACGGCAGTTGGGTAAATCATCGCCGTCTAGCCCATTTAGAGCGTTGTCTCCTTGGAGATGGCGACCTAATCCAGTTAGGGCCGGTGCAGCTAGAATTTTTTATCGCTAATAGTCAAATTCTCTCACCCGCAGCGTCTGATGTGGGTGTTACTGAATTTTGTTAATACGGTACTGGGTAATTGGTAATTGGTAATGGGTAATAGGAAAGACCTAACACCCATTACCTTTTTAAGTAGCAGCAGTTTGAGCGGGTTGGTCGATCAGTTCTTGGAAACGGATAGCGTCGGAGCGGGGGTCAACATAGGTGACGCGGACTTCCAGATGCTCGCCCAGCGCCAAGGAACGCTTGATCTGCATGGGTAATTCTAGTCCCAGATCTTCTAGGAGAATTAACCCCAAACGTTCATCTTCCCTCAGCCAGCGCAACAATACCGCTTGCCAAGCTTGCTCGGAGGTACGTCGGAGATATTCCAAAGCCCAATAGCGCTGGGTTTGGCGTTCCACGAGAGTTGCTTCTTGAGAAGCCGTAGTGACGCCGATCATCACTTCTTTGACTTGTTCGGCGGAAAAGGGCGGCTGTTCGCCTCGTAGGTGGGCTTTAATTTGGAAGTGGGTGAGCAAGTCGCTGTAGCGCCGGATGGGAGAAGTTACCTGGGTATAGCTATCTAAGCCTAAACTGGCATGGCGAGCGGGAGTAATGCTCATTTCGCTGCGGGGCATACAGCGTCGGATGGCGCAGGCGCGGACAGGACCTGCGGGGAGTTGTAGCAGTTCTTCATCTGGGGGAAGATCGGGTTGGGGTTGAGAGCGGAAAGGCAGAGCCAGCTGGTGCGTTTGCGCGTAGCGTGCGGCGACTTCCCCTGCTAAGATCATCATTTCTGCTACTAATTGCCTTGCGGGCGAGTCCTCTAAAACTTCGATGTGGATCTCGTCGGCGTCAACTTTAATGCAAGCTTCTGGTAGGTGGATATTAATCGCGCCTTGGGAACGCCGCCACAGTTGTCGCAGTTGGGCTAAACGAGCGATCGCATCTATTTCCAGTTCTGCGGGAACTCCCAATTGCAGCATCTCATCCACGTCTTCGTAAGTCAACCGATAGGTGGGTTTGATAATGCTGGCGTGGATGCTGTATTCCGAAACTCCACCCTCGTCATCTAAAATAATCCCAAAACTAAGCGCGTTGCAGATTTTTCCCTGCACCAGACTCATCGGCCCTGTAGCCAGTTCTGCTGGGAACATGGGTATCATGCCCGTTGGCAAATACAACGTCGTGCTGCGCCGTCTGGCATCTAAGTCTAATTCATCTCCTGGAGTCAGCCAGCGCGTCGGGTCGGCGATGTGAACCCACAGACGCTGTTTCCCGTCTGGGAGCGATTCCCAACTCAAACCATCATCGATTTCTTTTGTACTTTCGTCGTCAATGGTATAAACTTTGAGTCGGGTCAAATCCAGGCGCTCTGAGTCGGGATCGGGGGGAGCAACCTCAGTTCGCTGGTGAGCCACTTCTAGCACCTTTGTTGAAAAATTAACTGGAATTGACGAGCGCCGCAAAAATAAGTTTTCGTGGCGACTCCACACGCCCAAATCTACCAACAAATCTATTGCACCTTGGGGGTTTTCCGGTCGTTTGAGCGCAGCCAGGGTTTCCACAGCAGCAGCGCGCCCAGTTGCCTCGTCTCCTTGGAGCGCAAACCGTTCGAGTGCTTCTAGGCGATGGCGATCGCTCTGCTGCCATTCTACCTGAATGCCACGGAGCGCTTGCTCTACCCGCGCCCAAAACTCCTTCTGCTGAGTCTCCCGCTCTCTGGCTACTTCCAATTGATGTTTTATTTCCGCCACTTGGTTCGTCGAGCGGGGTTCGTAGCTCGAACCTTTTTGTTTAAAATACAGTTTGTCTTCTGATAACAAATAGTACGCCGCGTAGCATTGCGCCGGACTTTTTTCCGAAAACAGCAGCATTGCCATCGACGGCGGATCGACTGATAAACCCTCTTCTACTAGGAATTCCCAAGCGACTTCCAAGCTTTCTGGGTCGATAAACGGCTCTACCTCTTTACGGAAGCGGGGTATATCCGATGGCTTGTAAGTTTCACCATTGACTTCGTAACTAACTTGTTTAGCATTAATGGTACGAGCTTGACCCCGCTCGTCTACTACGATCCAGTGATTTTTGCCCTCTGGACGTTCTGCCACGGCGAGGCAGCGCTCTCCATGTAACCGAAATTCGACTAGCGTTCCTTTTTCCACAAGATACTTTTATTCCCGGCACTTCTATATATATAAGTTATCCTAGAAGCGCGCGATAAGTGCTAATGCACGCGCTGCGCGATCGCTCCCTTCTTAGTAGGCGCTTGCACGCCCGTTTCCGACTTTAAGCTATTCTTAAGAGTGCCCAATTCCTCTGTTTATTAGCTGCAATAGTTATGAGTGTAGAGTCTTGAGTTCCTGCTTTCATGGCAAACTCTCCCACAGCGATGAACCCTTATCTCTAGCACTCAAAACTATTTTTCTTAACCTTCTTGATTGATGAAAGGCAACAAGGCCACAATGCGTGCCCGCTTAATGGCAAGCGTCAAGTCTCTTTGCTGCTTAGCGGTCAACCCTGTAATGCGGCGCGGCAAAATCTTCCCACGTTCGGTGATAAATTTCCGCAACAGATCGATGTCTTTATAATCAATTGGTTCGCTCGGTTTGATCGGCGAAAGGCGACGACGGTAGTAGGTCATAGTTGTTGGTAATTGGTCATTGGTCAAGTGTAATTGGTCAAGTGTCATTGGTCATTGGTAATTGGTCATTCCCATTACCGATTACCCATCACCGATTACCCTCTACTTGATTTCTTTGTGGACTGTATGTTTGTTACAGTGAGTGCAGAACTTTTTCAGTTCTAGCCGCGCCGTCGTGTTGCGACGGTTCTTGGTTGAAGTGTAACGAGAGACGCCTTTTGAGCGCTTGTCTGGGTTAGAGCGACACTCGGTACATTCCAGGGTGATGATAATACGAACACCTTTTGCCATACTTTAAACTTAGGTGTAAAGTCAAGAACAGAATTAATCACAAATTTCTATTATCGCATAAGACGATCCGCTTGTGCAACCAATTGGTTGAAGCTGACGAGTCACAGGGGGGGCAGGGGGGCAGGTGACTCCGTGAGCTTTCGCCAAAGCAGACAATTTAAATCAACCCGCAAGGGTGGCTGACTCCGTGAGCAATTACGGTGTGGGTTTTACCGCTCAACTTTCTTTCACAGCAGACAATTGAAATCAACCCGCAAGGGTGGCTTGTGAGAGCGCGGCTTGGTATTCAAATCTAAAATCTAAAATCTAACTTATTGTAAGAGGCTGGAAGGCAATGCTTTCGGTTCAACAAGCAGAGGAAATAATCTTCAAGCGGGTGCAGCCGTTGGATGCACTTCTTGATGCAGAAGTGGTGGACTTATTGGCGGCTTTTGATCGCATTTTGGCAATGCCGGTAACGAGCGATCTGGATTTTCCCCATTGGGATAATTCGGCGATGGATGGTTACGCGGTGCGATATGCGGACGTGGAAGGCTGTAGCGCCTCTCAGCCAGCAGTATTAGAAATTGTAGAGGAAATCGCGGCGGGAAAGCAGCCACAGCATACTATTAAACCAGGACAAGCGGCGCGGATATTCACCGGGGCGATGATGCCAGAGGGGGCGGATACAGTCGTGATGCAGGAAGTAACGCGACAGGAGGGTTCCCGTGTTGTGATTTTAGCAGCCCCAAAACCCCAAGCTTTCGTGCGTTATCGGGCATCTTATTACCAAGCTGGTACGCCCTTGCTGATGCCGGGAATACCCCTATTCGCTCCGGAAATCGGGATTTTGGCATCGGCACAATGCACCCAGGTTTCGGTTTATCGCCGTCCTCGCGTAGCGATTTTATCTACGGGTGACGAACTGGTGACGCCGGATCGTCCCTTACAACCGGGTCAGATTGTAGACTCGAATCAGTATGCAATGGCTGCAATAGTTGCACAAAGCGGCGGCATTCCCCTCTTGCTGGGTATTGTTGCAGATCAACCCGAAGCGCTGAAAAATGCGATCGCATCCGCCCTCACCTCTGCCGATATCGTTGTTTCTTCCGGCGGCGTTTCTGTGGGAGATTACGACTACGTAGACCGCATTCTGGAATCTCTTGGTGCTGAAATACACCTGCGCGCCATTGCCGTTAAACCGGGTAAACCCTTGACGTTTGCCACAGTTAAGCGCGGCGAAGGCGAGCGTACAGTTTTATACTTTGGACTCCCGGGAAATCCCGCATCTTCCTTGGTAACATTTTGGCGGTTTGTCCAACCAGCACTGAAGAAACTATCAGGACTTGCTCGGAGTTGGAAACCAATGTTCGTCCAGGCGCGTGCGGGTCAAGATTTGCGTTCTGATGGCAAGCGAGAAACATACCTCTGGGGACAGATGCATTTGAAAGATGGAGGGTATGAATTTCAGCTTGCAGGTGGCAGCCAGAGTTCGGGTAACTTGATTAACTTAGCGCGAACCAATGGATTAGCGGTTCTGCCAGTCGGTATAACCTCAATCAACGCGGGAGAAGCGGTACAGGTTTTACAAGTTGGATTACCCTTGGGGGATTGACGACTGGGAAGTTGCCGGATTTCGCGGAAGTCCGGCGTAAAAATAGCTTTCAGTATACAACCTGTGCGATCGCAGCGCTGCCAAAATTTACAACAGCAGGCTGGGTATGTTGATTTTAACTAGAGGGAAATCAACAACAAACCGTCCAAATGGAGCGCCACCGTGTTTATTCAACCACTCAAGCAGGTTATTGCCAAAATTTATGGACAAGTACCGCTGCAAACGGTTCTAATTGTGCCATTTGTCCTGCAAATTGCCGGGGCGGTGGGATTGGTGGGGTATCTCTCATATCGCAACGGACAGAAGGCTGTTAATGACTTAGCGAGTCAATTGCGCCTGGAAATTACCAGCCATATAGAGGATAACCTGCGTGCATACCTAGCCATTCCCCATCAGGTGAATCAAAGCAACGCTGCTGCGAAGAGCCTCGGTCAATTGAACTTGCAAGATATTCCAGGATTGGAACGTCACTTTTGGCAGCAAATCCAGATATTTGATAGTCTAACTTTTGCCGGATTGGGATTAGAGCGAAAAGATAACCTTGGGGCAGAAAGGCGCGATGATGGTTCCCTGACAATTCGAGTGGCGACAAAAGCGACGGGATTTGATTTTCGGACTTATTCTACAAATGAATTGGGCGAGCGTACCAAACTCCTAGACAACACAACCAACTTCGATCCTCGTACTCGCCCCTGGTATAAAGCCGCCGTTGCTGCTGGTAAACCTACTTGGAGTCCGATTTATCCTCATACTAAAGGCATCACTGCTTATTTAGGTGCATCGATGCCTTTCTACGACAAACAAGGTAAACTCCAAGGAGTTTTACTAACTAATATTAATTTATCGCAAATTGGCTATTTTTTACAAAAAATAGAAATCGGAAAAACCGGACAAAGTTTTATTATCGAGCGCGACGGCATGTTGGTGGCAACTTCAACAGGCGAACAACCTTTTCGCACCAAACCAAAGGACTACGGAGCCGAAAGAGTTAAAGCCACAGAGAGTCAAAACGCTCTCACGCAAGCTACAGCGCGATACCTAGCCGCAAATTTTGACAAAAAAAAGCTGTTGCAAAAGTCAGAGCAACTGGAATTTAACATCAACGGTGAGAAACACTTTTTGCAAGTCGTGCCGTTTAAAGATGATAAAGGACTCGACTGGCTAATTGTCGTGGTCATTCCCGAAACTGACTTTATGGAGCAAATTAATGTCAACACCCGCACGACATTACTGTTATGTCTGGTAGCTTTAATCTTGGCTATATGCATGGGGATTATCACAGCTCGTTGGGTGACGAGTCCGATTTTACGCCTCAATGCCGCTGCTAAAAATATTGCTAAGGGGGATTGGGAGTTGACGGTAAAAATTGATCGGGTGGATGAAGTAGGACAACTAGCCAATTCGTTTAATAATATGGCTAAGCAACTACAAGAATCCTTTTCCGAAATGAAAACATTGAATCAAGCCTTATTAGCAAGCGAGCGCCGACTAAATCAATTTTTGGAAGCCTTACCCGTCGGGGTGTGTGTAATTGATGCCAATGGCACGGTTTCCTATGTCAATCAAACCGGACAGCGTTTAATCGGTAAAGGGATTGTCTCAGAATGCCAGTCCGAACAATTAGCAGAAGTTTACCAAATTTATCTTGCTGGAACCGATAGCTTATACCCCACCGAGCAACTGCCAGCGATACGGGCATTAAATGGGGAAACTGTAACCGTTGATGATATAGAAATTCATATAGACGGAAAAATTATTCCCTTAGAAGTACAAAGCATCCCCATTTTTGACGATCAAGGCAATGTCATTTATGCGATCAATGTTTTTCAAGATATTACAGAACGGAAAGAAGCTGATGAAATTCGGACTGATTACTATCATACTTTAGAAACCAAAGTAGCAGAACGCACGGCTCAACTTGCCCGCGCCAATCGCAAATTAGAACAGGAAATTGCCGAACGCGAGCAAACAGAAGAAGCATTGCGGCAGAGCGAAGAACGGTTCAGAAGAGCTTTTGATACGGCAGCGATTGGCATGTGTTTGGTTTCTTTAGAGGGTCAGCCTTTGGCTGTTAATCCTCAAGTTTGCCAAATGTTTGGCTATGTAGAATCAGAGTTGCTATCTTTATCGGTTGGGGATATCACTTATCCAGATGACCGAGGCAGCGACCAGGAATACGTGCGGGAATTATTGGCTGGAACGCGACCTTATTACCACATGGAAAAGCGTTTCCTGCATAAAAATGGGCAGACGATATGGGCGAGAATTAGCGTTTCCTTGGTGCGGGATTGGCAACAAAACCCACTTTATTTTATTTCTCAAATTCAAGATATTACAGCGCGCAAAGAAGCACAACAGGCATTGCAAAAGAGCCAAGCGCGGTTTCAGAAATTAGCGGCAAACGTACCGGGTGCGATTTATGAAGTTGTGTTTCGATCAGATGGGTCGGTTGAGTATGAATATATGAGTGCTGCTTGCTTAGAAATTTATGAATTAGAACCGAAGCAGGTGATGAAAAATGCTCAGTTAATTTATGACTGCATTCATCAGGATGACCGAGAAAGTTTTTATGCAGCGGCTAGAAAAAGTTCTAAAACTTTAGAACCTTTTGCGCGGGAATGGCGGATAGTTACGCCATCTGGGAAGATCAAGTGGCTGCAAGGAACTTCTCGACCGGAACGGCGGGAAAACGGGGATATTGTGTGGCATGGGGTGGCGATTGACGTGAGCGATCGCAAGCGGGTACAAGAAGAATTAGCCAAAGCCAAGGAAGCAGCCGAAGCCGCCAATCGCGCCAAAAGTGTCTTTCTTGCCAATATGAGCCACGAATTGCGGACGCCGCTCAACGCCATTCTCGGCTTTTCTCAACTCATGAGTCACAGTCCAAACTTATCCCCAGACCAAATAGAAAATCTCGGGATTATTCGCCGCAGCGGCGAACACTTGCTCACCTTAATTAACCAAGTTCTTGACCTATCTAAAATCGAAGCCGGACGCCTGACGCTTAACGAACAAGAGTTCGACCTTTATCAATTGCTGGATGATGTCAAACATATGTTTTCTTTAAAAGCAAAGGATAAAGGATTGCAGTTACTGTTCGCTCGCGCTGCTAATGTTCCCCAATACGTGAGAACCGATGAAGTTAAGTTACGCGAAGTCCTGATTAATTTGCTCGGTAACGCAATGAAATTTACCACCACCGGCAGCATATCAGTAAAAGTGAAACTGGGCGATGGAGAAGATCCCAATTACCAATTACCAATTACCCATTACCAATTACATTTTGAAGTAGAAGATACGGGAACTGGTATTTCCCCCGATGAATCAGATAGAATCTTTGAACCATTCGTGCAAACTTTATCAGGTCAAAAAGTGCGCGAAGGAACGGGTTTAGGATTAACGATTAGTCGCCAATTCGTGCGGTTGATGGGGGGAGAAATTACTGTCAAATCGCAAGTCGGAAAAGGCAGTATTTTTAAGTTTGATATTCAAGCCAGCGTAGTTAATGGCAGCGAGATTGAGAATAAACAAACAAAGCGGAGCGTCATTGCTATAGAACCCAACCAAGCCCGCTATCGCCTACTAATTGTCGATGACCAAGATGACAGTCGCCGGCTGTTAATAAAAATTTTTAATTCTCTTGGCTTTGAATTACGAGTTGCTAACAACGGTAAAGCAGCGATTGAAATTTGGTCGAGTTGGAAGCCAGATTTAATTTGGATGGATATGCGGATGCCCGTTATGGATGGCTATGAGGCAACTCAACGCATTCGAGATTTGGAGCAGGAGAGAATTGTAGGGGCCCCTCTTGATTCATGCCCAATGCCCCAGAAGCGTACTGTAATTATTGCTTTGACTGCTAGTACTTTTGAAGAAGAGAAGGCAGCTGCCTTATCGGTTGGCTGCGATGATTTCATTCGCAAGCCTTTCCGTGAGGAAGAAATCTTTAGTTGCCTGAGCAAGCATTTAGGGGTGCGCTATATCTACCAGGAACCGATTTCCTTGCCTGTTGGCGCAGCGTCAGAGGAGGGGAATGCAATCCCAATTCACCAAAGGATGCTGAATGTAGCTGACTTAGCTGCTTTACCTGGGGATTGGTTGGCTAATTTACACCAGGCAACCCTCGAAGGGCATATTAAACGAATGCAGGCGCTGATCGAGGAAATTCGTCCACAACATGACTTTGTTGCCAAAGCTTTGTTAGATTTGGCTAATCAGTACCAATTTGAGCAACTGTTAATCTTAACTCAGCCTAGAAACGATTAATGAATCCCGAACAGCCTCTTCCATTCAAGGCAAATATTTTAGTGGTTGACGACCACTATGACAATTTAAGCCTGTTAACTCAGGTGTTGTCCGACCAAGGGTATGAAGTGCGAGTCGCGCCCAGCGGCAAACTGGCGCTCAAATCAGCGTCAGCAAGTCCCCCTGACCTGATTTTGCTCGATGTTATGATGCCCCAAATGGATGGTTATGAAGTCTGCACCCGTCTTAAAGCAGATAAGAAAACTCGCGAAATTCCGGTGATTTTTTTAAGTGCTTTAGGTGAAGCATTGGATAAGGTAAAAGCTTTTGATGTGGGTGGGGTAGACTACATTACGAAACCGTTCGATCCGGTAGAAGTTGTAGCCCGCATCAAGAATCAGTTGCGCTTGCGCGAGGTGGAATTAAAATTAATCGAGCAAAATTCACTGCTGCAAAAGCAAATTGAATCCCGCCGACAAGCTGAGGTGGAAATTCGCCTGTTGCTGGCAACAACTCAAGCGATTAGCCGCTGCGATGACGTTCACTCGGCTTTAGCAGCGGTTTTGCGTTTAGTTTGTATAACTATTCAATGGAATTATGGAGATGCTTGGATTCCTAGCAATGATGGGAGGGTTTTAGAGTGCAGTCAAGGTTGGTATGCTAGCGACCCCAGTTTTTCGGATTTCAGATATCAAAGTTTAAGTTTAAAATTTGCCCCGAATTTTGGTTTACAAGGGAGGATTTGGACTTCTAAGCAGCCCGAATGGATAGAAGATATTGCGCGTGAAGAAGAGCAAAGTTTTCTGCGTTCTCACATTGCGATCGCAGCCGGATTAAAAGCCGCTTTTGGCGTGCCGATTCTGGTTAACGAGCAAGTATTAGCGATTTTGATTTTTTATAAAAAAACAACGGCGGCTAACAGTTCGCGCTTAATCGAGTTGGTGACGGCGTTAGCAACTCAGTTAGGGGCGCTGATCCAGCGCAAGCAAATCGAAGATACGCTGCGAATGGCTGAAGATCGCTATCACAGCATCGTGGAAAATGCAGTTGAAGGCATTTATCAAGCGACGCCTTCTGGACGTTTGTTAAGTGCTAATCCAGCGCTGGCAAAACTTTATGGTTATGATTCTCCCGCAGCTTTGATGGCGAATTTACAAGATATTTCCCAGCAGCTTTATGTTGACAAAAATCGCCGGAACGAATTTGTTGCTGCAATGGAAACAGATAATGCAGTAATTGGATTTGAGTCGATGATTTACCGTAAGGATGGGCAAAAAATTTGGATTGCTGAAAATGCCCGTGCGGTGCGCGATTCTCAGGGAAATTTGCTGTACTACGAAGGGACGGTTTCTGATATTACGGCGCGTAAAATAGCCCAAGAAGCTTTAAAATACCAAAAGGAACAAACAGAGCGACTTTTATTAAATATTTTGCCCAAACCGATTGCAGAAAGATTGCAAGAACAGCCGCAGATTATTGCCGATAGTTTTGCTGAGGTAAGCGTTTTATTCGCGGATTTGGTCGGATTTACCGATTTTTCATCCCAAAAAAGTCCGACCGAATTGGTGGAAATCCTCAACCTGATTTTTAGTAAGTTTGACTTGTTATCTCAACAACATGGTTTGGAGAAAATTAAAACTATTGGGGATGCTTATATGGTAGTAGGAGGTTTGCCGACTTATCGCGAGGATCATGCTGAAGCGATCGCGCGCATGGCTTTGGATATGCAAGCATCTCTCGATAGCGTTAATCATAAGCTGGGAGAAAGCTTTTGTCTTCGCATTGGTATCAATATCGGCCCCGTTGTCGCTGGCGTCATCGGTCTGACTAAATTTATCTACGATTTGTGGGGCGATACCGTTAACGTCGCTTCGCGCATGGAATCAAGCGGTATTCCCGGCGAAATTCAGGTTACCGCCGCAGTTTACGATCGCTTAAATCATAAATTTACCTTCAAAAAACGAGGTGATATTGCGATTAAAGGCAAAGGCAAAATGACAACTTATTTTCTAGTCAATAACCTTGAATCCTCTGGGTAAATAATTTTAATATGTTGTCGGAAATTGACCAAAATATGGTATAATAAAAAACTTTATGATTCAGCAGCGGTATTTCATAGCAGGTTCAGATATCTTAGTGATTGATGATAGCCCTACTAATTTAAGCTTGTTAACCCAAATGTTGTCAGAGCAAGGGTATAACGTGCGAGTCGCACCCAACGGTAAATTGGCGCTGAAATCGGCGTTGACAAATCCGCCTGACCTGATTTTGTTGGATATTATGATGCCCTCAATGGATGGTTATGAAATTTGCGAACAACTTAAAGCAGATGAAGTCACTCGAGACATCCCGGTGATTTTTTTGAGTGGTTTGAACGAAGCGCTGGATAAAGTGCAAGCGTTTGCGGTGGGTGGGGTAGACTACGTAACAAAACCCTTTGAGCCTTTAGAAATTTTAGCGAGGATCGAGAATCAATTGCGCTTGCGATCGCTCCAGTTACAGCTAAAAGAGCAAAATGCCCAACTGCAACTCTTGCTAACAACAACCCAAGCGATTAGCAAAGCAGCTAATGTAGACTCGGCATTAAAAGTAATTTTGTCAAAAATTTGTCAAACAATTGGTTGGAATTTTGGAGAAGCTTGGTTACCTAACGCTCAATTAAAAGCTCTCGTATGCAGTCGGGGTTGGTATGCTAGCGATAGCAGTCTGTTACCCTTTCGCCAACACAGTCAAGGGTTGACATTTCCACCCAATGTAGGACTACCCGGAAGAGTTTGGTTATCAAAAAAACCTGCATGGATCGAAGATATTTCCCAAACAAACGAGCAAAGTTTTAGTCGGGGGGAAATTGCCGCTATTGTCGGAATTAAATCGGCTTTGGGCGTGCCGATTATTGTTGGCGATCGCGTCTCGGCAGTATTAGTATTTTTGCATAAAAATACGATCGCAACTGATGAGAGCTTAATTGAATTAGTCAATGCCGTCGCAACGCAATTGGGCACGTTGATTCAGCGCAAAAAAGCCGAAACTGCGATCAAAAAAGCCAATCAAGAATTAGAACGACTGGCGGCGTTAGATGGGTTAACTGCTGTTGCCAATCGTCGCCAATTTGACAAAATTCTACAACAGGAATGGTACAGACTAAAACGGGAACAGTTGCCTTTATCGTTAATTATGTGCGATGTGGATTATTTCAAAGGCTACAACGACCGCTACGGACACCTGGAGGGAGATAATTGTTTAAGACAGGTTGCTAGTGCGATCGCCAGCGCCTCACGACGCCCAGCGGATTTAGTAGCGCGATATGGAGGAGAAGAATTTGCGGTCATTTTGCCTAATACAAATGCTGAGGGAGCGTTAAAAGTAGCTGAATCGATCCGAAAACAAGTGCAACAACTCAAAATTCCCCACGCTTTATCCCAGGTAAGTCAATATGTTAGCTTGAGTTTGGGCGTCAGTACGATTGTTCCAACTGCGGATAGTTCGCCTCTAGAATTGATCGAAATCGCCGATCTAGCGCTATACTCAGCCAAACAGCAGGGGCGCAATTGTGCTGTGTCGCGTAGTTATGCGATCGCTACGAGTTAAATTTCAGATTTTAGATTTCAGATTTCAGATTTAATAAAAGGATAAAAAAACAATGAGAAAAGAACAAAGTCAACGCGCAGTTTCTGCTTTTCAAGACTTCCTCAATACGCCCCTCGCTCTGCGCCTCAATCGATTTCAAGATCGCTCTCCCCAAGCAACTGTATTGTCTTTATTTCGCGATGTGGCGGCGCAGGTTCCTGCTTACAAAGCTTTTTTAAACCAACGAAATATAGATCCTGCTTCAATCCAAACGTTTGCAGATTTCCAAACACTTCCGTTAATTACCAAAGAAAATTACTTACAGCGTCACCCCCTCGCCGACTTGTGTCGTGGGGGACAGTTGGAAACCTGCGATATGATAGCTGTATCCTCTGGTTCCACGGGCAAACCTACATTTTGGCCTCGGTTTTTTGCCGATGAACTTCAGATTGCCACAAGGTTTGAACAGATATTTCACGATAGTTTTGATGCGGATAATCGCCGCACTCTAGCTGTAATTTGTTTCGCGTTGGGTACGTGGGTAGGCGGGATTTATACGACGAATTGCTGTCGCTATCTTGCGAGTAAAGGCTATCCGATTACGGTAATTGCTCCGGGTAATAACAAAGAAGAAATATTTCGAGTTGTTCAAGAACTCGGTACGGCGTTTGAGCAAGTTGTATTGCTGGGTTATCCACCGTTTATTAAAGATGTCATCGATACAGGAAAGGCGCGGGGCTTAGAGTGGCAAAAATATAATATTAAAATGGTGTTTGCGGGAGAAGTTTTTAGCGAGGAATGGCGTAGTTTGGTGGGGGAAAGAGTCGGTTCTATTAATCCTTGTTACGACTCCGCCTCGCTTTATGGAACCGCCGATGCAGGAGTTTTGGGCAATGAAACGCCGCTGAGTATTTGCATTCGCCGTTTTCTAGCAGAAAATCCCGATGCAACGCGAGCTTTGTTCGGAGAATCTCGCCTCCCGACGCTGGTTCAATATGACCCTTTGAACAGATTTTTTGAAGTTAAAGATGGCACTTTATTGTTTTCTGGAGATAACGGCATTCCGTTGATTCGCTATCACATTTCCGATACTGGGGGAATCATTTCTTATGAGGAAATGCTTAAATTTTTATCAGAATGGGGCTTCGATCCAGTAGCTGAATTGTCTCTTGTCGGGCAGATTTCTAGTTTACCAGTAGCAAGGGGCGGGCAGGATGCCCACCCCACAAGAGAACCAGTAGCAAGGGGCGGGCAGGATGCCCACCCCACAAGAGAAGTTAGAGGAATTCATCAGTTACCTTTTGCTTATGTTTTTGGCAGGTCTAATTTTACAGTTTCTTATTTCGGCGCGAATATTTATCCCGAAAATGTGACGGTGGGATTGGAACAACCTGGGATTAAAGAATGGGTGACTGGTAAATTTGTGCTGCAAGTTAAGGAAAATTTGGATAAAAATCGGTTTTTATCGGTTGTGGTAGAATTAGCGCCTGGGGTGGAAGAAAGTGAGGAAAAAAGGCAAGCGATCGCATCCTCTATTCTCTCCCAATTACGCCGCCTCAACAGCGAATTTGCCAACTACGTCCCCCCAGAATACCAAACACCCCAAGTCACACTTACCCCCACCGGCGATCCAGAATACTTCCCCATAGGAGTTAAACACCGCTATACCCGCAAATAATCGCAGGTGAGCAGAGGAGAATCAGCAATCAGCAATTAGCAATTAGCAATTAGCAATTAGCAATTACCAATTACCTCTCCCCCCATTCATGCATCGCTTCAATAATCGGTTTCAAACTTTCTCCTAAAGGTGTTAAAGAATACTCGACTTTCGGCGGAATTTGCGGATAAACCTGGCGATGGATAATTCCATCATCCTCCATTTCCCGCAATTGCTGCGTCAGCATCTTCTGCGTAATTCCCTCCAAAGCGCGTTGCAGTTCGCCAAACCGTTTGACGCCGCTAAAGAGTTCCCGCAGAATCAAAAGCTTCCAGCGTCCGCTAATCGCTTTTAAGGTATTTTCCGCCGGACAAGTCTTTCTTTGGTAATTCTCGTTTCTGGCTTCCATATTGAATCCAGTATCTTTTTAGTAACTATCTTACTATAAAGTGCGTACTTTACATCATAATTTAAAGCCTTTAAATTAGAAATATACAAAACAAGAGAATTGCTAATGGCTAATGGTACAACCATAAAATATTCGCAGTAGCAATTAGCCATGAGCAATTAGCAATTAACTTGGTTTAGGAGAAAGATATGCTGACACTTCGTAAATCAGAAGAACGCGGACATGCTAGCCACGGTTGGCTGAATTCTTACCATACATTTTCATTTGCAAACTATTACGACCCCGCTCATATGGGATTTAGAAGTTTGCGGGTGATTAATGAAGATCGAGTAGAACCCAGTAGAGGTTTTGGAGCGCACTCCCACAGGGATATGGAAATAATTTCTTACGTGCTAGAAGGAGCTTTAGAGCATAAAGATAGCATGGGTAATAGTTCCGTAATTCGCCCTGGTGAAGTGCAAATTATGAGTGCTGGAACTGGGGTTACTCACAGCGAATACAACCATTCTGACAGGGATTTAGTACATTTTCTGCAAATTTGGATTCTGCCCAATCAAACTGGTTTAAAACCTAGTTACGAGCAGAAAATGTTTGCTGATGCAGAAAAGCAAGGTCAGTTGCGCTTGATTGTTTCGCCAGATGGTCGAGATGGTTCTGTGACGATTCATCAAGATGTCAATATTTACGCAACTTTGCTCGATGCAGAACAGCAATTAGACTACCAAATTAGACCCCAAAGTTATGCTTGGGTGCAGGTAGCAAGAGGTAGCGTCATGGTAAATGACCGTTTGCTGAAACAAGGCGATGGAGCAGCAGTTAGCGACGCGAATTCTCTTACACTGCTTGGGAAGGAAAGATCGGAAGTATTGCTATTCGATCTGGCGTGATACCAAATCCGCTCGGAATCGGCATCCCACGGGGGGCGGGTTTATCAACACAACTCGCCTTGAATCAAAGATTACTGGTAAAACCCGCCCCTACAAAACTGTTAACTTTACGAGTCCGATACTACCGGACTTGATATGATACCAAATCCGGGTTAACACCCCCTTATTCTTATAGACCGCGCAGGCGGTCGAGAGTTTGTATAGCCGCGAATGCGAGTCGTTAAACTTGCACCAGAAACCCGGTTTTTTAGAAAAACCGGGTTTCTAACCAGCTTTCAGCGGAATTTTAATTGCAAATTCCGCTCCTTTTCCAGGTGAAGAAATACACTGCAACGAGCCTTTATGGCGTGAGGTGATAATCTGATAGCTAATCGATAAACCCATTCCAGTTCCTTTACCAACAGGTTTGGTTGTAAAGAAAGGGTCAAACAATTTTTGCCTGACAGTTTCTGTCATCCCCGCTCCATTATCAGCAATGCGAATTATTACCCAATTATCTTTGAGTTTGGTCGAAATACGAATTGTTGGTAATTGGTAATTGGTAATTTCTTTCCCATGACCGATTACCAATGACCTATGACCTTCTTCTAAAGCATCAATTGCATTAGCCAAAATATTCATAAAAACTTGATTGAGTTGTCCGGCATAACATTCGACTAAGGGAAGGTTACCGTATTCTTTGATTATCTCAATCCCAGGACGATCCGCTTGGGCTTTGAGCCGATGTTGCAAAAGCATTAAAGTGCTGTCTAACCCCTCGTGAATATCAACGGCTTTAAGCTCAGATTCATCCATGCGGGAGAAGGTGCGTAGGGAAGCGACAATTTTCTCGATGCGTTCTGCTCCGACTTTCATAGAAGAAAATAATTTGGGCAAGTCTTCCATGAGAAAATCAAGTTCAATTGCTTCGGCTTGTGCTTGAATCTGTGGAACGGGATTGGGATAGTATTTCTGGTAAAGTTCGATGAGGGAAAACAGATCGGTAATGTAGTCTTTGGCATGGGTGAGGTTGCCGTAGATAAAGCTAACTGGGTTGTTGATTTCGTGGGCAACTCCGGCGACGATTTGACCCAAACTAGACATTTTTTCGCTTTGCAGCAGTTGGGATTGAGTGCGTTGAAGTTCTTGTAGAGTTTGCTCTAAATCTCGTGCTTTTTGTTTGAGTTGTTGCTCGCTGTTTTGCAAAGCGGCTGCGGCAATTTTGCCATCGCTGATATCGCGAGCAATTCCGTTAAAAGCGATAGTATTACCATTGGCATCTTTAACCGGCGAAGTGTTGCAGATCAGCCAACACCAAGTCCCATCTTTTCGTAAGGCTCGAAATTCAACCCCAGCCTGCTTTTCTCCAGTTGCAACAATACGGTTAAGAAAAATATCAATCCCTGGCAAATCATCTGGGTAAATTAAGGGTACAAATGACTGTCCCAGTAGTTCTTTTGGGTCATATCCCAGCATATTGGTTAATCTGGGGGAAAGATAGGTGAAGATGCCATCGATTGTATGTTCGTAAACTAAATCGTTGGCGTTTTCTACTAAACGGCGGAATTTAGCCTCGCTATCGGCTAATGCAGCAAGGGCGGCTTTGCGATCGCTTACATCCCGCGCGATCGCATAAATCAGGCCATCTTGCACATACGGTGCGGCTTTCCAAGACAGCCACTTGTAAGTACCATCTTTGCAGCGCCAGCGGTTTTCAAAGTTAATCGTCGTCGCACCGGCGCTAATTTTATCGAATTCCTTGTGGGTTTTTTCGATATCGTCGGGATGGATAAAACTAATAAAAGGCGCGGCTAAGATTTCCGCTGTGGTGTATCCTAGTGCGGTTTCAAACGCGGGATTGGCTTGCTTAAAGTAGCCATCCATACCGCAGATAGACATCATATCGACGGAAATATTGAAGAAGCGATCGCGTTCGATTTCAGCCGTCTTGCGCTTTGTAATATCGCTCGCAGTTCCGCTTGCTCCTATAACAAAACCGGCTTCGTCCCGCAGCACCATTGCATTAAATGCCAGGTGGATCGAGTTGCCATTTTTTGCAATGTGAGTCGTCTCGTACTGTAAGAAAGATTCCCCTGCTAAAACCTGCTGATAAGTCTCCAGATCTTTTTCCAATTGTTCGGGTGCGATGAAATCGACGAATTGACGACCGATGATTTCTTCTGGTTCGTAGCCGTAAATCTTTTTAGCTGCCGAATTGACGAAGATATACCGCCCCTTGCTATCAGTTGCCCAAATTAAGTCTTGGGAAGTTTCCACCAAGATGCGATACTTGCGCTCGCTTTCAATTAAGGCGGTTTCAGCGAGTTGGCGCTCGAGAATTTCACGCTTTAACTGGGAATTCGCCTGTTGTAGTTCTCTTGTGCGCTCTGTTACCTTGTCTTCTAGCTCTTGTTTTGCCTCTCGCAGTGCTGCTTCTACCTGTTGGCGTTCTTCGAGTGCGCGCACGCGAGCGCGAATTTCTTGCTGCAAGTGGGTTACAGTCTGCTTTAATTGCGCGGTGCGCTGTTCTACTTTTATTTCTAGTTCTGCTAATGCTTGTTCTCTGGCGGTTTCTGCAACTTTGACTGCGCTAATATCCCGGACAATACCTTGAAGCCCGACTATATTGCCTTTATCATCTTTGAGCGCCGAACTGTTTGCAGTCATCCAACACCAACTACCATTTTTACGTTTGGCGCGAAATTCAAATCCAGCTTGCTTTTGTCCGGTTTTAATAATGCCTTTAACAAAGTGAATACAAGCCTCTATATCCTCCGGATGGATAAAGGGTACGAAGGATTTGCCAATCATTTCTTCTGGTTCATATCCTAAGATCTCGGTGACGTTGGGAGAGATATAAGTGAACTTTCCATCGGGTGCAAGGGAGTGGATGATATCGTTCGCATCTTCGACAAAGCGGCGGAATTTTGCCTCGCTTTGGGCTAAAGCTGCTTCTGCTTGTTTACTTTCGGTGATGTCGCGGGATACGCCCACGGTCATAATTACTTCACCTTGTTCGTTGCGGATGGGGGATTTGACCGTACTAAACAGGCGCACTTCGCCGTCGTGGCGCGTCACGGGTTCGGCAGGAATTTCTAAAATTTCTCCGGTTTCAAATACATAGGCATCGTCTTTGATGTATTGGAGCGTATAATCCGGCTCGTTAAATGGAGCATCAATCATATTTTGAAGTTGCTCGTTGGTCATGCCGTAATAATCGCGGAATGCTTTGTTAGCCCAAACTATTTTAGATTTTGGCGCTTTGACTAACACAATATCGGCAATGGAGTCAAGTATTTGTTGATACATTTTCTCGCGATCGCGCGCTGTGGCTAGCGAGGCGCGTAATTTTTGTTCGGCGCGGGTGCGAGAGCGAATCTCCTGGCGCAACTTTTTCACCGTTTGCTGTAATTCAGTCGTAGGTTGCTCTACCTTAATTTCTAGTTCGGCAGGGGTTTGTAGAGTTGATTGCTGCTCGAATTGCACCATTAACCCCGCATCCAGGGAGGCGCGAATTTTGCTAACCAAGCCCATAAGTGCTTGTTGCCGTTTGCGCCCTTGCTGGCACTTTACCGCTATTTCTAACTCAGCAAAGTGCTGGCTTAAGGTTGTCCACTGTTGGTACAGCAATTGGTTCGACATAAGTTACTTTTGTGCAAACCCGTGTTTTAACTCTTACCAGCTAATTCTCACCCAGCGCCGATAGCAGTCACTGACTGGGTGTGATGGCTATCATTGCTACCTGTTTAAGTTTGACTAAAGACAGGTTTTATGATAGAAGATATATGTTTATAATGCCCAGCTTGCCAGCAAATGTAACAATTAATATCATGTCGGGTGGTATCGGTAGTGTATCGATGGCTAATTGTTAATGGCTAATTGTCAATTGCCTGAGAGCAGCTATTAGCCATTAGCTATTAACGTAATTTGCTAGTTATCTCAAGTTGGAAACTCGGTTTCTCGGAAAAATCTTGGGTTTGACAGCGAGAAATCTATGAAGAAACCGGGTTTCTGAGCCAGGTAATGGGTAATGGAAATATTACCTTTTTCCCAATTACCAATTACCAATTACCAATTACCACTGCCACAACTAAGCAAGATATTAAGCGATCGCTGAGCAATAGTTAACCAGCTTTAAGCGGAATTTTAATCTCAAACTCTGCCCCTTTTCCGGGTGAAGAAATACACTGCAACGACCCTTTATGGCGTGAGGTGATAATCTGATAGCTAATCGATAAACCCATGCCAGTTCCTTGACCAACAGGTTTAGTTGTAAAGAAGGGGTCAAATATTCGCTTTTGGACAATTTCTGTCATTCCCGACCCATTATCGGCGATGCGAATTACCACCCAGTTACTATCTAAGTAGGTACGAATGCGAATTGTTGGTGATTGGTAATTGGTAATTGGTAATTGGTAATTGTTATTTTCTTGTTCGTTACCCATTACCCATGACCTATTACCCGCTTCTAAAGCATCAATTGCATTAGTCAAAATATTCATAAACACTTGATTCAGTTGCCCCGCATAACATTCGACTAAAGGCAGGTTACCGTATTCTTTAATTATTTCAATAGCCTGACGTTTAGGTTGAGCTTTCAGGCGATGTGACAAAATCATCAAACTGCTATCAATACCATCGTGAATGTTAACCTCTTTCATCTCTGCTTCATCGATGCGGGAGAAGCTGCGGAGAGACACAACTATTTTCTGGATGCGGTCTGCCCCGACTTTCATGGAGTTGAATAATTTGGGCAAGTCTTCTAACAAAAATTCCAGTTCTATGTTTTCGATGCAGTCAATAATTTCTGGGTGGGGATTGGTATAGTGTTTTTGGTAAAGTTCCACTAGAGAAATCAGATCTTGGATGTATTCATCGGCGTGGGTAATGTTGCCGTAAATGAAGCTAGTGGGGTTGTTAATTTCGTGAGCAACTCCGGCGACAAGTTGTCCCAAACTAGACATTTTTTCGCTTTGCAGCAGTTGGGCTTGCGTGCGTTGAAGTTCTCGCAATGTTTGCTCTAACTCGAAGGCTTTTTGCCTTAACTGTGCTTCCGATTGCCGCAAGGCTACTTCTGCTTGTTTGCGTTCGGTAATATCTTCAGTAATTGCTAACAAATACTGGGGGTTACCTTCTGGATCTAAAATCGCTGTTTTCTTGGTGTGTAATATACGCGATTCTCCAGTTCCAGTCCGGATAATTTCTTCAGGGATATCTACAACTTTTTTGCTGTTGAGGACTTCCCGATCTTTGGTTGTGAAAAAGTCTGCTTGTTCTTTGGGGAAAAAGTCATAGTCATTTTTGCCCAAGACTTGTTCGGCAGTTAAACCTAGCACTTCTTCTGCGGCAGGATTCCACAAGACAAACCGTAATTCTTCTGCTTCCTTTGCTACTACCCCAACTGGCAGAGTATTTAAGACGGACTGCAAAAAGTTTTGGGTATGCTGTAATTGTACTTCTACCTGTTTGCGCTCTCTAATATCGCGCATAATAGTAGAAAGAAACTCAATTTCTCCCGTTTCTGACTTGTGTACCATAATCACTTGAGAAACGGGAATTTCTTCCCCATTGCGATGCAAAAGAACGTTTTCACCCGACCAATTTCCCTCTTGCAAAGCAATGTCCATTGCCTTTTGTATTGCTTCTATTGCTCTGGGAGCAACTAAGCTCATGCAATGAATTGTTGAGATGTCTTCATCCAATTCTAATCCCAGCATCTTGCGTCCAGCTTGATTGATGTATGTACTATACCCGTTTGCATCGGCGGTACCAACGTAGTCGGTAGTTGCTTCCAGAATCGCAACGAGTCTTTGCTGTTGTTTTTCGGCAATTTTGCGGAAGCTTCGCGCTGCTTGCTGTTCGCTAATATCGCGCACGATACCCTGAAAACCAACGACATTACCATCGGTATCTTTAATCGGTGAGGTATTAGCTATCATCGAACACCAACTACCATCTTTCCGTTTGGCGCGAAATTCTAGCCCTGCTTGCTTTTGACCAGTTGCTACAATCCGATTTAAAAAGGCGTAACACCTGGGTAAATCATCTGGATGGATTAAGGGTACAAACGACTGTCCTAGAAATTCCTCTGTGTCATATCCTAAAATATCGGTGAAATTAGGAGCGAGATAAGTGAATAACCCCTCTGTGGTGTGAGAGTAAATCAAATCGGTGGCATTTTCTACAATGCTGCGGAACTTGGCTTCACTCGCGGCTAATGCTGCTTCAGCGAGTTTGCGATCGCTAATATCCCTGGCTGTCGCGTAAATTAAGTTGTTTTGAATATCGGGTACAGATGTCCAAGACAGCCACTTGTACGAACCATCTTTACAGCGATAGCGGTTTTCAAAAGCAAGTGTACTGCTTCCGTTGCCGATTTTCGAGACTTCGGCTAAAGTTTCATCTACATCTTCTGGATGGATAAAATTAATAAACGGTGCGGCTAACAGTTCTTCTGGGGTATATCCCAAAGTTGTTTCAAAAGCTGGATTGATGCGCTTAAAGTAGCCATCTAAACCGGCGATGCATAGCATGTCGGCGGAAATATTAAAGAAGCGATCGCGTTCTATTTCGGCAACTTTGCGATCGCTGATTTCTCGCCAAACTACATGCAGTATTTTCTTTCCATCTACTGCGATCGCCGTGAGCAAAACTTCTACCCAAAAATCTTCTCCATCCCTACGGCGATGCACCCACTCAAACCGATGACTACCTTTTTGCAATGCCGTTTCAATCATTTCCTCTGCTTTCTCGAATGAACCACGACCATCGGGTTGAGTCAAAGGCGAAATCCGAGACGGATGCAAGGATAATAACTGCTCTTTATTTAAGCAGCGCATCATTTCAATCGCTGCTTGATTGCAGTCTGTAAAAACTCCCCCATCGATAATTAAAATTGCATCTGCTGATTTTTCAAACAGTTGTCTGAGCCTTGCTTCTGCTTTTTCCCGTTCGCGAATTTCTTGCTGTAACCTACTAACTGTCTGCTCTAATTCGGCAGTGCGTTCAAATACTCTAATTTCTAATTCTTCCTTAGCTTGTTGCAGCGCTAATTCTGCCTGTTTGCGCTCTGTAATATCCGTAGCAATCCCGCAGATGGCGTAAGGCTGCCCGTCAGCGTTCAAAAGCGGGAACTTAACCGAAATGTACGTGTGCATTCCATCTGATTGCGGCACTACTTCTTCGACGTTCATTAATTGACCGCTTTCAAATACTTTCAGATCTATTTTTCGGAATTTATCTGCCGTTGCTGGCGGAAAAATATCGTAATCGTTCTTACCCTGAATGTCTTGGCGGCTGATGTTAAACAAAGTCTCGAACTGCTGATTAATTAATAAATAAGTGCCGTTCGTCTGCCAAAATTCCTTGACAAAAATACAGGCATTTGTATTATCTACTATACTTTGCAATAGTTGCTGACTGTTATGCAACTGTTGTGGGAGTTTCTCGGATGTAGGGTACATAAACTGAACTCTTTAATTAACCTGTGTTTTTTTGGTTGGGTATCAGTAGATGCTTTAGCTCTCAACCCACTTCACTTAGTTTGCTTGGGAGGCAGGAACAGAGTTTTTTTATATCTGCTTAACTATTAAAGTACCCAATTTAAGTACCAAATCAACTATTGCGCGATCGCATGATGCTAAAAATGAGGGAATGAGCGAAGTAATCTCTTGCCCTAATTCCCCCATATTCGCTAAATATTGCCGTAAACAGGAATAGCCGCGCCTCTGACATCTTTAGCTGCTTCAGACGCTAGAAAACAAATCACTTGCGCTAAAGATTCCGGTTTTACCCATCGATCTGCATTTTCTTCCCCCATCGCTTGTCGGTTGGCGGGGGTATCGATGATGCTTGGTAATACAGCGTTGGCGGTGATGTTAGTATTTTTGGTTTCGTCTGCGATCGCTTGCGTCAATGCTACCACTCCCGCTTTAGACGCGCAGTATGCCGCCAGTTGTCCCCCCGGTTGTACGGCACCCCGCGAACCAACTGTGACGATGCGTCCGTAGTCATTTTGTAGCATTTTTTTCAGGCTGTGCTTACAAATTAAAAAAGTCGTATTCAGGTTTAAATCAAGCTGTTGTTTCCAATCTGTAAAGCTGTATTCTTGGGTTTTACCAATTGAAAAACCACCCACGAGATGAATTAGCACATCCACCCGTTCCATACGGTTGATTAAGTTCTCTACCGAACCTTCATCTGTGAGATTCGCAGGTATAAATTGAATCCTATCAAAATCATTCGGCGTTAAAATGCTCTTGAGTCGTTCTACTTGATGAAAATTAAGATAAGGAATCGTTACCGATGTTGGACCAGCAGCAAGAACTGTTGGCGTCACGCCTAACCCCAGTCCGCCAGTACCGCCCGTGACTAATACATGCTTGTCTTTCATGGTGGTTAAACCCCGTCACATCCGATCCTCAACATACCGCGACGGGGGATACTAAAATGCAACAGGATAGCTGATGGAGTTTCTCATGTCCGAACAGTTTTCGGCTCAAGTAAGCGATCGCATTTGCGCCCACATGAACGAAGACCACGCCGATGCGGTATTACTTTATACCAAAGCATTCAGTAAGTTTACGGATGCGACTGCCGCCCAAATGCTCTCTATAGACTCAAAAGGCATGGATTTAAACGCACAAGCGAACGGGGAAGCCGTAACCGTCCGCATCGAATTTGACCATGTATTAAAAGATGCAGAAGATGCTCACCATACACTGATTGAGATGGTGAAACAGGCGAGGCAGCAGGCAAAAATGTAGGATGGGAAAGGGTATGCGATCGCACGCCATAATTCGGCAGAAAAGGTGCGATCGCACTGCTAATTCCCCATCGACGAACGAACACAATATGACCGATTTAATTGCCGATGCTCTAATACCCGAAACAGCTATATCAGTGGCTGGGTTGACTGATTATATTCGATTCCTATTGGAGCAAGATGACCAACTGCGGCAAGTTTGGGTATTTGGGGAAGTTTCTAGTATCAATCGCCATCGTAGCGGACTGTTCTTTACGCTGCAAGACTCCCAGGGAAAAGCGGCGATTAGTTGCGTTGTATGGACGAGTCAAATTGATAGATTGGCTACGTTGCCGGTGCCGGGAGAACAGATAATTGTTTTGGGAAGTATCAGATTATATCCGCAACGGGGACAATATCAAATAACGGTTTGGCAGGCGTTACCCGCAGGCGTTGGTTTGCGAAGTCTGCGATCGCGTCAGTTGCGTTCTAGACTCCAAGCGGAAGGATTGTTTGCATCAGAAAGAAAGCGCAGTCTTCCAACGCATCCTCAAACTATTGCTGTCGTTACTTCGCCGCAAGCTGCTGCGTGGGGCGATATTAAACGCACTCTCAAGCAAAGATATCCCGGTTTACAAGTACTATTTTCTCCCGCGCAAGTGCAGGGTGAGCAAGCGCCACTATCGATTGTACGGGCTATTGAACGGGTGGTGCGCGATCGCCGCTCCCAAGTAATCATCCTCTCGCGGGGAGGTGGCGCGGTAGAGGATTTGGAATGTTTTAACGATGAAAGGGTGGTGAGAGCGATCGCTACCTGTCCGATTCCCATTGTCACAGGTATCGGACACCAGCGGGATGAGTCTCTCGCCGATCTGGTGGCTGATGGAAGCGCCCATACTCCCACAGCAGCAGCTGAGCTTGTTGTACCAGAACTAGCAGAACTTTACGCCGAACACAAGCAACGGATTGCTATTTTGCAGGATGCGGTGCAACAACGAAAGCAAGCGGCGGCAGCTAAAATAGAACAGTTGCGCGATCGCTTGGTCGCGTTGCGGTTAAATAGGCAAGTTGAACGGGAAAAAGATGCGATCGCTCTATTGCGTCAGCAGCTTGTACGATCGACCAAGCGGCGTCTCGAACAAGCTAATCAGCACTGTCATCTGCTACAACAAAAGTTGGCTACTCTCGATCCTCAAGCTGTCTTGCAACGCGGTTATGCCGTCGCGAGGGAGGAAGATGGAAATATTGTTCGTTCATCTGCTGAGTTAGCATTAGACCAAGAGTTGTTGATTCAATTGGGTCAAGGGCGAGTTAAAGTTAAAGTTATTGAGATTTTGGATAATTGAACCGCCATAGACGCCAAGATCGCCAAGAAGATTAAAGCAGGTTTTTTTGATGGTTAAATCTAGCAATCGCTCTAATTTTAATCAGCCTGAAATGCCACTTAAAGAAGGTTTTAGCTATGAAGAAACGGTGGCGAAGGTTGAAGCAATTATAACACAAATTGAAGCAGGTAAATTGGATTTAGCTGCTGTTTTTGACGAGTTTACAGCAGCGGTTGAATATTTGCGTCAATGCGAAAATTTTCTGCACGAGAAACAGCAACAAATGGATTTATTGATTGAGACTTTGGAGGATACACCAGAGTCTTTTTGATCTGGCTAATGGCTAATGGCTAATGGCTAATGGCTAATGGAAGCGATATTAGTAACAGGACTCCATAATGACCCCCCTGATTCTTTTTGTTTGTGTAGACGCTTTCTGCGAGTCGTTAGGCATAAAGCAGCGAAACCAGATCTGGTGAAAATGATGCCATACACCGCCCTTGATGCACCCTAAATATAGAGAAGTTGCATAAGTCCTGAGCAATTAGCAATTAGCAATTAGCAATTAGCAATTAGCACCGAAGTTTTTGACGCTCAAGTTCTAAAGCGGCTACCACCCGTTGATATTCGGTTTCTAACTGGGCGAGTTGTTCGGGGGAGAAAGCGATCGCACCATATCTACCCATGTTTTCCAGTTGTCTGCACAGTTCGGCAAAAGCGTTAGCGCCAAAGGTAGCGCTCATCGATTTTAAAGTATGAGCGGCTATGTCTAGTTTGGCTGGATCGGATTGCGCGATCGCTTCCCGGATGTTTTGCATTAGTTGTGGCGTTTCCCACAAGTAGCCATCGATCATATCTCTGAGAAAGCCATCGGGATTATCTGCAACTGCACTCCGGAGGTTTTGAAGCGCATTTTGATCTAACATCGCAGCAGCATTGGTATCTTTTGAATTAATCGGTTGACATCGGTTCAAAGCTGCTTTGAGGTCTTCCAAGCGAATCGGTTTGGTGATATAATCTTCCATTCCTGCCGCGATACACTCTTGGCGATCGCTCTCTAACGTACTAGCTGTCATAGCAATAATTCGAGGACGGGAACCATCTACCCATTGTTCGTGAATGCGACGAGTGGTTTCTATTCCATCCATTAAGGGCATTTTCATATCCATTAACACGACATCGTAAGAGTTGTGGTTCATTGCTTCCAACACCTCAACGCCGCTGTTAGCTAAATCTGCTTCGTAGCCTAATTGCTTGAGCATCCCAGAAGCAAGTTTTTGGTTAAAGAGGTTATCGTCTGCTAACAATATCCGCAAGTTGGTAATTGATGATGGGTAATTGGTCATGGGTAATTCTTTTGCAGCATCATCTATGACTGATGCTCGATCTATCTGTTCGGCGTAAGTATATTGTACCCCTAAATACTCTGCCATTTTCTCCAAAATAGTGCTTTCTTGAAATGGTTTTCGCACAAAGTCATCGCAGCCAATAGATAGGGCGATCGAGCGTTCTTCTTCAAAGGCATTGGCGGTTAAAGCGATGATGATGGGTGGTTTAGTCCAATTTTTATTTTTAATCTCTTTAGTTGCGGTATACCCATCCATTACAGGCATCCGCATATCCATCCAGATTAAATCCGGCGACCAGTTTTCTACTAATGCGATCGCTTCTTCTCCGTTGGCTGCTTCTTTAACTTCAAAACCGAGGGGTAAAAGCAATTGGACTAATAACTGACGGTTCGCCCATTTATCTTCTACTACTAAAATTTTGTAAGTTGGTTGTCCGGGTGCTAAACCGATGATTCGATGCTCAAATTGGGTCATCCCAATTTCCGAACTTTCAGCCGATTTAACTTGAATGTGGAAGTTAAATATCGTGCCAATTCCTAGCCTACTCGTAACGCTAATATCTCCCCCCATCAATCTTACAAATTTACGACTGATGGGTAATCCCAACCCGCTGCCTTCTTGAGATTTTCGCCCGGTTTCGGTTTGAGCAAATGGTTCAAACAAGGCGTTTATTTCTTCTGGGGAAATGCCTGGGCCTGTATCTTCAACTTCAAATTGAAGTGTCAGTTGTTCTGTGCTATTAACAGAGGTCAACGGGCAACTGACTACTGACACTCTTAGAATAACAATTCCCTGCTGCGTAAATTTAATCGCATTTCCCAGTAAATTAATTAAAACTTGGCGTAGTTTGCTTTCGTCGCTGTAGATATATTGGGGCAAGTCTTGCGGTCGGTGGAAAATCAGTTGCAGGTTTTTTTCTGCGGCTTTTATTTCGAGCATGTCTTGTATCGAGTTCAGCAGGCGATACAGATCGAAGCTATTTTCATTTAATGTTGCTTGACCGGCCTCGATTTTTGACATTTCCAATACGTCGTTAATTAAGGTTAGTAAATGCTCGCCGCTGCGGTTAATAATGCTGAGGTTTTCTTGCTGCTCCAAATTAAGAGACTCATCGCGACTCATCAATTGGGTAAAGCCCAAAATGGCGTTGAGCGGCGTCCGCAGTTCGTGACTCATGTGCGCGAGAAAGTCGCTTTTAGCTCGGTTAGCTGCATCTGCGGTTTCTTTGGCTTTTTTGAGTTGAGCTAGCAATTGCGCTTGTTGTAATGCGACTCCTAATTGGTTGCCCAATTGAGTCAGCAAGCTGACATCAATTGGTTCCCAATGACGCGGTTCTGAATGTTGGTAAGCTGCTAATAATCCCCAAAGTTTTTCACCAACAAAGACGGGGACGACGATGTAAGCTTTGATTTGAAATTGTGACAACATTTCTATGTGGCACTCGCTCATTCCGGCATTATAAATATCGTTGACCGCAGCGTTTTCGTGGTTGCGAAATCTGCCGCCAGCGGTTTCCTGCATGTAGCTATCAACCCAAGCAACGTTATGGTTTTCTTGCACAAAGGGTATCCAACCTTCGGCGACTGACTCGAAGACATATTCGCCATCCCAGTCGGGTTTGAATTGATAGAAGGCGACGCGATCGCATTTAAGAATTTGCCGCACTTCTGAGGTAGTAACTCTAAAAATAACGTCAATGTCTAAGCTGAGGCGAATTCTCTCAATCATCCTGGAAAAGGCACGTTCCCGTTCGGCAATTTTGTTTTGTTGCTCTTTTTGTGCCTGCACTTGTGTCAGTAATGCTTGCAGTTCTTCGGATTGATTTTGAGCTTGTTTCAGCAATTTTGCTTGTTGCAGTGCCACTCCCAACTGAACTGCTATATGAGTAACAAATTCAATTTCTTTTTCTTGCCATTGGCGGGGACTGGAACATTGGTGAATGCACAGCAATCCCCAAAGTTCGTCGCCTTTCAACAAAGGCACGACCAAATTCGCTCTCACTTGGAACCGCGCCAAAATTGCTAAATGACAATCTTTCAATTCCAGTTCGTACACATCGTTAGCTGCCCAAATCCGTCCCTTTTGATAATATTGAGCTGCATTTTTCCCAAAACAGTGGTCTTGCACTTTTGCTTTTATGGCTGAGGCAAATTCCGGTAAAACATCCTCGGAAACAAATTCGCTTTCACAGTATTCAGTGCCGGGAATAAAGCGCAACATTGCCACTCGGTCAGTATTGAGCAGGTGACGGACTTCGGTAGCTGTGGTTTGAAAAATTGTGTCAATATCTAAGGTTTGCCGAATTTTTTCTACGACTTTAGCGATCGCTTTTTCCCGTTCTGTTTCTGCGGCTAATTCGTTGGCTCTTTGGCGCAACTGAGCTTCTAGAGTTGTTTCCAGTACGGTTGATTTCTGTTGCGCCTGCTGGAGTAATTCTGCTTGTTTTACAGCGACGCCTAACTGACTGCTAATTTGAACCAGAAAATTAATATCTGCTTGTTCCCAATGTCTGGGAGCGGAATTTTGGTAAGCCGCCAGCAATCCCCATAAATGCTGTCCTTGATAAATCGCAATTATGGCGTAAGATTTTGCTTGGATGCTCTCTAGTAGTTGAAGGTAGCAGTCGGAAAATCCGGCTTTGTAGATATC
>DNGJ01000067.1:36358-39162 GCA_003486305.1 Cyanobacteria bacterium UBA11371
GAAAATCCGGCTTTGTAGATATCGTCAACGACGCGAAAGCGCTCGCCTCTGGTGTATAAACCGCCGGAAGTTTCTTGCAGGTAAGTATCAATTATTTCCGGATTTGCTAACAGTTTGACGCTACATTGATTGATGTTTTGTTGCAGTTCTAATATCTCTAGCTGTTTGGTGAATACCGAAACCCAGCCTTCGGCAACCGATTCTACAACAAATTCGCCGCTCCAGTCGGGGTTAAAGCGATAAATCGCCACTCGATCTGCTTTGATTAAGTCGCGCACTTGTTTGACGGTGGTCTGGAAAATTGTGTTAATATCTACCGATCGCCTAATCTTATCGATCGCGGCTGCAACTGCTTTCTCTCGTTCCAAGGTTTTAGCCAGCCGATCTGATTGCATCCGCATTTCTTTAACTGCTTCTGCTTGCTGCAATGCTAAACCTAATTGGTTGCCAATTTGCGTCAAAAACTTAATTTCTCTTTGTTCCCAGCGCCGCGGTTCCCCATCGTGGTATGCTGCTAACAACCCCCACTGTTTTTTCCCTACAAAGATCGGTGCGACGCAATACGATCGCAATTGTATCTGTTCTAGTAGTTTATAAACATCATCGACGGCAAAGGAATGTTTAGGATGAGACAGAAAGGGAAACAATGGAAATAAAGCAGAAAATTCACCCTCGCTCTCGCGATCAAAGCGATGAACTGTGACGCGATCGCACTTGAATACCTGTCTCGCTTCTTCGCTTGTAGTTTGGATAATCGCGTCAATATCCAAATTAGCCCGGATTTTGGCAATTAACTCGTCTAAAACTCGTTCCCGCTCCTCTTCTCTGGCTAATTCTTCCGCTTGTTTTTGCAATTGCTCTACTAGCTTTGTTTCCAGTTGTGCGGATCGCTGTTCCGCCTCTACCAGCAATTCTGCCTGTTTTAGCGCTACTCCCACTCGCGCTGCAATTTGACCGCTCCACTCAATTTCCTGTCTTTGCCATTGCCTTTTATCCGCGCATTGGTGAACGCACAGCAATCCCCATAAGCGATCGCCTGTATAAATCGGTGCAGCTAACTCGGATCTCACCTGAAACCGGGTCAGCATCAACAGATTATAATCGAATCTCTCCGCCTGATAAAGATCGTCGGTTGCTCTTACATCCCCATTACACAGACTTTCAACTGCTTCATTCAATACCGAAGGCCATTGGGGTAGCACATCTTCCGCGACAAATTTACCCCGAGCGCAAGCTTCTGTTTCAAAGTATAATATTGTCACCCGGTCGGCCTTAAACATCTGGCGAACTTCTTTGACTGTTGTCTGAAGAATACTCTCCCTATTAAAACTTTGCCCAATTTTGCTTATGGCAGTCAACAACGCTTTTTCCTGACTTAATTGATTTGGTATAGGGGTGACAACCTGTTCTAATTCGGCAACCCTTTGGCGCAAGCTAGTCAGTTCTTGCAGCAATGTTTCCACAGTTGTTCTGTCTAAGTTTACATAATTTTTATGCATTTTTTTATACTCCATTTAATTCATTCATTCTATTATAAATAATCACTGGCATTGCTTTAATTTGATACTTTCCCGCTCGATACTTTTGTAAAAATAATTTAATTGTTAATAATAAGCTGTTCAATTTAACTAATTTTTCGTAACCGTTCTAGCAGACTAACTACGAACAGACAATGCCCGCTATATTTGCCCCATCACCTCTTTTTTGTTATTTAAAATTATTACTATATCTTAGGTTACATAAACTTACCCAACTTCTGCAACTTTTCAACCTTCCCTATTTGACTGGAGAAAAAATGCTGTGGTTATATCGAACTTAGGTATTGTTATGGTAAAGATAGATATTTTTCTATGGTGTGAGTAAAAAAATCCAAGGCAAGAGGGTTAAAATAACTTGGTTGTAGGTTGGATTAAAATCGGAAAGTGAATCAAAACCCAACCTAAGCGCCAAATAACTCACCACCAGCGGCGAGGATTGAAAAACCATCCAATTTGTTTAGGAGGAGTAGGCAAAGGGCCACGACCTCGCAGTACTGTCCAGGTTATTGGGTCTATTTTACCGTTGGCTATTAACTTATGTTTTTGCTGAAAAGCGATCGCTGCCTTTTCCGTATCCACATCAAACACCCCATTCCGGCGAACGTTATAACCCAGGACTTGCAACAATCCTTGCAGTTCGTATACATCAGCACCCGTATGTCCGCTTCTGAGGATGCGAGATCCGGGTTGGACGGTTGTCTTTAATGCTACCCAAGTTTTGGCATCAACAACTCCATTAATTCTCAACCCTTGTTGTCGTTGAAACGTTTTCACCGCAGCTTCTGTGATGCAGCCAAAGTCTCCATCTACCCTCAAGTCGAAACCGTGAGCGCGCAAAAGCTCTTGCAATTGAGCTACAGCAGGGCCACAATCCCAAGGATATAAGTCCGGACCTGTTAAAGCATCGGCAGCTTCGTGGATTAATCTCAAATTAGTAGCATTCATGACTCTATCCTCCCTGTGAGGTTGTTTCCTAGCTCGCTAGCCTTTTGATACACTATTTCCCTGCCGTACAGATACGGTCAGCAAAGGTAGAAGCGTCACCCCGTTGCACCAGCAGTGCTAACAAGTAAAAATTACGCGCGGTACGAGCGATCTCGGCTTTAAAGAGCAGCGCGATTGTATGTAGCGGTTATTCAGGGAAACAGTATGGCAGCGCAAGGCTTGAAACAAATCTTATCAGGCATAGATTAAGGAAGTGCGATCGCTCAGATCTTGCACCAGTTACCATGACCCGACGGGGAATACAGCGGCTTGCAGCCGCGT
>DNGJ01000067.1:39381-42813 GCA_003486305.1 Cyanobacteria bacterium UBA11371
AGGGAAAGCGTTATCGCGCAAGGCAAGTGTAGCGGGTATTTAATACCCGCTACACAAACGAAGGGTGTACCTCATGCGCCTGCAATCCGCTATAAATTCCCCGTCTCATAGCTAAAGTCGGATAAATCCGACTAAAAAACAGGTGTGGTTCTGTACCACCCCGATTAAGCGATGCTTCCTCGCTTGCGAGTTTCCTTATAAGAAGTGCCGACGTTTCTTAACCCAGCTTTGATCATTTGTTGTTCCAGCATGGCAAAGAAACGCGCGCGATCGCTCCCGGTAACTACCGCCTGATTGTGCGCCTCGGCAAGCGTTACAGGATAACCATAACCTTTCTGCACTTGCGCCAGCATCAAACTTAGGGCTTGATCGAACATCACCGCATCTTCTGCTACCCAAGCAGGCATGTCAATCCGCGCAATTTCTGCCCCGACGTGGACGTAGCAAAAATAAATACTCTGTTCTTTTCCGTACAAATCCAAAATCTTCGCCCCACTGCGCCACAACGGACTGCGCTGTCCCGGTTGCAGTTGAGATAACCAAAACCTCGCATCCCGCAAAGGGTCAAAAACTTGGCAGGGTAGTTTGTCTAAATTATTACAATAAGTTTGACAGTTAGGTACCGGATGCGGACAAACCGGCAAACGTAAAAAATTCATCGCCTCGCTGCTTCTAGAAGCGCTGAGATAGCCGATGAGGGGAATTCCAGCAGCGCGGATTTGTTCCCAAGCAGCAAAAATTGGGGTAAGGATGCGATCGCGCGCGTCAGAAGGCAACTGTTCCAAAAACCAATAAATCAGCGATCCATCCACCATCGCCAAAGTAGGCACTGTAGATCGAGCCGGTGCCTGTAGGGGCGGGTTTAACGAGATATCTCGTGGATTGGGCGACTGGTTGGTAAAACCCGCCCCTACATTTCTCCCTGCCTTCTCCGCCGTCATCCCCCCATTTTCTTGACTTTTTGCCCAACTTGTGCATAATTCAGCTAAAGCCACAGCTTCAGAAGCAGTACGCCAATAACCCAACCATTCTTCGATGCGAATACCCCACTGACGAGAGATATTGAGATCGTCAGCTTTATAGAAAACTTCTGGGAGGCTATCCATAAACGGATGGCGACTTTGCCCGTAATGCAACGCGACTCGGCCTATATTAATTAGATAGCAATAGGCAATTTCGTGGTGACTGGGAGCCATTTGGGAACCGTCGGTAGCGATGACGGTGTGAGCTTTTGGGGGGATGGGAATTTCGACGCGGGTATCTAAAGGCTCAACGGGTACGGCGGCGGTGAAGATGAGGCGATCGCGCCATTGTTGTAGTCGCTCGACTAATTCGGATTGTTGAGCTTGCGATCGCAACAGCAATTGCGTTGCTAATTCCAATCTTTTGCGAGAAGCAGCAGTCTCAGCATTCATGTGCTGACTGATACCCTGCATTTGCCGCGCCACTTTTGTTAGGTCTAGCATAGGATTGAAGAATTGGAATAGGCTTAGATGCTAGCTTATCCGAAAAAAGGCATCCCCGCATCAACAATGGTTTATTTTACATCGTGCAACGAACGATTAAAATCGCGCCTATACAAACAAAACCTGCCTACGCAGGTTTTAAATTCAAGTCCGCGCAGGCGGACTTTGTTTGTGTAGCCGCGATTTTAATCGTTAAGGCTTTGTTTGTGTAGCCGCGATTTTAATCGTTAAGGCATATTCCAAGATATAAATCATACAAATTTAACGCGCATTTATAAAATACCCTTGCCTTATGTTCCAACAAAAGCCAAACCAGAACCCAACATTCAGCAGCTTTGCTGACTGGTGTAAGAACAAAGACAGCATATCAAAAGAGGCAAGGAATACGGTTAAAGCGTTGTTAAGGTATGCTCGCACTTCGGATTGCTATGAAGCGGAGCGGATACTTTCAAGCTGTACTGAAATTAGCATTTATAGCTATCGGGACATTTCCGACCTGAGTCCGCTGTCAACGTTGACCAACCTGACCACACTGATTCTCTGTCACGGTCGAATTTCCGACTTGAGTCCGCTGTCAAACTTGACCAATCTGACCACACTAATTCTCTATGGCAATTCACTTTCCGACTTGAGTCCGCTGTCAACCCTAACCAACCTGACCAAACTGAATCTCACTGGTAATCAAATATCTGACCTGAGTCCGCTATCAACCCTGACCAATCTGACCGAACTGTATCTGATTAAAAATCAAATTTGTGACATTCGTCCGCTGTCAACTCTGACTAACTTGACCAAACTTGATCTAGGTCTAAATCAAATTTGTGACCTGAGTCCGCTATCAACCCTGATTAACCTGATCGCACTGAATCTCAGTGTCAATCAAATTTGTGACCTGAGTCCGCTATCAACCCTGACCAACTTGACCGAACTTAATCTTTGTAACAATCAAATTTCCGATCTGAATCCGCTGTTAACCTCGACTAACTGGATCAAACTGGCACTCAATGGCAATCCAATTTCCGGTCTTAGTATACCGCGATCGCTTCTAGACAAATGGCACACCCTCTCAGAAAAGCCAATCGCTCCTCAAAAAGCAAAAAAAGCCATAAAATCTGCCTATGCAGTTATTACGAAAGCAGAACCTGAGATTATTTTTTGCAATAGTCCATACGCAGGTCTTGCATCATTAGATGCATGTGAGAGCTTAGGAGAACCACTAGCAGAGCAATTGTCCGAATTAACAAGCAAACTGCTGAGTACGGGACTGTGGTACTGTTTATGCTGGCTAATCGTATTCCAACCCGGAGAAAACATTAAACAACAACTGAGCCAACAGTTGTATGATGATGGGTTCTATGCAGGCAGTGATTACATTTACATTACCCCGGAAGACCTACTTTCCGAGATCGCCCTAACTGAATACTGTATCTCTAAATTAGGTTGCGTACTCAATCCAGAAACAGAGGAAGCGTTTCACTGTCTCAACCAGCTTTTTGAGCATTGCGGCTGGATCTGGGCTTATGAGAATGTTTGTATTGTATGCGATCGCCCCACACAACTCTTTTTGGACAACGAACACCGCCTCCACGCCGAAGGAAAACCCGCGATTCAATTTTCCGATGGATACAGCTTATATTCCTATCACGGCGTCACCTTACCTGAAAAATACGGCAAAATACACCCAAACAATTGGCAATCCCAATGGATTTTATCTGAAGAAAACGCCGAACTCAGACGAGTGCTAATTCAAGGCATTGGTTACGCCCGAATTTGTCAGGAATTAGCAGCCCAAGAATTAGATAATTGGCGAGAATACACCTTGCTAAAAATTGATAACGACGTAGATGATGAGCCAGTTTATTTATTAAAAATGACCAGAAACAGGGTGTGGGGTGTAGGGTGCAGGGTGTAGGGGAATCTTGCGCTCCCTACACCCTACACCCGGCCCCCTACACCCTTTTCATAC
>DNGJ01000065.1 GCA_003486305.1 Cyanobacteria bacterium UBA11371
GAATTACTTTGCTTGCCTGGGAAAGTTTGTAACGATCGCACAGGCTCAAGCTTCCGACAATTGAAGAATCGATACGATCCAGGAACAGCCAGGAAGCATTATTATATTGGCGTTTGATTGCTAGCCGATTGTAGTTTACAACAAAAGGGTCCCCCAACTTTGACGCGCGATCGCTTTTGGGCGTGCTTGTTACAAAACTAAAAGAGAGCTTTTTCTCGCTTTGCGACTGCTACTATAACGACTATTTTGACTTCTTAGCTTGCTTTGCCCAACCTCACCAAACCAATGGGGAACCACCTTCGGCAGTACGTTTAACTCTTCTGGATATCTGGGCTGGGGGTCATTCACCAACTGGATCGGCGGTACCATCATCGGATCGTATTCAGCAATAATATCGACCACACCGGGGCGCTGCTTCAGTTCTACCCGCTGTCCTGGTCTGTACTGGGATGCTTCTTGCCTTTCCAAATCCGCCTGCGTGTTAAATGCCATTGTTATGCCCGCGATAAACTGTAGTTATTGTTACCATATTAATCTTTAATATAAGCCATCTTGCCACATTCTGTTAATTTAGCTACATTTTTTAACCTTTTAATCTTGACTTAAGCTGACCTCTGCAATATTTTGTAACAAATAATACAAATTTTTGGAAGATCTATCTTTAGCATGATAAAGATGGTTGTTAACCCGCTAGAGCGACTAAAACGCCTTCATGGTAGTAGCGCAGTCTAGGAAGCCGCTCCGTCACTGGGAAGCCATGAGCAAGCCATACGGAATCATGGGTAAAGTAATTAACTCCTTGGGGCGCAGGGAGTCTGCCCGGACAGCACTTTGGTGTTGTGAGAGTAAGAGATACATCTGTGTCTAAACCTCTGGACGCTGTGTAAGACCAACATTCTGCTTGCGGGATAGAGGCAGCGGTGGATGAAACGGGAAGCGCAGACTGTAACGCTTGGCGATCGGTCTGAGTACGTCACCATGATGCAGGTATACTGGATATTCGGCGCGTGAAACATGGGCAAAAGCCCCAAAGAGTATCGCTTTTATCCCAGTCGAGGGCTTTCTACCTGCCTCACAAATGCCAAAAATTGCCATCTACTGTTTGCGGCAAGCTAAAAGCAGCTAAAATGTTTCGGTTGAATCTGACAAGAAGGTAACCAGCAAAATTTCAGGTTTTATTCACTTAGATTTGCCCCTTCATCAGCGACCATATATCAGTATCGAGATTGTAGCCAGCTCAACAAAGACGGAGTAATTCATGTTCCAGACCCCGCAAGAATTCCTAAATTACGTCAAAGAAAATAACATCCAAATCATTGACCTCAAGTTCATCGATATGCCGGGAATCTGGCAGCACCTCTCGCTATACTACGACCAAATCGACGAAAGTAGTTTCGATGCGGGCGTACCTTTCGACGGTTCCAGCATTCGGGGTTGGAAAGCGATCAACGAATCAGACATGACGATGGTTTTAGATCCAAAAACTGCTTGGATCGACCCGTTCATGGCAGAACCAACCCTGAGCGTGATTTGTAGCATTAAAGAACCTCGCACGGGGGAACCTTATAGCCGCTGTCCCCGCACCATCGCTCAAAAAGCAGTAGATTACCTACTTTCCACCGGACTTGGCGATACTGCATTCTTTGGACCGGAAGCAGAATTTTTCATTTTTGATGATGTCCGTTTCGACCAAAGCGAAAACAAAGGTTTCTACTACGTAGACTCGGTGGAAGGTCGTTGGAATTCGGGTAAAGATGAAGGGCCAAACCTGGGCTACAAACCTCGTTACAAAGAAGGTTACTTCCCGGTATCGCCAACGGATACTCAGCAAGATATGCGGACGGAAATGCTGCTGACAATGGCAAAATGCGGCGTTCCGATTGAAAAACATCACCACGAAGTTGCTACCGGAGGCCAAAACGAACTAGGTTTCCGCTTTGCTACCTTGATCGAAGCCGCAGACTATCTGATGACGTACAAGTACGTGATCAAGAACGTTGCTAAGAAATACGGCAAAACCGTTACCTTCATGCCCAAACCGCTATTTAACGATAACGGTTCTGGGATGCACACGCACCAGTCGATCTGGAAAGACGGACAACCCCTGTTTGCGGGCGATAAATACGCCGGTTTGAGCCAAATGGCGCTGCATTATATCGGCGGTATCCTCAAGCACGCCCCCGCACTGTTGGCGTTGACCAACCCCAGCACTAACTCTTACAAGCGTCTGGTACCTGGATTTGAAGCACCTGTGAACTTGGCATACTCCCAAGGTAACCGTTCCGCTTCCGTCCGCATTCCCCTGTCTGGAACCAATCCCAAAGCCAAACGGTTAGAATTCCGCTGTCCCGATGCCACTTGTAACCCCTATCTAGCCTTTGCGGCGATGCTGTGTGCTGGAATTGATGGCATCAAGAACCAAATTGAACCGGGCGAACCCCTGGATGTGGATATTTACGAACTCAGCCCGGAAGAGTTGAGCAAGGTTCCTTCTACTCCCGGTTCCCTGGAAGGGGCGCTGGAAGCGTTGGAGAAGGATCATGCGTTCTTGACCGAAACCGGCGTGTTTACCGAAGACTTCATCCAAACCTGGATCGCTTATAAACTCGATAAGGAAGTCAACCCGATGCGGCTGCGTCCCCATCCCTACGAGTTTGCCCTCTACTACGATGTCTAAAAGGTTATTACCGTTTAAATAACCAAAAACCACCCTCTCTGGGTGGTTTTTTTCTACCGGGGAAGCTGCGTTAGGATTAAAACTGTTGTTTACAAAAAGCAATAAATATTTTTCATCATGACGGTTGCATATCCTCGTAAACTACAAAACAGCCTGGGCGCGCGCGAGATCATGGCGCAAGTGGTACGCGATCGCGAAATCCATTTAATCACCCTCAATCGCTACCGCTTTAACGAACAACGCAGCTGCAAAGACCTCACCGACGTAATCGAAAAGCTCAACGGTAAGCCAAAAGAACTGGTAAAAGACTTATCCCATCACGTCTCCGACGAAGCCCGTCATGCCATGTGGTTGACCGATTTGTTGGTAGACTTGGGCGCAGATATCGGCACGCCACCCGGTAGTTCCTATATCGATGAATTTGAACGGCTGATCGACTGGGAATCCTATGACGCCGAACGCAATCCCGAAGATGGAATAATTTCTTCCTTAGCCGCGATCAACGTTACCGAAAAACGGGGTTGCGAATACTTCGCCGCCCACATCCACGCCCTCAAAGAGGCTCCCCAAACTGAAGAAAATATTAAAATTCGGGAAACCATCGAAAAGATTTTCCCCGAAGAAGCCGGACACGTCCGCTGGGGTAACCGAAAGCTAGCAGAAATTGCCAAAAAGAGTCCAGAACATCGCCAAAAGGTCGAGCAAGCCAAGCGGAAATACGTCGCCATCGAACAAGCCGCCTATGAAGCTGGGATGGATATCACCTTCGGTGCCGAATTGCGCCGCTTGGATCATTTGTTGGAAATCGCCAATACTATGCCAGTATGGCAACGTCCTCAATACTTGATCGAACGTCTACCCGAAACCCTGCTGTCACCTCAGTTGCAGTCCACTCGTCTGGATGTGGCGCAGCGGGCTTGGAATCGCGATCCGCAGGCATTTGTGGAAAAATTCGTGCCGATGTTCCTTAACGGCATAAATAGCGCGCTTCCTCAACAAAAGAAAGCAGCAGAAACTAAGAATTAGAGGGAATTGCAGATTGCAGATTTTAGATTTCAGATTTAATCGCATCTGCATATTTGCGATTCCCGGTTTCGATCAAAAGGGGCACGGCAACGATCAAATCTTCCCTTGGAAAGAAGATTTCCGATGCCGTGCCCCTACTGTGGTTCGCCGCAGCACGGCAATCATCAAATCTTCCCTTGGAAACAAGGTTTGCGATGCCGTGCCCCTACTGTGAAACCGGGAATCAGCCGCGTCGTGTGTAAGTCCTGCCCCATCTTTTCTAGCAGAAGCTTCCTAAAGGCGATACATTGGGTTTGGCATCCTGACGGTAAATTTCTATGACAACCTTCCAAGGCGATTCGGAAACCGTTTCCACTCCAACTCTATCTCCCGAAGAGCTAGTCAACGAGATCTTAGACGAAGAGATGGAAATTAATTATGTAGAGGTGATTGAAACCGTTATCTCCAGCCTCGACCAGGATAACACTGCAATGGTTAGCCAAACCGATGCGGGTCATCTGTGGAAGTTTAGGTATGGTAGCGTTGAAGTATTCGTGCAACTGACGGGTTCCACCGATGAAGACACTTTAACTGTTTGGTCTTCGGTGCTAAAGCTACCTGCCAAAAACGAACCGCAATTAATGCGTAAATTATTAGAAATGAACGGGGCCCAAACGATTGAAGCGCGTTTCGCCATTATTAACGACCAAGTAGTCGTTCTATCAATTCGTACCGTCGCCGAACTTTCGCCAGGGGAAATTTCTCGCGCTATCACAATTGTGGCAGCGATCGCAGATAACAACGACGAGGCTTTGCAAGCGGAATTTGGTAATTGGTAATTGGTAATTGGTAATTGGTAATTGGTAATTGGTAATTTTAACCAGTCCAACGCCCAATCATCCGATTACCAGTTGCCTATTAGCACGCTCCCCTTCACCTGGAGTAGCCTGGTAACCCTATCACTATTTATTAAGATAATCTTAATTTTTTCTGGGCTTATTGAGAAAAAACTGCAATAAGCTTATAATAAGTACAAGGATTGAAGCTAGCAGACAACAGACAGTTTGGGCTAGAGCGCAGTTGAGGGGGTTGGCGATCGCCAAATCCCGCTCAACTGTTTCGTTTCCGAAATGGAAACGATTAGCGATCGCAGCCTAGAATTTGCTTGCTGGCTGAGTACGCGATCGCAAAAATTCCCGCCAGCAAAAACGTCATTATTTATTTGTTCTTATTTTTTAGCAATAATCTAACCATTGATCGCTGACCAATCAAAATAAAGGATTTTTATGTTGGGGTTACTGCACCTTGAACTATTCAATTGGAACTGGCTAAAAATTCTCATAGTAATTTCTTATTATGCCATTCCCACGATGTTAGTTTATGCCCTTTACAAAGGACGAGATATACCATTTCAGTCGATGTTTCTGGTATTTGGGGCTTTCTTTATTATCTGCGGGACAACCTACGTAGTGCAAGTCTGGTATGAGTGGTTTCCTAACTATTTTGTATCGGATTTTATGAAAGCGATTACGGCTTTTATAGCTGGAAGTTCGGTTTTAATGTTATTAGCCTTGATACCTTTTGCACTGGCGCTTCCAAGTCCAGCAAAGCTAGAAGCAGCAAACTTAGCATTAGAGAACGAAATTGGCGAACGCCGAAAAGCCGAAGCAGCACTTGGCGAATTAGCAGAAGCATTAGAAAAGCGAGTTTGGGAAAGAACCGCAAAACTTTCTAAAGCTAACGCCTCTTTAAGTCAAGAAATTCTTGAGCGCAAAAAAGCCCAAAAAGCCTTGCAACAATCTGAAGCCCAATTGCGAGAAAAAGCGCAAGAACTAGAACTCGCCTTGCAAAAACTCCACTCTACTCAAGCCCAACTGGTACATACAGAAAAATTATCCGCATTGGGAGAACTAACAGCAGGAATCGCCCACGAAATTAATAACCCCGTCAACTTTATTAACGGCAATCTCACCTATGCTAGTAATTATGTTGAAGATCTTCTAGGCTTAATTGATTTATACGCCAAACACTATCCCAATCCCGATGGGGAAATTAAAGCACAAATTAAAGCAATTGAACTCGATTTTTTAATCGAAGACTTACGCAAACTGCTTGATTCAATGCAACTGGGTACAGATAGAATTCGCTCGATTGTTTCGTCAATGCGTAACTTTTCTCGTTTAGACCAAAGCGAAATGAGTCCGGCTTGCATTCACGAAGGGATAGACAGTACTCTGCTAATTTTGCAGCATCGAATGAAAGCAAATGGTAAATTACCCGCCATCGAATTAATTAAAGAGTACGGCGACATCCCTCTTGTAGAATGTTATATCGGACAGATCAATCAAGTATTTATGAATATCATAAGTAATGCCATTGATGCTTTGCGAACTCAGGATAGTAAAAACGAAATAATCTCCAATCCAACGCTTTGGATTCGCACGGAAGTTACCAAATACGATAGGGTAGTAATACGTATTATTGATAACGGATCTGGGATGGAAGCAGAAGTAAAAACTAAGATATTCGACCACTTTTTTACAACCAAGCCTGTAGGAAAAGGCACGGGTTTGGGATTGTCAATTAGCCACCAAATTGTGGTTGAAAAACATCGAGGTGAGTTACAGTGTATTTCCAATCCTGGCGAGGGAACGGAGTTTATCATTTCACTGCCAATAGTTACAGACTCAGGATCAAACTAATGATAAATGATATTAAGTCAAGTTGCTAGTTATAAGCTTTGACGGTGGTAATGGGTAATAGGTAATTGGTAATTGGATTAAAAGGGTGTGAATGCAATACAATTACCAATTACCCATTACCTATTACCAGTACTCTTGGATGACATGAGATGACTAATTCTATTTGGCGTTTAATTCCTGTTATTGAAGCACCAGGGACAGTACAAATGGCGATCGATCGCTGGTTATTAGAACAGCATCGATTGGGTTTGCATCCGCCTAGTTTACGCTTTTATACTTGGTCGCCCGTTGCTATTTCTTTAGGCTATCACCAACATAAATGGCCTGAGTTTTGGCATGATTTGACTTGGCAAGGACAGCCAATTGAGTTGGTGCGGCGTCCTACGGGTGGTCGTGCGGTGCTGCATCAGGGAGATTTGACTTATGCGATTGTAACGTCGGGTATTTCTGGCAGTCGGATGCAGGTGTATCGAAGATTATGCGAGTTTTTGATTTTGGGGTGGCGCAAGCTCGGCGTTGAATTACACTACGGTAACGCCGGACGCGGTTACATTCGCAATCCCAATTGTTTTGGCACTGCCACTGGTGCGGATTTAGTATTGACAAATAATGCTAAGTTGATTGGCAGCGCCCAACTTTATCGGGGTAACACCGTTTTGCAACACGGTTCAATGCGCTTGTATCCAAATCTAGATCTATTTGAACGGGTATTCGGTGAGGCGGAAATCTCAAAAATAGAGATACCCATTCTACAGCAGCAAGATCGACTAATTCCAACCGTCATAGATGCTTTAACTGCTAGTGCGTCGCGTTGTTTCGATGTTCAGTTAAAGATGCAGGCGCTATCACCAGACGAATGGCAAGCAATTGAGGCTTTAGCTACTTAATGGTAACGCCGCGATACTTTAACTCAAAGGTTCGACGGCTTGCAGTCTCAACTAAATCTTGCTGTTTTCCCTGGGTGTTATCCGAGGCGGCTTTTGGGCTGCTCTCACCATTGTTCAAGCTTACCAGCTTGTTATTCTGCGAGGATACGGTGGACTTTTTCACCCAAGGCAATCGTTGACTCATCAGTACCAGTACTAAAAGCAATAACTTGATCTGCCAAGGTGCTAAAACCAAGCTCGCAATTATACTTACCACGGAAATGGTCGCGCACAGATAAGCCATTTCGTCATTTGAGTTGGCATAGATATAAACCGCAACTAAGGAAACTATCAGCCAGATTGTAAAGCTAAGCATTTATACTACCTCTTTAGCTCAGATTGAAGCATTACAAATTTATAACGAGAATGCGGGACGCGCTTCCGCATTAATACCTAAACTATGTCAGTAAATTTTTTATAAGTACTCTCAGTTAGACTTATTTTTTAAATTAGTAAATGCGAATGATTCTAGATATAGATAAAAGTTTATTTCTGATCTGTAGGGTGCGTTAACGCAGTGTAACGCACCACCAAAACTCACCTGGAATCATTGTTATCTGGGAGCGGATGCTAGCTCAGATGGGGTTTGTTGCCCAGTTGCTTCTGCTGCGGCAGAAGCGATCGCTGGAATGGGAAATCCTGGGGGATAGCTACCTTCTTGTTTGATCCGCTTAATTTGGGCTTCCGGAATCGAAAACTTGAGCGCAGTTGCGATCGCTCGCACTATATCCCCCCGATCGATTATCCCCGCCACCGCTCCTGCTGGAGAAAGTACCGTAATTCTACGTAATTGTTTTGTTTCCAATTTATTGATTGCCTCAACTAGGGAGGTGTTCTCAAAAACGGTATCGATTTGGTCGAGGGGTTTAGCGATGCTGTGAATTGTTTGAGTTTCCCATAAACTGCGTTCGACTGACCGCAAATCCTCCGGCAATACTAAACCGCGATAGCGACCGTCCGAGGCAGCAAAATATACCTGGGCTTCCTTGGCTTCTAAAAGGTAATCATCGGCAAATTGACGCAGGGTCATATTGGCATCGATTACCCGAAACTCCCGCGTCATTGCGTCTGCTGCGGTTAGCTGCAATAAAGTTTCTTGCAAATTGGTCATTCTGTCGTAAGCGGTGGCATTTCGCAGCACAAACCAGCCAATTAAAGCGATCCAGAAGAAACCGAATTCTTCGGTTGTAAAAGCAAAGAATACACCCGAAATAATTGCTAACCAACCGAGAATTTGTCCAGTTCTAGCCGCCCAATGGACGCCTCTGAAGCGATCGCCGGTAATCTTCCACACGGCGGCTTTTAAAATCTGCCCGCCATCCAAAGGCAAACCGGGTATTAAGTTAAACAATCCCAAAACCAAGTTAATTTGGGCTAAGTTTCCGACTATTACCCCCGCCGGACTCGACTGGGGGATTTGGAAAAACAGAATACTCAGTAGGGCGAATAAGGTTAAACTGACGAGAGGGCCTGCGATCGCAACTTGAAAAGCTTGTCCTGGTGTTTGGGATTCCCGATCGATCGCCGCAATACCGCCAAACAGAAACAGGGTAATCGAATTTACTTTAATGCCTTGCGATCGCGCTGCTAAACTGTGACCCAATTCGTGCAGCAGTACGGAGACAAACAGCAGCAGGGCGATAAAAAAACCAGTCACCCAAGCAACGAAACCCCAATCTGGATTTTCTGTAACTAAATCCAAACCGTTGGCAAAAGTGAAAAACCCTAAAATAATTAACCAAGACGGGTCAATGTTTAAGGGGATGCCGAATATAGACCCGATGCGCCAACCTGCTTGCATAAAAATTTCCTAAAATTAGTGTTTTACACCTATTCTTACGCATCCCGGCGCGGGGAAGGGGGAGTTGCTGCAAAAATCAAAATAGAATCGATAGCAATGCTACCGATTCCGCAGTTTAATCGACCTTTTCCAACAAACAAAATCTTTGACAGGCTCGTGTCGCCTATCCCACAAGAGCGCTAGATCGCGCCAATGTTGGTCAGACCTAAGATCGCACCAGCACCCAGAATGTGACCGAAGCTAGTACCCGCGAGCAATTGCGGGAAGCCAAATCCAGGTACGGGTGAGGGCGGTTTGGTTCCCCGATCCTGAGTGCCGATGCGGACTAGCACCAATCCCAGGATGTTGCAAATTACCATCACCAGTGCAATCTTAAAAGACCAAACTGGTGTTGCCGGAACGGTAGCCTGAGCTGCAAGTAAAATCGAGTGAATCAAGATTCCTTCTCCTGCTGTGAGAAACTAAGGCACAAAGGGGATTATAGAACGACGGGGGAATTTAAACGAGATCAGAAACCCGGTTTCTTTTTTTCTGAGAAACCGGGAATATGAGCCTAAATCCTATACAGTTAAAGCGCACCCGCGTTCGATAATCCTAAGATTACCCCAGCGCCCAGGATGTGACCGAAGCTCATGGTCGCCAGCAACTCAGGGATGCCGAATTTGCGGAATAATGCGGGTTTGTCTGCGGGCAGATCGGGTCCGACGCCGGGATTTTGAATCGCATAACGACCAATGGCGATCGCTAACAAGTTGCACAAAATCATCACTAGACCTACCGTCGGAGTCCACTCTGGGGTTGTAGGAACGGTAGCCTGTACTGCCAAAAGTAAAGTTGAGTTAAGCAAAATCTTTTTCCTATCTCGCTTGCACAACAACAAAAGTTATCAAACTACCGTCCCACAAGGCTGCAATTTGTTTTAAGAGTTAACATATGCTTAAAACTTTGTAATCACGTTCCCAGGCAGAGCCGTGGAAGGGTAATGGGTAATGGGTAATGAGAATTAAAATTTGCGGGATTACTATACCGGAACAGGGAGATGCGATCGCTCAAATGGGCGCTACCGCTTTAGGCTTTATCTGCGTACCAACTTCCCCGCGTTACGTCACTCCTGCACAAATTAGCGCCGTTGTCAAGATTTTATCAATCAAAGTTGACCGAATCGGCGTATTTGCTAATGCCACAATTGAGCAAATCTGCCAAACGGTTGCAGAGGCTCCTTTATCCGGCGTCCAGTTGCACGGGGATGAAACAGATGAATTTTGCCAACAACTGCGACAGCGACTGGCGGAGGTGGAAATAATCAAAGCATTAAGAGTGCGAAGCTGCGAAGGACTCAAGCAGGTAGAAAATTATACCAGTTGGGTCGATACCCTGTTGCTAGATGCCTACCATCCGCAGATGCTGGGAGGCACCGGCACAACCTTAGACTGGAGTAGCTTACAGCAGTTTCACCCCAGTTGCCCTTGGTTGCTCGCCGGTGGTCTAACCCCGGATAACGTGCTAGATGCCTTGAGTCAATTGCAACCGGGCGGTATCGATTTATCGAGTGGAGTCGAGCGTAAGCCTGGAGACAAAGACTTAGACAAAGTTGCCAAGCTATTTGAAAAATTGCGAATGGCTAATGGCTAATGGTTAATGGCTAATTTTAGCAGTGAATTGAAATCAGCAATTAGCAATTAGCAATTAGCAATTAGCAATTACCCATTACCCCTTAAAAAAATGCCGGTTGATGGCGAATCAAGTTGAGGAATTCTTCGCGAGTTTTTTGATCGTCTTGAAACACGCCTACCATTGCGCTGGTAACCGTCCAAGAACCGGGCTTTTGCACGCCTCGCATTACCATGCACATGTGAGTAGCTTCCATCACAACGGCAACGCCTTTTGGCTCTAAAATAGTCTGAACTGCTTCAGCTACCTGGCGCGTCAAGCGCTCTTGCACCTGCAAGCGACGGGAATACATTTCTACAATGCGTGCCAATTTGCTCAATCCCACAACTTTTTGGTTGGGAATATAGGCAACGTGTGCCCTGCCCATAAACGGTAGCATGTGGTGTTCGCACAAGCTGAAGAAATTAATATCTCGGACGAGAACCATCTCGTTGTGGCCTTCGTCAAAAATAGCGTTGTTGACTAATTCTTCCAGGGATTGATTGTAACCGCTGGTGAGAAAGCGCATCGCTTCTGCAACGCGCTTGGGCGTTTTTAACAATCCTTCGCGATTGGGATCTTCGCCCACTCCAATGATGATTTCCCGCACGGCATCTATCATCTTTTCGTTTTGGTCTGCCGTAGGGGGTTGCAAGTTGGGTTCTGCACCGTTTAAGGTATTGCGGTCGGGGCGAGTTGCTACGCGAGAAAGTTCGTCGTTGTTGATCAGAAGCGAGCTAGAGCCATTGGAGCCATTGGTACCGTTGGAAGGAGCCATAGTCATGATGTGTCTTGGTAAGATTACTGGGAGAGAATCGGGAAAAAACAGATAGCAACCTAGAGTGTGCCAGCGCTAGGCATGAGGGTTAACTCTTCAATTACTGCTTTCTCTGGTAGCAGCGCCGTCTGTAAAATTGATTGCGCCACAATTTCTGGCGTCAACATTGCCGCGCGGTCAAAGTCAGCATTAACTGTGTCCGTATCCCACAGGGGAGTATTTACAGAACCCGGACAGATAGCGGTGACGCGAATTCCGTTGGCGCGTTCTTCTGCTGCTAAGGTTTTAGACAGAGCCATCAGGCCAAATTTGCTCACGCAGTAGGCTCCCCAGCCTGGAAATACTTGGATACCGGCAATCGAGCTGACGTTAATAATTGTCCCTTCGCGGCGCTGGCGCATCATCGGTAAAATTCCCTGAATGCACTGGAAGACGCTGGTCAAATTTAAGTCGATTACCCGTTGCCAATCCGATAGGGGCGTGTCTAATAGCGTGCCGGTGTATCCCATCCCGGCGTTGTTGACCAGGATGTCTATCGGGCCAAAATCGGCAGCGATCGCGCTGATTTTTGCTTTTACAAAGTCGATCTCGCCCAAATCCAGGGGATATGCCTGAGCTTTTACCCCAAATGAGCTAGCCTTTTGAGCCACTTCCTCTAGTTTGTCGCCATCGCGACTCACTAAGGCGACGTTTATTCCAGCTTCAGCAAACGCCAAAGCAACTGCTTTGCCAATACCGCTGCTGGCTCCTGTAATCAGAGCAATTCGTTCTTTGGTAGAATTCATGCAATCTTCCATTGCTTCACCAGCGCCAGACTGTGTAAATTCTCATACAGCAGTCAGTAACCGCAGCAATTTTCAGTCGGACACGCGGGGTTAGACTGGGTGAAAGCCGTTGCGTCGGGGTGCTTTTTATCACTAAACCCGACACTTGATGAGCCACACCCAGGAGGGAGTACCGCCTTGTACAAGCGATGAAAAATGCAGTTGTTAGGTTCTGAACTAGAGCGTGAGAGATATAACGACCAACGCTTGAAGATTATGGGAACGTTAAAAATCTTTACATTCCTTTCAAAATTATACCACTAGGGATTGCGTCTTGAGCGCAAGCAACTACCTCTAGGCAGAAATTTCCGCGAACATGCCGATTTTGCGGAATTTTTGATAGCGCAGTTCGCGACGCTGCTGACCTGTTAATTGGGAGAGTTCCTCCAAATTCTGCAACAGTGCTTGCTTGAGGGTTGCTGCTGCTAGTAGAGGATCGGCGTGAGCGCCTCCGGAGGGTTCGGGTAATACTTGGTCTAAAATACCCAATTGTTTAAGATCCATTGCGGTAATTTTTAAGGCAGAGGCTGTTTGGGGGGCTTTAGCGGCATCTTTCCAAAGAATGCTGGCACAAGCTTCGGGAGAAGCAACGTAGTAAACGGAATGCTCGAACATGAATAAGCGATCGCCGACTCCAATCCCCAACGCCCCACCCGATCCGCCTTCACCGATCACGGTACAGAGGATGGGCACATCGAGACGGAACATTTCCCGCAGGTTATAGGCGATCGCTTCCCCTTGTCCTAATTCTTCGGCTTCTACCCCCGCCCAAGCGCCTGGGGTATCGATAAACGTGATAATCGGCATCCCAAACCGATCCGCGTGTTCCATCAGCCGCATCGCTTTGCGATAGCCGCCGGGGGACGCCATGCCGAATTTACGCACGACGTTATCTTTAGTATCTCTTCCTTTTTGGTGCCCCAAGATGACGACGGGACGCCCCGCCACCCGCGCCACGCCGCCGACTAAAGCCGGATCGTCGAACCCGCCGCGATCGCCGTGAAGTTCGAGCCATTCATCGCTGATGGCTTGAATGTAATCCAGGGTGCTGGGGCGGCGGGGATGGCGAGCGACTTGTAACCGCTGAGCGGGAGATAACCCACTAAAGATTTCTTGACGCAGCTGCACCGCCCGCGTTTCCAACTGGCGGATCTCTTCCGACACATCCACGCCGTTTTCGGCAGCCAGTTCGCGAATTTGGTCAATGCGTGCCTCTAAATCAGCTAGCGGCTTTTCAAAATCCAACAAAAACGGTTTGCGCTCAGTAGTTGCCACGGCAAGGAACTTGGATAACGTTGAGTAGCTTCTACCAGAATACCGTGGGAGGTGTACTCCCTCTCTGTTGACCCCAGGGAGCCAAACCAGGACGGGGAGGTTAGAAAAGTAGGAAAAGTAGGTTTTCTCAATCTTTAAAAAGTAGGAAAAGTAGGTTTTATTAACTTTTAAAAAGTAGGAAAAGTAGGATAAGTACGTATACTGAAATTTTCACAATAACTTTACAGAAAAATCGTGAGTATACTTAAGGCTTCATCATAACTTTATAGACAGAACAAAGTTTTTATTGCAGTATGTACTTAATGGTTTTTACTGATAGATAGGGGTGAAGCCCAAGTCTTCTAAGTGAATCCAACAAAGCGATCGCCTTGCCTGGGGAAGACTTCTCCAACACCAGACATAGCTAGCGATCGCACTTTCCCAAAGCGTTTAGCACCTAAAAAATTAGCGAAAGCGCTTGAGGGAGCTACTCAACTTGAGTAGCGTTTGTACCTCAAGGTTCGATTGTCCAGATCAAACAAATTACAAGGAGATCCTCAATGAAATTAACACAGTCTTTAATTCTGGCTGGAGTAGGTCAAGCCGTTGCTGCTGGAGTGCTAATGGCATCTTCTCCAGCTTCTGCCGCACAATTGTATAACTTTTCCTATAGCGGAACAGGAATCAATGCAACGGGAACGTTAACCCTTGGCGATCCAGGTACAGAGCCAGGATCTTTTCTGATAACAGGGATTACTGGTGAAAGGAATGGAGTAGCGATTAGCAGCTTGCTCGACCCAGGTACCTTTCCAGTCGGAACCAACCCAAGAACCGGAAATCCTCTTACTCCCAACGATAATTTGTTCTTTCCGGAACAGGATATTAAGTTAACTTTTGCAGGCTTTAGCTTCCAAACAGTTGATGGTAACAACTACAATGCTTACTACAGTTCAACAGCGTCAAGCTACAAAGAGTGCAACACTCCGACTTGTGCAGCAGAAGACCCTCAAGTAACCTTCACTAGCACCGCCGTTCCCGAACCGGCTTCGGTTTTGGGTTTACTTGCCTTCGGTGCTTTGGGCGCAACAGTAACCCGCAAAAAAAAGCTAGCCGCCCAAAAAGCAGAAGTTTAAGGGTTACTAGCTTGGTCGTAAAAATTCAACTGACTTGATTTTAGCCTCGAACAACTAGGAATGCGATCGCTCTATTATTAAACCTTTATGGGTGAGGAGCGATCGCGCTTCTAAAACGGTTTCTTGAGACTGCTATTGGGGTAGATAATCAGAGTTAAGAACATCTTCCAGCGTAAAAGGAGGCTCTGTTGGGAAAAGATCTGAAGATAATTGATATTTTCGCAACGTGTCCTCTCTAGCGATGCAGTAGCAATCGGGGAACATCTCTCCTAACAGGGGTCTAAGGCTTGGACTATCTTCAAGGGATAAGCCAATCTGCCTTCTTTGCTCGACGATTGTATTGCGCCAACCCCTGGCGTTATAGGCTTTCTCGGCTTCCCAATACATCAGCTTGAGCAGATGCTCAATTAGGACAATTAATCTGCTTTTAAGTTCCTTTTTCTCGCTTCTTCCCATGCTTTCGATTTCTTCAATCAGATTTTCCCAGTCCACGTCTTCAAAGCGACGATCTTTGAGCAATTTTGCCGTCGTCTGTATCCACAGATAAAAATCTTGCTCATAAAGGACTTGATTGAATTGGGGTTGAGAACGGGTTTCCATAGCAGTTTATCCCTTTGTGTGAATTCTAATTGAACACCCATGTTTTCTATTTTTATCCTCACCCATAACGAAGAAATTGACATCGCTGCTTGCATCGAATCCGCTGCGGTATCCGATGATATTATCGTCGTAGACTCCTACAGCAGCGACGCCACTGTAGAAATTGCCCAACAATATCCCGTCCGCGTGGTGCAGCACCGCTTTGAATCCCACGGTAAGCAGCGTACTTGGATGTTACGAAATATCCCCACTAAATACGAATGGGTTTATATTTTAGAAGCAGATGAACGGATGACCCTGACGCTGTTTGCTGAATGTATCCAAGCAATTCAAAATGCAAAATACATTGGCTACTATGTAGCGGAAAGGGTGATGTTTATGAACCGCTGGATTCGCCACAGCACCCAATATCCCCGCTATCAAATGCGCCTGTTTCGCAAAGATAAAGTTTGGTTTACAGATTACGGTCATACTGAGCGAGAAGTCTGCAATGGTGCAACAAGTTTTCTCAAGGAAACCTATCCTCACTACACCTGTTCAAAAGGCTTCAGTCGCTGGATAGAAAAACACAATCGCTACTCCACCGATGAAGCAAAAGAAACGCTTTATCAGTTAAAACATCACAAAGTTAATTGGCGAAATTTATTGTTTGGAAGTACGGAAGTAAAACGACGCCGCGCCCTCAAAGATTTATCGCTGCGCTTGCCTTTTCGACCTCTGTTGCGCTGGGTTTATATGTATTTTTTCCTGGGTGGATGTTTAGATGGTAAAGCTGGATTTGCTTGGTGTACCTTGCAGGCATTTTATGAATATCTGATTTTGCTCAAAGTTTGGGAACTTAAGCACAGTAAAAACTCAGAATTAATCAGCGAAAATAAGGAATTTAGAGAGCTTAATTATCGTTCAAATCTAGCAAAACAACCGATAAGTTAGTTGAAAAATCCCTGTTTTAAACAAGCGATCGCTAAAATATTCTTGCTACGCTTGGCAAGCGATCGCTTCTCCCTGTCCTAATTCTTCTGCTTCTATGCCCATACTTAAAACTTCATGAAAAATTTACATAAAAATCGTGAATATACTTAAAACTTCATCATAACTTTATAGACAAAACAGAGTTTTTGTTGCAGTATTGACTTGAGTTTCATCAGCTAAATTACGTAGAAACCATCCAAACTTACAGAAAAATTACCGAATTGAAATTAGTTTGATTCTAGACTTGACAAAATTTCGCGCGATCGCTCAGCGTGCTGTCAGGTGTATCGCCGTTGGGAGCTAATCAATATAGGTAGCGATCGCACCTAAAACAATTTGGTTTGCACCAATGGGCAGGCAAAATCGAGAGTCAGTCATAACCATTCCAAATTCGGATTATTAGGTCTTGGTGCATGGGGCGCCAGTTCTGTTCTGAAGAAAAAGCAAGCGTAGTGCAATGAAATAAAGGCTCTAGCGTCGCCTCTGGGTTGTACCAAAATTATCATAGGTGAGCAGCGATCGCTCCTATCTATACTCAACCTTTAGGGGTGAGGAGCGATCGCATAACCGTCTCTAGATTCTTTTGGTATTATTAAGCTTACAGGTCATATTATGTCCGGTGGATTACCCATAATTAGCAGCCGGGACACGGCAAAATAAACGTTATCTGTTTGTCGGAGATATCTCTAATGCCGTGTCCCTACGCAACGACAGAGTGAAGTTTTTTATTATGGGCAATTCAACGCAAATCATATCAGATTAGATCCAAAATTCAACTGTCAACTGTCAACTGTTGAAAGGCGATCGCTAAAATATTTCCGATACAATTTACACCTGGGAATACAATCGCTACCATCTAATTTCACCAAGCCCATACTGTTTAATTTAAATCCTTGTTCTGAGGGCAAGCGCACGCTTTTTGCAGCCGTTACTACCTGTGCAAACGCCAATTTTATTTCTGGATATTTGTCTAAATTCCACAAATGCCGTCGCAGGTGGTCGCTGTAAATTCCCGCTTCTGTAGCAGATTCTTGAACTAACCGATCGAGAGTAATATCCCCACGGGCAATATGATACATTGCGAGTCGAACTAAGAAAGGATGTCCTCCCACTAAATCCATCAGTTGTTCGACTTGATTTTCATGACAATCGATTCCGTGTCGCCTTGCCAATTGTTGGACTTGCTGGGGGTTAAACTCTGGTAATTCTATTGGCAATCCCACATTAAACGGGGATTTATTCATATCTAAAGGGATATAAACTTCGGTGGAGTGAACTAAAATTAAGCGAAACTTTTTCCATTTTTCAGAGCGTTTGGATTCTTCGTGCAACGCTCGCAACAATCCTAAAAAATCATCGGCGATTTCGGGGAATTCAAATATTCGATCTACTTCATCTAAAGCTAAAGTCAATGGCGGCAAATTTTCTGATAGTAAATACTGTTCAAAATAAGCTTTACAACACAAATTGCTGCCAATAATATCGGCTAGCTGCCAGCAGTTGGATAATGGCTCCAGTTGTCCCAAAGCTAGACCTACACCAGCACAAAACCACTGTAAAAATGTATCTAAATTGTTGAAAATTCGCTTACTCGCTAGTTGGAAATTTACAGCGATCGCTCGCGATCCTTGGGTTTCGGCGCAATGCAAAATCCTTGACATTAGGGAGGTTTTACCCATCTGTCTAGGAGCTTTAATCCGAATCAAAGCACCGGGTTGAACAATTGTTTCATAACAGCGGGCTTCGATGGGAGGACGTTCGATATAAAAGCGAGAAGCTAATTCAACTTGCCCTTCTGGTAATTCTGGAGGGGCATTGGGCATTGGTAATTCTTCTACCGTTTCTGAAGTAACGTTCGTCCAGGATAAGGCTAGTTCGCGATCGGAAGATAAATCGGATAAATCCGCTATATTGCGCCACTCTTGCCCCAAAGCTTGGCAAATTTCTAGAAAATTGGCGTAATCTACGGGTTTGCCGTTGAGGAAATTGCTGACGGTAGATTGGGCGATGCCTAAGTCTTCCGCGAGGATTTTTTGGCTGAGAAAGCCATTCCTGAGTAAAGAGGATTTGACGGCGGGGATGTATTGGGGATGGATTTTAAGCGATCGCGGCATGGCAATTTGAATTCCTGGCTGACCTTAGTTGCCCACACCCTCAAGGGTGGGGAGCGCAAGCGGGCACACAAACGAAGCAAGGCGTAGCAGGCTAAGAGTTTTCAGACCGCGCAGGCGGTCTTGGTTTGTGCAGCCACAGGCATAAGAGCTGTAGGCGAATAAGAGTTTTCAGACCGCGCAGGCGGTCTTTGTTCGTGCAGCCACAGGCTTAAGCCTGTCGGCGTCGGCTGTGGGCAACTGAAACGATTGTAAATGCCGGTTCTCCCAAAAGTCGATGAGAAGTCGATGAAATCTCGATAAAGTCAGTCAAGATCTCAGATATCCACCTGTCTTAATGAAGAACAGCAAGGGTTTGGACAGGAGGTGAAGATATTGCCCTTGATTGATTCGCAACTGAGTTTTCCACTGTTTTGGTTAGGATTTGGTATCGTTCTTTGCTTGCTGGAATTGTTGCTGCCAAAAACTCTGGTTACTTACTACAGATTTGTACCGTTATTCTCAGGAATGTGTTCTTTAATTGTAGCGTTCCTGTTATTTCGGGCAAGCCGCGTGCCGGAGTTTAAGTATCAAATCTTTTACTGGATGGGATTGTCTTTAGCTTCAGTTCTTTGGATACGTCCGATGATTCGCCAGCGCAAAAAATATGTGGTGCGAGAAGCAACTGACGCGAAGACTGTAACCGAAATTTTACCGGGAGAAACGGGACGAGTGCTTTATGAAGGCTGTGTTTGGCAAGCTTATTGCGAAGATCGAACTTGCGCGATCGCATCCCATCAAAAAGTATTTGTTTTGCGCCGCGAAGGCAGCACTCTGGTTGTAATTCCAGACAGAATATTTCTTCCTTGATCGCTCAATTATCAGGAGACTAACAATGGATTTCTTTCAACTTGTACTATTCTCAGCTTTGACTGTTACCGGAACTTCCCTTGCTTCTAGTGTCAAAATTGTCCGCCAAGGAGATGAAGCGATCGTGGAAATGCTTGGTAAATATGATGGCAAAAAGCTAGAACCTGGACTTTCACTTTTGATTCCCTTTATCGAACAGGTAGCTTATAAACAAACCGTGCGGGAACAAATTCTACCAATGCATGTAATTCAATGTTTGACCCTAGACAGAATAGCTGTAAACGCTAATTTTATAGTTTACTGGCGGCTGACAGATATCGAGAAAGCTTATTACAAGGTACAAAATCTCAAAGACGCGATGATGAATTTGCTGATTCTGGACATTCGCACTGAAATTGCCAAACTTGAACTCGAAGAAATGTTTAATGCCAGAGAGAGACTGAATCAAGCTTTGGTGGAAAGATTGGATGTAGCAACAGAACCTTGGGGAGTGAAGATTACGCGAGTAGAAATGATGGATTTTACGATTGGGAATAAGCTGAGTCATGAAGGGTTAAAAACTCCAGCCAAAAGCTTGAATACTGTAGGAATTCGGTAAGGTTAGTTTCTGGCAAAAATAGGTGGGGCGGGCAGGATGCCCACCCCACAAGAACAAAAAAAAATATTCTGGCTTTTCAATCCAATGATGTACTTAAATACCACCAATTTACTAGCACAAATACCGCCTCAATTTTTTGCGATAACTCCCCCTTGGTTTTGGGCGATCGCTGGCGTCATTCTCTGTATGATTGAGTTTTTCTTAGCACAAAAGCTGAAAAAAAGCTACAAATTCATTGCTTTATTAATCGGGATTAGTGCCTTCATTACCGCAATTACAGATTGGCAAATGGCAGAAGCACTCGGATTTGATTGGCGCTATGTCATGTATGAAGAATTTAACGTCCAAGTAATGTATTGGATGGGTGTCTCTCTCGCCTTGGTCATCTGGGTGCGTCCTACTTTAATTAAGCGCAAAAAGGTTGCGATTCCCGATGCAACTGAAGCCAAAACTGTAACGGAAATTTTACCCGGAGAAACTGGAAAAGTTATCTATGAAGGCTGTTTTTGGCGCGCGCGTTGTGCTGACAGGGTTAGCAAGATTGAACCGAATGAAAAAGTTTACGTTTTGCATCGAGATGGCAACACGTTGATTGTGACTTTAGAAAAAATGTTTCAGTCATAGGTGACATAGTTTCATTCAGTTTATTTTCTCGTTTACGAAGTCAGGAGGTTTGTTATGAATTCCGTGCCGCAAGAGTCTAAAAATAATGGTTGTTCTGGTTGCTTGATTACTCTGCTGTGTTTCTTTAGTGTAGTGGGAATTTTGGGTTGGATCGCTCTGCCAAGTTTTTTCAGTAATCAACAAGCCAAGCCCAGGCAGCCAGAAGCCAAACAATATCTAAGTTCAATCAACAAGGGACAGCAATATTGGTACACAGAAAACGGCATATTTACACATAACTTTGAGGCTTTGGGTGTTGGCATCAAAACTCAGACAATCAACTACAGCTATTCTATAAGTGCGACAAAAACGGCTGCATTCAGTTATGCAATTTCCCGCGATCAAAAGCTTAAAAGCTATGTTGGAGCAGTTTTTCTAGTTCCCGATCCTGGTGGTGCTATAGATGATATGACAACTGTCAGCATTGTGTGCGAAGCCAAATCAAAAGGTACAACTCGAATTCAAGATCCAATCCTTCAAAATGGGGTTCCTAGCTGTGGTGCTGATAGTGAAAAAGCCAGGTAACAGACTGTGAAGTTTTTGGCAGGCGATTCCCATTCCTGCATAAGTCAAATCGCGTCAGATATATGTAACTGTAGAACGCTGAATCCAGGAGAATAACCATGCAACTTCATCCTAATCCCAATTCCTCCCTCGTCGTCTATAAAGATCGTGAACTTGCAACTTACAAATCGCGCCGCTCTATTTCTCGTAAAAAGTGGCAATCTTTGATCAAAGTTACATTAGGCGCTGTCTTTTTAGTACTGATTCTTGCCTTACCAGCAATAGCTTGTGGTCCTGATAGAGGGGTATTATTTGCCTCGCATGTTTTTTTACTTCCCGCAGCCGCATCAATTTCTAGCTATGGACTCCCTCTCCTATCAATCATCTGCATTGAAGCTTCTGTTCTGCATAACAGAGAATCGATTCCTTACCTCAAAGCTTTTGGAATAGCTGTAGGAGCAAATATTTTCTACCTGATAGCCAGCTTATTCAGTTTCGTATTTTTGGTTTCAATTTTTCCCCTAGCGGTAATTGGTGGAGCGATTTCTGCTGCGATGTGCCTCTCTTTTTGTCAGCGGGTAGGTTTCTTAAAACATCTAAGCAAAGGGATGTTTGCATTCTTAGTTTATCTGCTGTTTATCGGCATGGGAGTTGCCCAGGTATTTCTGATGGAATCTATGACGATTTCGGCAGGAGTTACTTACCTTTATGCAGCGACAGCGGGGTTATTGCTGATTGGATTTATCTTTGGATTTGTGATGAAAGGTTATGCGATCGCATACCACCTGAAAGACAAACGCCCCAGTCTTGCTGCTACTGTCATGTCGATGCAGGTAGGAGCTTATCCTGTTGTTGCGATCGCATACTATTTTATGGCTGGCAAAATGTTCTAACCCCTCAAATATGTTCCCCGAAATTATCATAGTATTGGTGAACTCTATAACCCAAGTGGTGTAAAGAAAGATGGGACAGGAGATAGCGATCGCAACAATTTTCGCCTCATTGCTGTTCTTTTTCGGACTGCGGCTAGGACGAGCCTTAGCACGGAAAGGAGTTAACGCCAACGACATTTTTCAAGGCAAAAACTACCTCGCCATAGTCTTTTTACTTCTGTACATCGGTTTGCTATTACTGGCTCGTTTTGTGCCTGAAATGTCAGCTTTGCCCTTTGAATGGCGCGTTTACAGCCTCAAAATCACCTGGACAATATTGCGTTTGTTGCTTGTATTTATTTGCGGCATTGCTTTCGCAATTAGTTGGTATACTGCCCGCGTCCAGGTCGTCGCTGTTGTGCTGATTGTATTATTAGGATTGGGTGGATTTCAGACAGCTGAATCTTATTTTTTAGCACCAATTCACGCAACGTTAGAAGATAATCTTCAGCCGAATGGCGTATTTAAACAAACTTCTAACAGCAGTTGTGGCCCCTCTGCCTTAGCGACGGTATTGCGACTTTGGGGAATAGAAGCAACTGAATCAAGCGTGGCAAAACTAGCAGGAACCACCCGGTTAGGAACATCGATGCCGCAACTTTTGGTCGCAACTCGCGCTATGGGAATGGATGGAATAGAATTAGAGGCGAATTGGGAGCAAATGCAGCGAATAAACCGCCCTGGTGTGTTGGGATATTGGTCGGGAAGCGGTATTTTTCGACTACCTCATGCGGTAGCGTTGCTGGGTTTAAATGACAATTTTGCCCTAGTTGGAGATCCAAGTTGGGGGAGAATTTACCGCATCCGTCGCGCGCGTTTTGAGCAATTTGGCGGCGGACAATATCTGCCTATTTTCCGGCATCAAGATATTTCACTTACCCGCGAAATAGCCCTGCTTTATCTTCAGCAGATAGGCGAAAAAGTTAAGACAGAAGCAGAGTTAGCTTCTGCAATTCGGCGCTTTCAAAAATCGGTAGGTGTGAAGGTAACGGGTGAGTTAGATACCCAGACAGTGCTGCTGTTAAACGGTTCGTTTCTCAAAGGAGTTCCGATGCTTAAATCTAGAGATACTTTAAACAGTCTTAATTTAGATCTTGCGCCTCTCACCTCCACCCGCCAGGGAATAAATTCCCTGGCTAATAGCGAAATTCCTCTAAAGAGGAATGCTAGAGAGTTTGAGTCCACTTGGCTCGTTCCCAGGTTCCACCTGGGAATGCTGTTGTGGAGGCTCTGCCTCCTGCGCCGAAGAGAGGCAGCAGCCCACAGATCTGCGTTACCAGGCCGGAGCCTGGTAACGAGGCGAACGAGCGGGATTAGGGGTTGGTGCGAAAGCGGGATTAGGGGTTGGCGCAAGAGTTAAATTTAAGTTCAATCGTTTAATTGAAAAGTAAAACAATGGTTATTTTAGAACACACAAAAACTCAACTGAAATTCCGATATCGGCCTTATTCACTTTGGCTGGGTACAGGTGGTTGGATGCTGGGGATTTTGTTCCTAGTTCCGATTATTTACCTGCAACTTTCTTGGATGTTCTATCTTTGGTGGATTCCCTTATTCCTTGTCGTGAATGTTGTGGCTAGTATCCTCCTGCTGATTTTTGCCGGACGAGTTGTTATCTGTCATTTTGATAAGGACTATAATGGATTCACGCTCAAGCGACGCAGTTTGCTGAATACTCAAGTTATTTGGCATCCTTTAGCTCATATTATAGATGTCCAAGTCGAAGCCATTGGCTGGAATCCGGATCGCAACGCTAACTGTCAGATTGCGCTGTTTCTTAAATCGGGCGATCGCATCCCGCTTGATTTGGGTTTGCGTTCCATCAATGACAAGTTAAATACGGCTAATTTAATCCGCAAATTTCTCAATATGACACCTCAAAAATGGAGTTATTAATCTCACCACAATGACAAACTATCAATATCAAATTGGCGGCAGTTTACCCGATAATGCACCCACTTATGCGATCCGACAAGCTGATAACGATCTCTATGAAGGACTAAAAGCTGGGGAATTTTGCTATGTCTTAAATTCCCGCCAAATGGGAAAGTCCAGCTTGCTAGTAAGAACGATGCAACGGCTTAAATCTGAAGGAATTGCTTGTACGACTATCGACCTTTCAGCAATTGGTAACCAGCAGGTTTCTTTAGATAAATGGTACGGCGGCGTTGCTTACAAAATATTGTGCGGTTTCGATCTATTTAACCCAATCGAATTTATGACTTGGTGGAAAGACAGAGAACTTATTCCGCCAGTCCAACGCTTGGGCGAAATAATAGAAGAAGTGCTGCTTGTCAAGCTTTCTCAAAAAATCGTTATTTTTATCGATGAAATTGATAGCGTTCTCAGCTTTAAAGAATCTCTAGATGACTTTTTTGCCCTGATTCGATCTTGCCATAACAAACGCGCCCAAAAACCAGATTATCAGCGATTGACGTTTGCGCTTTTGGGAGTAGCGACGCCTTCCGATTTAATTTCCGATCCCACTCGCACGCCGTTTAATATTGGTCGTGCGATTGAATTGCATGGGTTTCAATTCCAGGAAGCTCAACCTTTGTTAAAAGGTTTTGAGGGAAAAGTAAATAACCCAGAAGAAACTTTAAAAGAAATTTTGGCATGGACGGGCGGACAACCGTTTTTGACTCAGAAGCTTTGTAAATTAGTAGTTCAAAATCTGCATGGAAGCCAATCTTTTATTACCGAATTGGTCAAATCTCAGCTTATCGAAAATTGGGAATCTCAGGATGAACCAGCGCATATTAAAACGATACGCGATCGCATCACCAAAAACCCCCAATCTACTGGCAGGTTACTAGGACTTTATCACAAAATCCTCCACCAAGGAGAAATCCCCGCCGACGATACTCCCGAACAAACCCAATTAAGATTATCTGGATTAGTCATTAGTCATGCTGGAAAATTAAAAGTATACAATCGCATTTATCAATCTATTTTTAACCTTAATTGGGTTGAAAAAATCTTTTTAGATTTGCGCCCCTATGCTGAATCTTTAAATGCCTGGTTAGCTTCTAACTGTCAAGATGAATCAAGATTATTGCGCGGACAGGCCCTGCAAGATGCCCTCACTTGGGCGACGGGTAAAAGTTTAAGCCATCAAGATTATCAGTTTTTAGCTGCTGCTCAAGAAGCTGAATTAGTCGAACTCCGCAAAATAGAAGCTCAAAATAATGCTGAAATTGAACGGCTAAATCGAGAACAAGAGTTGCTAAAACAACTGAGTCAAGAAAAAGAAAAACGAAAATTAACTGAAGCCAAACTTCAGCACGAACGAAGTTTAAGAATCGCGCTAAATATTCGCGCTTTCATTGTTTTGGGTCTATTTTCTGCCTTAATAATTGAGCTAATTTGGCTCAAATCGTTTCTAGATGCCAAAAATAAAGAACTGAATGCCTTAAGTTTATATTCCGAGTCTTTGTTTGATTCTAATCAAAAATTAGATGCCTTAATTCAAAGCATTCGCGCGGCTAGAAGATTCAAAAACTTATGGGGTATTGGCATTAATCCCGATACTAAAATGCGAATGGCGATGGCGCTGAATCAAACTGTTTACGCTTTCAAAGAACCGCAGCAAGTGCAGAATCAACCTATCTGGTTCAAGTCTAGTCCAGATCGTCAGTCTCTGGATGCTTTAAGACAAAATCTAAGCTTTAACATTTTGCAGGGACATCAAGGTGAAATCACCGATATCAAGTTCAGTCCGGATAATCAAACGCTTGCTTCTGCAAGTGTTGATGGAACCGTAAAACTTTGGAATGTTAGCGGTATTTTGCTCGGTATTTTAAAGCATAAAAGTCCGGTGAATAGCATTAGTTTTAGTCCGGATGGTCAAACTCTGGCATCGGGAAGTAACGATAAAATGGTGAGAGTTTGGCACGTTGATGGCACGTTGCT
>DNGJ01000496.1:0-1619 GCA_003486305.1 Cyanobacteria bacterium UBA11371
GGCGCACCCCCTGAACGGTTACCGTCTATGCAAATATTTACGCTGATGGACAAAGAATTGCTCGATGGCCCGATAGGGGTGATTGTGACATGAACACGGGAAATGAGGCATTCCTCAACACAACTTTTTCGTTTAATAGTCAGTTGAAGATCGAGCTGTGGGAATATGACAGCACCTCGGCTGATGACTACATGGGTGCTTACACATTTACTGCATCGGGTTCAGGTTCTGGAAAGGTTAAGTTTGCCAATCCAGAAGAAGGGAACGACTACGATCTCAATTATGAGTACCTGGCAACTAAGATCAAGACAGTCAGGCTCCATTCTGCTAAGTGTGTAGCCATGTCTTCCAGTGTAGATGGTAACCTGGTTAACCAGGCTGCTGGTTTGGCAAATAGCGTTTCTGGTGCAGCAGGATCTGTACTTAGTAACGTTCCAAACCCTCAAGCTCAACTGGTTGGACAAGCTCTGAACGCAGGTGCAAAAGTTTTGGAAAAGATTCCAGGCTTGGTTGAGGCGATTGGTAAAAGTGGAAATTACCCAGATCAGCTTTACCTGACCTTTACTAATCAACCGGGGGTAGATAAGCGGTTTTGGCCTCAACCGGGCAAATACTATGAAATTCTACCAGGTCAAATTGTACGTTTTGATCAACTGCGTTTTCCTCTCACTCAACCTCTAGATATTAGCCTTTGGGAATACGATTATAGTTCAGGGGACGATCATCTGGGCACTTTCGCGATTGAGACAGATCTCTCGGAAGGTACTTATGTAGAAACCGTCACAAGTTCCAGTGAAGGTTCTATCTACTTGGTCGCATACACCGTTACCTTGGAAGAGTGGTAGTCCGACTCTGTTCCTTGTAGGTTCGATTGATCGCGATCGCTACTATTGTCCGGTACGTTTGTCTGTGCGATCGCCTCTTTTTGTTTAAATTAAGCTTTTGAATTTTTACAGCGTTGGAGAAAGCGATCGCATAGGCGGCTTCCCCAAACTCGCCATCTAGAGGGAAAAAAGATAACTGTACCTTTTTTGGGCAGTGCCTTTAGGTGAGGGGCGATCGCTTTTCAACACCCTCTGATTCAAGAGTCAACAGAGCATCGCCCCCTTGGACTACCTTCCAACTACTTGCCTAACCTTTGATCTTTATAGCCGATTGCAGGCGCATGAGGTACACCGAAGGAATGCGCGAGCGGCAGCCATTTTTGCTGCCGCTACACAAACTAAGCCAAAAGGCTGTACCTCATACGAAAAGCAATCTGCTGTAAAACAGCAGAAATACTGAGAATTAATCCGAGCTTAAAATTTAAAAGCATCGGGTTAATTCTCAGTTTTTTTATCAACTTTAAATCGATTTTAAAGTTTAGATAAATTAGAGTATTTAGCCTTGCCGTTACTTTTATCTAGCGATAATATTGAGAAAGCTGAACAGAAAAATTCAGCACATAAAACACAGATAAAGGAGGTAAATTAAATGAGGAGATTTTGGCGTTTCTAAATCAGTTTAATTGATTGAATGTATCGGGAATATTTTATTCATATTGCTGATACATTATGACTGATAATTGCGGTAGGGTGGGCAATGCCCACCCTAATGATTATAGCGGATTGCAGTCGTAT
>DNGJ01000496.1:1909-3789 GCA_003486305.1 Cyanobacteria bacterium UBA11371
CTCACTTGCAATCCGCTGTAAGTAGCTATCCAGATGAGAACTGCCAGAGTAAAAGTATCAATTGTGCCTGTAAAATAACTGCCCTAACCTGTGGAAATTATTTGGTTCTTTAAAACCCTCAACAAATACATTGCCTCGTACAAATGGCAATTCGTTTTACTCTTTATCTGCCTGATATTTGACGCGGCATTTGATTCAGTTTTTCGAGCTAGCTTAAAGTTTATTATCGATGCCGCCATCGTTCCTCAAAATTACGGTCTTCTGATTCTAATCCTGTCCTTGCTGGGCGTAGGAGCCATCCTTTATATCTGTATCGGCTTGCTAGGACTCTCCCTCGGAGCGCGTTTGGGTATTTTAATAACCAACAACATCCGGCACTCTTTATTTGAACATCTCCAAAGCCTTTCAATGGAGTTTTTTGGGCGGCGTTCAGCCGGGGATATTGTCAATTGTTTAATTGCCGATACCCAGAAGGTGGAAAATGGTTTAATTACAATGGGGTTGACTGTCGTTATTTTAGAACTGTGTAACCTGCTGTTTTCTACTATTTTCCTCTTTTTCCTAAACTGGCAGTTAGCCGTTCTCAGTTGCATTGGTTTAACCGTCTGCACTATTGCCCCGGCAAAAATTGCCAGTTTGGCTACCGATGTCGGCTATAAGTTGCTGCAAAAAGAAGGAGAAATTGCTAGCGTCGTCGAAGAGAATATCCTCTCGCAAGCCGTTGTCAAGATATTCGGGCTGGAAAAGCAAATGACTAATGATTTTTCTGCCCATTTGAATAACTTAAAACAAGTCTATGTCCGGGCAACCTTTCTCTCCTACTTAGTGCAGAAAGTTCCCATGATCTGTTTTGTGATGACGCAGCTTGTAATTTTAAGTATCGGCGCAGTCATGACCTACAGGAATATAATTACCGTAGGAACCCTTACCTCATTTCAAGTTTTACTGCTAGGCTTGAATCTCAATATCCTGGGCTTAACTTCGTCGCTGCCTGCTTTTATCGATGGAGTAGCAGCCCTGCAACGCATCAGCGATATTTTGTCAGAAATTCCTGCGGTTCAGGATGCACCGGATGCGATTGACTTGCCGCATTTTTCCAGCGATATTTACTTTGACGATGTTACCTTTAGCTACTCTAAAGATAGAGGGGGTGTGAAAAATCTATCCCGAAAGATTCGCCAAGGGGACTTTGCGGTATTTGTCGGTCAGAGTGGCGCGGGCAAAAGTACAATTATCAACTTGCTGACGCGATTTTATGACCCCGATAAAGGACGCATTCTGTTCGATGGAATCGATTTACGCTCCTGCACAGTACGCTCCCTCCGCTCTCAAATTGGACTCGTTTCTCAGGATGTAATTCTGTTTAATTGCTCGGTGCGGGAAAACATTCGCATGGGATATTTAGAAGCAACTGACGAACAAGTCGAAGCCGCAGCCAAAGCCGCAGAAATTCACAAATTTATTTTGACCTTACCCCAAGGCTACGACACACCTGTGGGTGACAGAGGCGGACAGTTATCAGGGGGACAACGGCAAAGAATCGCCCTCGCCAGGGCGTTGGTAAGAAATCCAGCGATTCTGATTCTGGATGAAGCCACATCAGCCCTCGATCCCGCTACTGAAGCAGAAATCCTCGCCACCATCGAGCGTATCACCAAACAAAGCACAGTGATTTTCATCACCCACCGCATGGCTCATGCATCCCGTGCGGATGTCACCTACGTGATGGAAAACGGAAGCTTGGTTGTTAGTAATTAACACCCTGTTGTGAAATACATGATTTATGGCGGTGCGTTACGGCGCACCAAAAGTGGAATCAGTGACAAACGCCGTAGTTACAGCGAATTGCTTTCTTAGTGAGGTACACCGAAGGAATGCGC
>DNGJ01000496.1:4023-21932 GCA_003486305.1 Cyanobacteria bacterium UBA11371
CGCGGCTGCAAGCCGCTGTAGTGCGCCTAACGCACCCTACGTCTTCCCAAATCACAAGTTTGACCTGTACTGAATATCTTGGAGTTGAAAACTATGACCAGCACAAATGAATCCAAATGGCTCATCCCCTCTTCTAGTCGCCTTGCTTCAAAATCTCTTGAACAAGAGAAAGCGATTTGGGATGAAAACCACGAAGATTATGCCAATACTACTTTCAGCCTCACCCAAGACCCCAAAATCTGCAAAGCCTTAGTTTGTCCCGACCGCTCTCCCGGCTATAATATTCCTAATTCGCCTGACATCAAAGTTCTGATTCCTGGTTGTGGCTCGGAAATTTATCTTCAGAAGACATTACTGGAGTTTTGCCCCCAAATTGGACAAGTCTACTGTACCGATTTTTCCAAAACAGCAATTGAAAAAGCCCTGGAAAATTGGAAAAACGCAGATGGAGAGTCCCGAATCAACAATCAGCAATTCGTTTTTGAGGAAGTTGATTCGACTCGAATAACGGAACAAAAACCTGAGTGGCAAGATAAATTTGATTACGTCCTGCTCGTAAATTCCGTGGTTTCTACTGAGGATGAAACCAACCGCCAGATGATCCGAGAATTTGGCAAGGTTCTCAAGCCAGGTGGCAAGATATACGGGTTTTTTCCAACAACGCTTTGTTTCTTAGAAATTGCCTATTTTAGTCGAAAACACGCTCACTGCATCACTGAGGGATACATCGATGTATACGGCAATAAAGTTTGGGACCCTGAGTGGACAGATGCACAGATTTATTACACTCCGTTGCGGTTGAATCGCATCTTTAAAGAAGCGGGATTAAAACGACTCAGTTTGGAAATGGATTTCTTGGACTACGAGCCTTTTGTTTCAATGTTTAAAGAGATGATCGATCATGACGATCCGGATATCTTTCTCTGGCATCTTCTAGTCAGGTATGAGAAAGAGGCTCTCGGTTGAGCATTTTGGCAAAGCACCTGCAACAACAAAAGCGCTGCTTTAGTTAAGGGTGCATCGTCGTCGCGTAGCGAATCGCTTCTACGATAATCTTATGCTCTTGTACCTGTATCCGGGCGTGCAGGGTTTCTGGGGTATCATCGGGCAAAACTGGCACAGCGGCTTGGATGAGAATTGGGCCGCTGTCAACTTCTGGAACAACTAAGTGTACCGTACACCCAGTAATTTTTACACCTGCGGCGATCGCTTGCTCTACTGCGCCAATGCCTTTAAAACTAGGTAATAAACTAGGATGAATATTAATAATGCGGTTGGGGAAGGCATCAATAAATACAGGGGTGATAATTCGCATCCAACCTGCTAAAATAACCCACTCAACATCATATTCCCGCAAGGTTTCGACGATTTTAGCGTCTAATTTTTGGCGAGCCTTAAATTCTCTATGATCTAGCAAGACGGCGGGAACGTTCCACTTTTCGGCTCTCGCAGCCGCTTTGATGCCAGGATTATTATAAATCAAGACTTGAATTTTAGCATTTAGGTGTTTGTCAGCGATCGCTTGTGCGATCGCCTCAAAGTTACTACCACTCCCAGAAGCCAGAATGCCTAGTTTCACAGGTGCATCTTGTTGAGGAAGTTCGGCTCCAATGGCTGGAGAAACAAGGCTGTTGGTAGAATCAACTGATATTGGAGTCACAGTCATGGCAGATGGGAGGTTTGATTGCAAAGGCCAAAAGTATATATTAAGTCTTGGTTAGATAACGATGCGATCGCTGCCTGGATCTTTTTATCTCCTGCTCTGATCCTACTGGGCATCTTCGTCCTCTGGCCCATCGCCTACCTGTTTTACCTCAGCTTCAGTGCGGGTAACTTTACCATTAGCGGCACTCGCTGGGTAGGTTTAAGAAATTACCTGCGCTTGGTGCTGAGTCCAGACTTTTGGCAGGTTATCGGTAATACAGTTTATTTTACCCTCGCGACGGTGATTCCCAGTCTGGTTATCCCCTTGGGGTTAGCCGTGTGGTTGAACGGTGCGATAAAATTGCGGGGTGTACTGCGAACTGCCTATTTTATTCCTTCTATTACTTCCTTAGTAGCCGTTGGACTGGGTTTTCGCTGGCTATTTCAAACCGAAGGGCCAATCAACGCGCTTTTGAGTACTGTTAATATTGAACCGATTCCCTGGCTAGGTAGCACTACCTGGGCGATGTGGGTGTTAATTTTATTGAGTATTTGGAAGCAACTCGGTTTCAATTTAGTGGTATTTTTAGCTGGTTTGCAAACGATTCCCCAATCGCGCTACGAAGCCGCTGAATTAGATGGTGCAAACCCTTGGCAACAATTTTGGCATATTACTTTACCCGGTTTGCGGCCTACTCTTGTATTTGCTACGGTTACTACTGCGATTTTTACCCTGCGGAGTTTCGAGCAAGTTTATGTTATCACAGGTGGCGGCCCTTTGAATTCTACTAATTTGCTAGTTTACTATATCTATGACCAAGCTTTTGCTCAATTTGATTTTGGCTACGCCGCCGCAGCTGCAACTGTTTTGTTAGGAGTGACGCTGGTGCTAGTTTACTTGCAACTGCGAACTTGGGGCGAAGAAAGTTAAACTTGGGAGTGGTGCAATGAGAGAGCGATCGCAAGTACAACAGGTTATAGAAACGCTCAACAAGGATTTACCAACTTTGTTTGAGCAAGATATTTCCTATGATATTTATACGCCGGATATCTACTTTCAAGACCCGGTGAACAAGTTTAAATGGAAATTCAACTATCGGATTATTTTCTGGACGCTGCGATTTCACGCACGGCTATTTTTTAGCGAAATTTACTTCGATCTACACGATGTAGATCGGAAAACCGAGGATACAATTATTGCCAATTGGACGGTGCGCGGTGTTTTGCGAGTTCCTTGGAAAGCTCGCATATTTTTTAATGGTTATTCTACGTACAAACTCAATGAAAGTGGCTTGATATACGAACATATCGATACTTGGGATCGGGAACCGGGAGAGATTTTAAGGCAATTTATCCGCAAGGGATAGAATAGGAGAAAAAGCTAAGGATATTTTTTCTTACGCTCTAATTGCTGAGAAAAAATTCTGCATTCATCTTGCTCTTGAACGCTTGTATTTAAGTTCCTTTCCTCCATACTGACTAAATTGTATTGAACGTTTTCGGTAAAAATTGTCAAAATAATTTTGGTGATTTCCAAGAATTTAATCACCCAATGACATTCCTCTTGGGAATAATCTTCATAGTATCGAATTAAATTTGCCATACAAATTTGTAGATGTGTACGAGTCGGCGGGCAGATTAAAATCAGTTTGAGCAAAATAATCGCTAGTGTTAAAGGATTTCCTTGAGAAGCTAAGGCAATAAATAGGGAAGAAGGTTCTCCATTTCTGGGGATAGTCAACCATTCTATGGTGCGATTGCAAGTTTTCAGCAGCAGTGGTTTATTTAATACCTCTTCGTCATATTCTTGATAAATGGTTTCTAGTTTTTCAGTTAGCTTTGTTTTGAGATTATTTACTAATCCTTGGTTTGAAACCGAGAAAAACAAGTATTTTATTAAACTTTGCTTGAAATATTTGTAGTGAAGTTTGTGAGTTTGTTGGATAAAAATATTAGCTAAATTGGCATAGCTAAAAAAGCTGCGTTTTGATACAACTTTTTTGATTAATTCTAGTGCTTCATCGCCTAGAAATGTTGGGTTTTGAGTTCTTTGTGATTGAGCAGCATCAGGATGAGAATGTGCTGTGTACATAGCCAAATCCAATTTGAATTTATCTTGTAACTGCTGGGATAATACTTTAGCCGCTTGGCGCTGTTCTAGGGAGTTTTGAGAATTGGCATACTGAGAGGTTAACAAATAAGAAGTGTAGTTGTTCTTCCAGTGTTCTTTTTGTTGATAGTCGTATTTAGCAACAAATAATTTTATTTCTTGGTAGTCTTGAGTCTTGATAAAATTATCGATCCAAGTACTCAGATGATTGAGGTTTGGGGATTTGGTGCAACAATTAACGGGAGCATTACCAAGCAATTCAATCAAAGCCTGTGCTGGCTTGTAGTCCCGGCGGAAAATCCAGTTGTTAAGAATAATATAAATTGTTCGCTTTAAAGTGTTTTTAAACTCTTCTTCATTGCCAGAAGTAATTATTTTGTAAAATGCTTTTTGCGGTTCTGTCTGAACCACAAAAAAATGGATAAATAAGTTTTTAAATTCAGATAAAACTATGTCGGGTGAGGATTGCTTAACAAGAGTTAGAAAAAACCCGCAGATTGCTTCTCTCTGGGGGGAGAGATCTGGTTGGGGATCGTTAGAATTTTCAACCGCTCCAGTATGATGAACAACGTTAGAGTCATCGTTGGGGAGTGGGGCTTTAATAGCTCTAAAGTGTCCAGTTGTGGCTTGAGGGAAAAAACTTTGAGATAACATCTCGGTACCAGGAACTCTTACAGTTTAACTGTAGAATTCCTCTCCAGGAGGCTTAGCGATCGCATACCTCTCTTAAGGATGATTGTCAGCGCTAAACTGAGTGAGGCTAGCTACGACCTCACGGTGACCCCAATCACAGGGTATTATCAGATATGATTATGAAGCTAAGGCGCTAGCTTGATGGCAGGCTAGACTGAAGGTGCAGCACCGATTGCCAGCACAAGTTAACTAACCAGGATGATGGCTAGATTTGTGGAGAGGATATGGTTACCCCTGCTTGCCCTGGTTAGATCTATTCCAAGTTTTATTATGGATATGACAACAAGAGCGATCGCGGATCCGGATCACAGTGCGATCGCCAATTGATCACAGACGCTTAGTTTAACTCGGCTGGATTTGCCTCCAACAACTCAAACAAGCGATTCAGACTCGCTACAAACTGCTCAATTTCTCCCTTCGTCATTTCCACCCACCCATCAAATCCCAAGATGGAGGTGACAGTCATCTGCATCACTGGGTAAAAATCCGCGAAGGCTTGCGATGACAGCCAGAGTCGAACTTTTCCTTCTTGTGTAGGCTGTCCTGATATTGTAAACAAACATTGGGAACAATGGCTCAACTTGGTGGCGATCAAATTATCAGCTGGCCCGAATACTAGATTAGTAGGCCAGGGATTTAAAGTCAGGTGGTGTTTCTCTGCTGCTTGCGTCACCATCTGGAATTCTTCACCAATGCCGTGTGCCTCCGCCATTGCCATAATGGCTTCTATCCGTTTATTTTTGGTTCTGTGGGGTTGGATTTTCCCTCCGAAGGTGACGAGAGGAAAGACTGGGGAGCGTGGAGGCTGCTTGATTTGAAGTATTAGCTGTTGTAACTCGGACTGTTGGTGTTGGATATGGGCGATATTTTCCCACAGTTGGGGCACTTTGGCAAGTTCGATGGTGAAGTTTGTTTGCGTCGAGTCGATTTGCGCGATCGCTAGCTTTAATTGCTGTATTTGTTGTTCTAAGGGTGTAGGATCGAAGGCTGGGGGTACTGGTTCTAGTGCAAAAATCTGTTGTTGAATTGCTGCCGCTAATTGCTTCACTTCTTCTATTTCACCGGAGTCTTTCCGCTGGTTAAACTGCTGTTTCAACTCGGAAAATTCCCCTTGCAGTTGCTGTATTTGTTGTTTTAAGGATGAGTCAGCTATTTTTTGGTCAATTGCGGCTGTAGTTTGCTTTAATTCTACAATTTGACTCAATTCCTGACGCTGGTTAAACTCTTGTTTCAATGAGGAAAGTTCAGCTTGCAGTTGCTGTATTTGTTGTTTTAAGGATGAGTCAGCTATTTTTTGGTCAATTGCGGCTGTAGTTTGCTTTAATTCTGCAATTTGACTCAATTCCTGACGCTGGTTAAACGCTGAGTTCAACGCAGAAAGGTTTCCTTGCAGTTGTTGGAATTCCTGCTTAACTTGCTTAAGTTCCTCTGGGGTAACGCTGGGAGCGGATGTTTTTTCTGTATTGGTCAGTACCGTTTTTAGTTCCTGAATCTGTTGTTCTATATAAGTGGGGTCAAAAGCTGGCTGCGGGGTAACATTGGCTGTGGATGAAATATTGCCAATCGCTACTTCTAAGGTATCGAATCGTTTTTGCAGCGCCGATATTTCTGCTTGGAGCGGTTTAATATTAACAGGTTCAGGAGCGGGAGACAGGGATTTTGCGGTATCTTTTACCGCCTGTAACTGTCCCGCTATTTTCTCATCTGTTTCGGTGATGCGAGAGTTCATCTGTGATAAAAACGACAGCATATTCTGCTGAAAGTTCTGCTCAAACCGGCGGCGGTTGATTGTACTAAGGGACAGCGCTAAAGTCAAGGGAGCGGCTGCATAAATTAGCTGATTGGAAGCTACTGCTAATATGGAGCCAATCACAGAACCCGCTACGGAAATGGTTTCTGTTACTTCTAACCCATTGCGATCGCTGGCGTCATTCATGATAACTTCTATATCTGCTATGTCTATGAGACAAAATTTATCACATTCCCCGTCCCCTAGCAGTTGCAGAGTTTTATAGCAAAATTCCGTTAAACTTATATATACTACAGCATCTTTTATTCAGATTCAACTTCAAGGAGTACCGATGTTACCAAAACCGTGGGATCTACTTCTGCGCCGTTGTCGCTTGCTCGATGCAACGGGGAGTGAGTCGGAAGTTGACATTGCTATTCTAGAGGGGAAGATTGCAGCTATTTCCCCCCATCTTACCGAACCATGCCAACTAGAAATCGATATTAAAGGTAAGTTAGTGAGTCCGCCGTTTGTTGAGTCCCACATTCATTTAGATTCGGCTTTAACCGCAGGCGAACCGCGATGGAACCAAAGCGGAACTTTGTTTGAAGGTATTGAAATTTGGGGAGAAAGAAAGCAAAGTTTAACCCTAGAAGATGTGAAAAACAGGGCTAAAGAAACTTTAAAACAACAAGCTTCCCAAGGTGTATTATTTGTCCGCAGCCATGCCGATGTTAGCGAAGCAAGTTTAACTGCATTGCAAGGCTTACTAGAAGTGCGAGAAGAGGTAAAAGATTGGATAAATTTACAAGTTGTCGCTTTTCCACAAGATGGGATTTACAGCCAGCCAAAAAATGAGGAACTATTGGAAGAAGCGCTTAAATTGGGCGCGGATGTTGTAGGAGGAATTCCCCACTATGAATTTACGCGAGAAGATGGGGTGCGATCGGTGCATCGCATTTTTGAATTAGCGCAAAAATATGATAAAATAATCGATATTCACTGCGATGAAATTGATGACGAACAGTCGCGGTTTTTAGAAGTGGTAGCAGCTTGTGCAGTGCGTGAGGGGATGGGGGAAAAAGTTACGGCAAGTCACACAACTGCGTTTGGTTCTTATAACAATGCATATGCGCGAAAATTGATGGGATTGTTGATGCGATCGCAAATTAATTTAATCGCCAATCCCCTGATTAATATTACCCTCCAAGGACGCACCGATACTTATCCCAAACGTCGGGGAATTACCCGCGTCAAAGAACTTTGGGAAGCGGGATTAAATGTTAGTTTAGGACATGATTGCGTGCAAGATCCTTGGTACAGTTTGGGAACGGGAAATATGTTAGAAGTCGCCCATATGGCAGTTCACGTTTGCCAAATGACAGGAATGGCAGAAATTGATGCTTGTTTTGATATGGTAACGTGGCACGGCGCTAAAACTTTGCATTTGCAAGATAACTATGGAATTGAAGTAGGAAAGCCAGCCAATTTAATAGTTTTAGATGGGTCGAGTCGCTACGATGCAATTCGCCGCCGCGCCCCGGTGAGTTATGTTATTTCCCAAGGTAAATTGCTAGCTTATACCGAACCATCTGTGACGCAATGGAAAGGTTAGGCAATCAGCACGGGGGGCGGGTTTAATGAGATATCTCCTGGTTCCAAGGTAGGGGCAGGTATTACCCGCCCCTACAACATAATTAACTGTACAAATCCGATGCTAACGGACATGATATCTACGCAGAAACCCGGTTTCTAAAATCGTCTGTTTCCCCAATTCCCAATTAGCAATTAGCAATTAGAAATTAGCAATTATCGCGTATTATTTGAATTAGCAGTAGTACCCATTTTATTTTTGATAGCTTGTTTTTTGCGGTATTCTGCAATTTTGATTTTGACGCGATCGTATTGCGGACTGCTGGGAGTAATCTTCTCCAAATATTTCAAAGCACTGGTAAAGTCGCCCTTATAGGCGCGGGCGTAGGCTTGTTTCTGTAGGTGGTAAACTTCCACCTCGCTCAAGGGGAGTCCTTGGAAGAAACACAGATAAGGAATACTACAAAGTTCTTCAGCCCAACTCAGTATCTGCTCTTCTTTAATATTTGGTTTGACTAACTTGAGCTGCTTTGGATCTGGTTCTAGAATATCGTGAATACCTGCTTCTATAAACATATAATTAGCACCAAGTGCCGCTAGGCTAAGGCTCAACATTATTAACACCGGAGGAATGCCGGGTATATGAATTTCTTGGTCGGGATCGAACTCTAAGGGAGGTAAGGGAATTGGAAATAAAGAAATGGGTAGATTGTCGGTAAATTCAGGAGGATCGAATGAGGGTAAAATTAACTCTTTTGGTTCGGGTGTTTGCACCAAATTTAGAGTTGGTTGAATCGAGGATATTTGTTTTACTTCTATGGCTTTCTCAAGGGTGACGGGCAGACTATGGAGGGCTTGCAAGACTTGGGTCGCAGTTTGATACCTGTGTTTATAATCCGGTTGCACCATCCGATCTAGGATACCAGCTAACTCTTCGCTAACTGAGCTATGCCAAGTTATATTTTCATCTATTTGTAATTGCGCTGGTCGCAGTCCTGTTAGTGCTTGAACGCCAATGGTACCTAAAGCATAAATATCGCTGTTTAGCTGGGGCTGAAATGCCAGTTGCTCTCCGGGAATATATCCAGATGGAGGAAGATTTAATTTAAGATCGGGAGCTGTATTTTGGACTGGTTGAACTGCGCCGAAGTCTGTTAAAAATAGCTTTCCGTCTAGGGCACGTTTAATTATGTTGCTGGGATTGATGTTACAATGGATGATAGTATGAGCATGAATAAATTCCAGAATGCCCAAAAGTTCTTTCAAAAATTTAATAACTTGGCATTCAGTCCAACGTTGACCGCAGCGGGTACTTGTTGGTAGCAGTTCGCTTAGGGGTTGTCCTTGAATAAATTCTTGTACTAAGTAGAATCCTTGTTCGTTTTCAAACGAAGCTAATACCTGGGGAATTTGTTCGTGTTGTCCCAAATTAATTAGAATTTCTGCTTCCCCTAAAAATAGACACTTTAGAGTTTCGATGGTGTTGGGTTCATCGCTGGTAGCTTTAACGTGTTTGATGACGCATTTGGGACTACCCGCTTGGCGAATGTCTTTGGCGAGATAAGTCCGCCCCAGTACGCCAAAACTGAGTATTTCGAGTATGTAATAACGTCCACCGACCAATTTTCCAAAGATTGGATGATTTGTTTGACCGTTCAACATAGATTTTGACCAATAAAGCGGTTAGTATTTCTTATATTTACCGTTGCAGGCTGTAACAAGACTAACTCTAGGCTAGCTGCGATCGCTTTTAAAGTTTACCTCTGCTCCAAGTTTCTTCAGCAACTATTTTTCTGCTTCAGGAAGAAACTTGGGTCAGTTGTCGGTTGGGTGGAGTGGAGGGAGACTCAACGCCAACAAGAGATAGCAGTTTGACGATGCGACAATAGTGTATGCCAAAATCGGTATCAACGGTTAGGGGTGCGTCCCATACACCACCCACTACCCACCCCCCGCTGCGGAGACAAACATATGAGCAACCATTCAGATTTTTCCAGCCACGGCTATGAAATTATCCGAGAATTGGGACGCAACCGGGAAGCGGGGCGCATTACCTACCTGGCGAAGAGATCCCCCCTAGCCCCCCTTGATCGGGGGGGGACAACAGGGGGGGACAGGAAAGGATGTCCTTGATAATGGGGCAACAGGGGAGGATCTTGTTGTAATTAAAGAGTTTCGGTTTGCTATAGCGGGTGCTGAATGGTCGGGTTTTAAAGCTTATCAACGGGAAATTGAACTGCTGCAACAATTAAATCATCCCCGCATTCCCCGCTATCTGGATTCTTTTGAAACTTCATCGGGCTTTTGTCTGGTGCAGGAATATAAAAATGCCCCATCTTTAGCGGAACGACGCAGCTTTACTGTTGAAGAAATTAAGCAAATTGCTGTGTCGGTATTAGAAATTTTGGTGTATTTGCAACAGCGCACGCCTCCGGTTATTCATCGGGATATTAAACCAGAGAATATTTTGGTGGATAAGCAATTAAATGCTTACTTAGTTGATTTTGGTTTTGCCCGTATTCGGGGAGGGGAAATGGCGCTTAGCAGCGTGGACGGTGGGTTTTATGCCGCCGGAAGAACAGTTTGGTCGTTCGCTTACAGAAGCATCGGATTTATATAGTTTGGGAGCAACTTTGATTTGCTTGGTGACTGGTACTCGTTCTGTTGATATTGGCAAGTTAATTGATGATAACTATCGATTTGAATTTAAGAAATTTGTTCCTAAAATCAATCCGCCTTTTGTGGAATGGTTGACCAAAATGGTGGAACCGAATCTGAAAAATCGTTATGGCAATGCTGCTGTTGCTTTACAAGCATTGATCGATCGCGATTATGTAGTAAATATCAATAAGCCAGCCGTTATAGTAGGGTTAGCCACTCTTGGTGTTGTCGCCATGAACTATACATAAATAGCAGAAATTTGTAGAGTGCGTTATTAGCAGAGTTACGCGGGGGCGGGTTTATTTATTCTCTGCATTTTTTTCCTATATCTTTGGTAAAACCCGCCCCTACAACACTATTAATTATGCAAGTTGGATGCTATTAGATATCGCCTAAAATAACAGCAGGATTGATGAGCGATCGCAAGAGATCTTCTGCTAACACCACAGTCCGCCAGGAAATAAATTTCCTGTCTCATCGCTAAAGTCCTCTTAAGAGGACTAAATAAAATTTCAGTCCACTTAAGTGGACTTAAGCTGTTAGCCCGGAAATTGATTTCCGGGCGGGTTGGTGGAAAGATGCAAGATATGCGATCGCCCTTTAAAACTCCTGCCTATTAGCCCTACCGAAACCTGTTTAACCATCGTGTGACACTCATGTTAAACTCATACAGTAATAGATACTAGGAGATTAAAATGCAAGTCAAAGACATGACAGTTGAGCAACTTACAGATCTAATTCGACACATTGTTGAACAATGCCTAGACGAGTATTTCGGCGATCCTGACGAGGGGAAAGAAATCAAAGAAGAGGTCAAGCAGCGATTAATGGAGTTTAGGAAGGGAAAAGAAACATACTGATAGTCGGAGATTAGATGCGATCGCTTAAAATAATTGCAGCAATGTATCGAAAGGTTTCTTTACTCAACGCATAGCCTTGAAATAAATTTCATGTCTTAGCTAAAACCTGTTAAAATAGGTTAAATATTTGATATATTCAGCGTTTCAGTGACTTTCACCGATAGTTAAAACGGGTTTTGTAGGGGCACGGCATATAATAACTTTTGGTTTATACGAAAGGTTTTAAATTGCCGTGCCCCTACAGCCAGAAATTTATTTCTGGTTTAAAATGATCGAGGACTGTTACGCCCTGTTCACATGTCTCATTCTGTCGATAGTTCAGACGCCCAGCATCATACCAGCCCCAACCATAATAACCAGAATACGATACGCATTCGGGGGGCAAGGCAGCATAACCTTAAGAATATCGATTTGGAACTGCCGCGCGATCGCTTAATCGTCTTCACCGGCGTCTCGGGGTCGGGTAAATCTTCTCTCGCCTTCGATACAATCTTCGCAGAAGGACAGCGCCGCTACGTTGAATCTCTCAGCGCTTATGCGCGACAATTCTTAGGACAGCTAGATAAACCGGATGTGGAAGCGATCGAAGGTCTGAGTCCGGCTATTTCCATCGATCAAAAGTCTACATCGAATAACCCGCGTTCGACGGTAGGCACGGTTACCGAAATTTACGATTATCTGCGATTATTGTATGGCAGGGCGGGAGAACCCCACTGTCCGATATGCGATCGCTGCATTGCACCTCAGACAATCGATCAGATGTGCGATCGCATCATGGAACTCCCAGATCGTACTCGCTTCCAAATCTTATCACCCGTCGTGCGCGGTAAAAAAGGAACCCATCGCAAACTTTTATCGAGTTTAGTTTCTGAAGGTTTTGTGCGCGTGCGAGTTGATGGGGAAATTCGCCAACTCGACGAAAATATCGAATTAGATAAAAACTATCATCACACAATTGAAATCGTCGTCGATCGGTTAATCAAAAAACCCGATCTGCAAGAACGTTTGGTTGATTCTCTTAACACCTGCTTGCGTCATTCTGGTGGCATTGCCGTCATTGATATTACTCCTTCATCAGATACCAGCAGCGAAAAAGAATTAATCTTTTCCGAAAACTTTGCTTGTCCCGAACATGGGGCGGTGATGGAAGAATTATCGCCGAGATTATTTTCGTTTAATTCGCCTTACGGAGCTTGTCCAAATTGTCACGGATTAGGCAGTTTGCGGACATTTTCACCAGATTTAGTCGTACCCGATCCGGATGCACCTGTTTATAGTGCGATCGCGCCTTGGGCAGAAAAGGATAATTCTTACTATATCGCCCTACTTTATAACGTCGCCCAAGCGTTTGGATTTGAAATTCACACGCCTTGGAAAGAACTTACCAAAGAACAGCAACAGATTATCTTATCTGGTTCGGAAAAAGCGATTTGGATAGAAGAAAGAAAGGATTTCCGACATTATTCTGGAGTCTTAGCAATCCTTCAGCGACAGTATGATGAAGGGTCGGAATTGCAGAAGCAAAAATTAGATCAATATCTAGTATATCAAACCTGTGAAGTTTGTCAAGGAAAGCGACTGAAACCGGAAGCGCTATCGGTGCGAATGGGACAGTATAAAATAGAGGAATTAACGAGTGTTTCGATTGGGGAATGTAAGGAGAGGATTGATAGATTGAAGTTAAGCGATCGCCAAGCGCAAATCGCCGATTTAGTTCTCAGAGAAATCAAAGCCAGATTGCAATTCCTCCTCGACGTAGGATTGGATTACCTCACCTTAGACCGCGCCGCCATGACCCTTTCCGGGGGAGAAGCGCAGCGAATTCGATTAGCGACACAAATAGGTTCTGGATTAACCGGAGTTTTATACGTTTTAGATGAACCAAGTATCGGATTGCATCAAAGAGACAACACTCGCTTGCTGAGTACGTTAACCAAACTACGCGACTTAGGAAATACCTTAATAGTAGTCGAACACGACGAAGAAACGATCCGCGCCGCCGACCATATTGTAGATATTGGTCCCGGCGCGGGAATACACGGCGGAGAAATCATCGCCCAAGGAAGTTTAGATGCATTACTAACGGCTGAAAAGTCTTTAACTGGCGCTTATCTATCGGGAAGGCGAGTCATAGAAACCCCACCCGAAAGAAGAATTGGAAATGGCAAATCCTTAATCCTCAAAAATGCCCATCGCAACAACTTAAAAAACATTGATGTAGAAATACCCTTGGGTAAACTTGTCTGCATTACCGGCGTTTCCGGGTCTGGGAAATCTACCTTAGTCAACGAATTACTTTATCCAGCATTACAACATCACCTCACGCGCAAAGTTCCCTTTCCCAAACAACTGGAAAAGATGACCGGACTCACCGCCATCGATAAAGCAATTGTGATCGACCAATCCCCCATCGGACGCACGCCGCGTTCTAATCCCGTCACATATACCGGCGTATTTGATGCCATTCGCGATGTATTTTCTCAAACGATAGAAGCCAAAGCAAGGGGATATAAACCAGGACAATTTTCCTTCAACGTCAAAGGCGGAAGATGCGAAGCTTGTAGCGGACAAGGCGTGAATGTAATCGAGATGAATTTTCTGCCAGATGTGTACGTTCAATGCGAAGTTTGTAAGGGTGCGAGATACAATCGAGAAACCTTGCAAGTTAAATATAAAGGCAAGTCAATTGCCGAAGTTTTAGACATGACAGTAGAAGAAGCTTTGGAGTTTTTTATTAATATACCCAAAGCAGCGACGCGACTGCAAACTTTATTAGATGTGGGATTAGGTTATGTACGTTTGGGACAAACTGCACCTACCTTATCCGGTGGCGAAGCGCAGCGGGTAAAATTGGCATCCGAACTATCTCGCCGCGCCACGGGGAAGACGCTTTATTTAATCGATGAACCGACAACTGGTTTATCGTTTTATGATGTCCATAAGTTGTTAGATGTGTTGCAGCGTTTGGTGGATAAAGGCAATTCTATTTTGGTAATCGAACATAATTTAGATGTAATTAGATGTTCCGATTGGGTGATAGATTTAGGGCCAGAAGGTGGAGATAAAGGAGGGGAAGCGATCGCTTTTGGCACCCCGGAGGAAGTAGCGCAAAATCTGAAGTCTTATACAGGCAAATATTTGAAGCAGGTTTTGCAGCAACATCCGCCAATAGTTTGTAATAGTTGAAATCTCTTTAAGTAATGCGGTGATTGAATGGTCGAGGAACAAGCACATTTAATCGTAATTGCTCCATCAAATGGAGCAGGAAAATCGACCGCTGCTCCAGCTTTGCTACAAGCAACTCTCGGAGTTACCGAATTTGTAAATGCCGACGCGATCGCACTGGGATTATCAGGGTTTGCGCCAGAAAGAGCTGCCTTCCGAGCCGGAAGGATTATGATAGAAAGATTACAACAATTGGCAAATGAACGGGTAAACTTTGCTTTTGAAACAACTTTAGCTACCCGCAGTTTTGCTCCTTGGATTGCCAACTTGCGTCAAACAGGTTATCTGTTTCATCTGTTTTTCTTGTGGCTACCCAGTCCCGAACTAGCGATCGCTCGCGTACAGGAAAGAGTACGCCTTGGTGGACATGATGTACCAGAGGAAACTATCCGGCGTCGCTATCATGCAGGGATTCGCAACTTTTTTCATTTGTATAGACCACTGGCAGATTCTTGGTTTTTCTATGACAATGCTAATACAGAAGCACCGCATCTCTTAGCTGCCAGTGAAGGAGAAAGCGGCGTTTATGTTGCAAACCCTCTAATTTGGCAACTTATTGAGGAGGAATATCGTGGAAGATAAAGTTAGGAAAGACAAAATTTCATTACTCCTTGCCGATCGAGAAAAAATTAGCAAAGCATTGGCTCAAGCTGTGCGAGAGGCTTTACTAAGACATAAACAGGCTGGGAATTCAGTGGCAGCATGGCGTGATGGAAAAATTGCCTGGATACCACCAGAAGAAATTTTTACCGATAAAAATAATCGGTAATTTGCCTTAGATTAAGGCTGCCTTGGTAAAGAAGAGATGACTGGCTGGGCAATAGTTGTAAAATTGGGTTCTGGTGGATCTTTAGCTATTGCTCTATAGTTTGCAGCCGAGGCTCTTTAGTTAACCTTTCTCAGGTAAAAGAGATAGCCTAACGTCTCTGTTAGCACAGCCTTAATGAGATACCTATTAAATTCCCAGATGCAGCCATGAATCAACCATCACACTCTCAAATTAGCGAACAAGTGAAGAAACTGCGAAGCATACTAAAAAATATCACCTCAAAACGCAACTTGGTCGATGAGCTAATTCAAGAACGTCGAGAAGAAGCAGCGCGTGAGTAACAATGAGAGAAAAGAAATGCGATCGCTGCACTAAAACCGCTACAATTCTCTATCGAGTCCGATACGATGATTCGGAAAAATGGTTCTTTGTTTGTCCCCAATGTTGGCCTACAATTAGCCAAAATAATCCTTTCTACGTTTACGGCGGCACTTGGAAAGCGAGGAAAAAAAGGTAAAGCGAATCACATCTGACGGGTAAACCATTTCAGGCTTACCCGCCAAACCTAACCAAGCTTAATGCCTGATATTGATATATCGAGTCAAAATCCGAATAATTTCACCTTTGACTGGAGACGGTAACGGCGGACTCCAAGCTGCAACTTCTGCGAAGCGAACCACATGCAAGTTATGAATTACACTGTTAACCCCATATGGAATACCGCAAGCAATCATACGCACGGGTACTTTTCCTTCTGGTATGTCAGGAATCGGCGCTTTGATTAGCTCCAGAACCGAACGTTGCTCTATCATGTAAGTAACACCTTTTTTTGATTGGTGAACGAGCGATCGCCTTCATGTTTTCCAGGCACTGGGCGATCGCTTTGTCATTTCTGCACTTAATTTACTCCGACTTCCCTCGTTTGTCAACGTCTTGCATCTAATAATATGCGTCAGACGTACCAAGACCAAAATTTAATGGTACGAAATGTTACCATCTGCCTTGCAATGGAATGGCTAAAAAATAAGCATTGAGCAAATGATCCGTTGGAGACTGGCAGTTATAATGGCTGAACGCGATATCAGCAATAAAGAACTAGCTTCCTTGATCGGAAAGCATCCTCATTCTGTCTCTAGGCTCAAGCAGCATCGCCGCCTACCCAGAATTGACGAATCTCTACTTGAATCCCTTTGCAAAGCACTAAAATGCCAGCCCGGAGACTTAATCGTCTACGAAGAAGGCGAGACGGATAGTTAGCCTTTTTAGGTTGCAATGCGATCGCACTCTAGTTTCTCAGGCCAGGGGAGCGATCGCTTTGTCATGTCTGTATTAACTGTATTCCGACTTGAGTTTGTTGTCAACCCATAACGGAGTAAAAAAATACAGCAGCGGTGTTATGAAAGCAAATTCGTTTTGCTCAAGTGCTAACATCTGCGTTGCAAGGTAGTGACTATAGGTTGAACGTTTGAGCAGTGATACGCTGGAGACTAGCAGTAGTAATGGCTGAGCGCAACATCAGCAATAAGGAGTTGGCTCGCTTAACGGGGATGAATCCTAATTCTATTTCTAGGCTCAGGGTTCGCCGCTACCTGAATAGAATTGACGGAGATACCCTGAATGCGCTATGCAAGGCGCTCAAGTGCGAACCTGGGGAATTGATGGCGTATGAAGAGGATGAAGCGGAGAGTTAGCAGGCTATTGCGATCGCGTGTATCTTAATGGGGTCAACCAATTTTTGTAGTGCAGGAAGCTAGGATAAGTGTTTGCGATCGCCATTGAACAACAGCAATATCAAACCTACATCCTCTCTGACTCTTCTACCGAGTCGCGTTTGGAAGTCGTACCGCAACGCGGCGGTATGATCGCTCGCTGGCAAGTCCAAGGAGAGGATATCCTTTACCTAGACGCAGAACGATTTGCCGATCCCAACTTAAGCGTTAGAGGCGGCATTCCAATCTTATTTCCCATCTGCGGCAACTTACCCGACAACACTTACACCTATCAAGGCAAACAATACACCCTCAAACAACACGGCTTTGCCCGCGACATGCCTTGGGAAGTTGTCGATCAAGTAACGCAAGATTTAGTTAGCCTCACCCTCGTCCTCAACAGCAACGACCAAACTCGTGCCGTTTACCCATTTGAGTTCCAACTCGCCTTCACCTACGAACTTTTGGGCAACTGTCTAAATATCCGGCAACGCTACACCAATCATTCCACAGAACCGATGCCCTTTTCCACCGGGCTGCATCCTTACTTCCTGACCACCGATAAAACCCAGCTGCAATTTGACATCCCAGCTTCGGAGTATCAAGACCAACGAACCAAAATCACCCATTATTTTAACGGCAACTTTGACTTCGACGCCGATGAAATTGACGTAGCCTTCCAAAAGCTAACCAGTAACTCAGCCTCCGTCACCGATACCACTCGCCGGATGCAACTCACCCTGGACTACGACGACGCCTACTCGGCAGTAGTTTTCTGGACAGTCAAAGGTAAACGATATTACTGCGTTGAACCTTGGACAGCCACCCGCAACGCCCTGAATACCGGCGAGAATCTGATTTACTTAGACCCAGGCGCGAGTTTGGAAACGCTGGTGCGCTTGACAGTAAATTTCTC
>DNGJ01000221.1:0-4384 GCA_003486305.1 Cyanobacteria bacterium UBA11371
CGCGTTGTGGTCGGCGGGCCGCTTTCTAACAGCAAAGGCGTTAATTTTCCAGGAGTATACCTGTCAATTAAAGCTTTGACCGATAAAGACCGTAAAGATTTAACCTTCGGTCTGGATCAAGGGGTAGACTGGATCGCGCTTTCGTTTGTCCGCAATCCCCAAGATGTTTTAGAAATTAAAGAATTAATCTCTAATGCCGGAAAGCACGTGCCGGTGATTGCCAAAATTGAAAAGCACGAAGCCATCGAGCAGATGGAAGAGATTTTACCTTTGTGCGACGGCGTGATGATTGCTAGGGGCGATTTGGGGGTGGAACTCCCCGCCGAAGACGTACCGATCTTGCAAAAGCGGCTAATTGCCCTAGCGAATCAACTGGGAATTCCGATTATCACCGCGACGCAGATGCTCGATAGCATGGCGTACAATCCTCGCGCCACCCGCGCGGAAATTTCCGATGTCGCCAACGCGATTTTAGACGGCACCGATGCGGTGATGCTCTCGAATGAAACAGCCGTGGGGAAATATCCGGTGGAAGCTGTTGCAACAATGGCGCGGATTGCTACGCGGATCGAGGAAGATATGTTGGCTAGTCGGAGCGATCGCTCGATTCAAACCACCAAACGCTCGATTCCCAACGCCATCTCCCAAGCCGTCGGTCATATAGCCGAGCAACTAGAAGCCGCAGCAATTATGACCCTGACCAAAACCGGAGCCACAGCCCGAAATGTCTCTAAATTCCGCCCAAAAACACCCGTTCTCGCCATTACGCCCCACGTGGACGTAGCGCGTCAACTCCAACTCGTCTGGGGCGTTAAACCTTTGTTAGTCCTGGATTTACCTTCCACCAGCCAAACCTTTCAAGCCGCTATCAACGTCGCCCTGGAAAAAAACCTAGTCTTAGAAGGAGATTTAGTAGTCATGAGCGCGGGAACCCTACAAGGGGTTCCAGGTTCAACCGACTTGATTAAAGTTGAGGTAGTAACCGCAGTATTAGGCAAAGGCACTGGTTTGGGTCAAGGCGCTGTCAGCGGACGGGCGCGAGTAGCCCACAGCGCAATGGATGTGAGTAACTTTAATCCCGGAGAAATATTGGTAGCTTCTAGTACCAGCGCTGAATTTATCGACGCGATTCGCAAAGCAGCAGGAGTAATTACCGAAGATGAAAGCCTCACCAGTCACGCCGCCGTCATTGCCATGCGTTTGGGAGTGCCAGCAATTGTAGGCGTAAAAAATGCAACTGGGTGCATTCGCGATGGAGCCATTTTAACCCTGGATACCCAGCGAGGTTTGATTTACTCCGGTACGGTGACAAGTAATTACGCAGATACAACTGTCACGATTTAAAGCAAGACAAGGGAGACAAGCGAGAATCTCGCCTTGTCCTCCTTGCATTTTGATTGAAAAAAAGCTTTTCAATAAACCTCTATCTTACGACTGATGATTTATATCAATTTAAAGTGTATTAACGCAAAAATTGCTGCAACCAATCCCACAGCGTCCGTTAGGATTACCATCAAAGCTGCACAATAACTACAATGCTTACGTAGTTTGGTTAAAAACATAAGTATCCTAGATAAACTTGATATAAAAAGCGACCATCACCAGAATGGCAGTCAATTATAAAATGCAAAAATATCGCGCAGACTTGGGATACGGCATTGGCATCCTAGCCATTACCCTAGCGCTAGTGCTGATTTGGCCTGGATTGTTACAAAATCTTTTAGTAGCCAACGGTTTTATTCCCCACGGGCATTGTTACTTGTGGAAACCAGCATTGGTATCGCTGCATCTGGTTTCCGATATGCTGATCGGACTATCTTATGTTGCAATTTCAGCCACGCTAGCGTATTTAGTTTATAAAGCCCGCCGCGATATCCCTTTTGATTGGGTATTCCTAGCATTTGGAGCCTTCATCGTCGCTTGCGGCGCTACCCACTTTATGGAAGTATGGACTTTGTGGACGCCCACCTATTGGTTGGCGGGTGAATTTAAATTAATTACCGCCGTAGCCTCAGTTACCACAGCCCTGGTGTTGCCGCCCCTAGTGCCTCAAGTGTTAGTGCTGCTCGAAACTGTCAAGGTATCTCAAGAGAGAAAATTAAAACTCGAGAGCGCCAACACCGAACTAGAAACGCTATACGAAAAGCTTAAAGAAATTGACGAACTTAAAACGCAATTTTTTGCTAATGTCAGCCACGAATTGCGGACGCCTTTAGCATTAATTTTGGGACCAACGCAAAAATTACTCGCAGGGGATGCACTCACCTCCGAACAGCGCCATGACTTGGAATTAATAGACAGCAATGCCCGTATACTGCTCAAACAAGTCAACGACCTGCTCGACATTTCCAAGTTGGAGGCGAATAAAATGAGTATGCGTTACGCCGAGGTAGATTTAGCTCAACTGGTACGCCTGAGTGCTGCCAACTTCAACGCACTAGCACAAGAGCAAAAAATCGCCTTTGTAGTCGAAACGCCCCAGTCTTTCCCCGCTCAGGTTGACTCGGAAAAGATACAGCGCGTACTGTTAAACTTGCTTTCCAATGCCTTTAAGTTTACTCCCCCTGGTGGTCGCGTTCGCTGCGTGGTGTCAGCAGTAACTAAAGCAGGGGAGAAAGATGTATCGGCGGTGATTACCGTTGAAGACAGCGGTGCGGGCGTACCCTTGGAATTAAGGGAAGTGATTTTTGAGCGTTTCCGTCAAGGAGAAGAATCTTCCACTCGTCGCTTTGGCGGAACTGGGTTAGGACTAGCGATTGTCAAAGACTTCGTGCAGTTGCACGGGGGTACCATCGCCGTTGGAGAAGCATCAGAAGGTGGAGCCAGCTTTAGGGTTGAATTGCCTATCGTCGCGCCAAAAGATATGGCGGTGTCTACCCTGACAAGTGAGTCTATGGACGTTGAAGAAGTTGTCTACCCGATGTTGGCGCAACTGCGCCAAGCTGAGTCGTCACCAGTTAGGGAAACAACTGACAGCGAACTGACTTTTGACCAACGTCCCTTAGTGCTGGTGGTCGAAGATAACCCGCAAATGAATTTGTTTATCGTCGAGGCACTAAGCAGTGAATATCGCGTTGCTACTGCGTTCAACGGTCAAGAAGGTCTGGATTTGGCGACGCAATTGTTACCCGATTTAATTCTCAGCGATATGATGATGCCGCTTCTTAGCGGCGAGCAACTATTACGGGAAATCAGGAACCGAAAACAACTCGATGCCATCCCGTTCGTCGTGCTGACGGCAAAAGCAGACGATGAAAAGCGGGTGAAATTGTTGCTTGCGGGGGCGCAAGATTATTTGATGAAGCCATTTTCCCTCCAAGAGTTGCGATCGCGCATCGGCAACCTCATCGCTATGAAACGTACCCGCGACTTTCTCCAGCACGAATTAGACAGCCAAACTCAAGACTTAGCCGCGTTGGCAGCCGAACTTGCCCTTCACAAACGCAAACTGCAAATTATAGCACGGGAAGCCCAAGAAGCCAACCGCATGAAAGATGAATTCCTGGCGGTTCTCTCCCACGAGTTGCGGACGCCGATTAACGCCATCCTGGGATGGGCGCAACTGTTGCGGACTCGCCAACTAAACGAGGCGACAAGAGCAAAAGCACTGGAAACCATCGAACGCAACGCCAGGATGCAAACTCAGATGATCGAAGATTTGCTCGATGTATCGCGCATCATTAGAGGTAACTTGCAGCTAAAAATTGCCTCGGTAAACTTGAAGGGGGTGATAGAAGCAGCCTTAGATGCGGTGCGACCCGCAGCAGCAGCAAAAGCGATAGAATTGGAGTCTTGCCTCGAATCGAGTGTGGGAGCGATCGCAGGAGATAGCGATCGCATACAGCAAATCGTCTGGAATTTACTCTCCAACGCCATCAAATTTACCCCCGAAGGAGGACGGGTAGAAGTAAAACTAGAGAAAGTGCAGATTGAAGATTTAAGATTGCAGATTGAAGATGAAAGTCCCAACTCAAATCCCAAATCAAATACATCTAAAATCTCAAATCTAAAATCTGCAATTACCTACGCTCAAATCCAAGTAAGCGATAATGGTATTGGCATCAACCCCGACTTCTTGCCCTACGTATTCGACCGCTTCCGTCAAGCAGATAGCAGCTACACCCGCACTCACGGCGGACTGGGATTGGGTTTAGCAATTGTACGACACCTGGTAGAACTCCACGGCGGTACAGTTTCCGTTCACAGCGCTGGTGAAGGACAAGGAGCAACGTTTATCGTCAAGCTACCCATCGTTAACAACCAAGTAGGGGCGGGTTTGACCAACCAATTTGCGGAACCGCGAAATATGTCCTAAAACCCGCCCCAAGCGGGTTGTACCAACCAATTTGCGGAACCGCGAAATATGTCCTAAAACCCGCCCCAA
>DNGJ01000221.1:4772-18213 GCA_003486305.1 Cyanobacteria bacterium UBA11371
CTAAAACCCGCCCCAAGCGGGTTTGACCAACCAATTTGCGGCAGCACTCGCATATGTCCTAAAACCCGCCCCAAGCGGGTTTGACCAACCAATTTGCGGCACCACTCGCATATGTCCTAAAACCCGCCCGTACAATAACCTTTACCTCTACTGACTCAAGTTACTAGTTATATCCCTTGGCGCTGGTAATAGGTAATGGGAAATTTGAGATTTGAGATTTGAGATTTTAGATTAAATCTGCAATCTGTCATCTCAAAGAAAGCAATTACCAATTCCCAATTACCAATTACCAATGTCACAACTTATAACTAGCAACTTGGGCTACTAACCAACATTGATTTTTGTCAGTTTAATATGGTTCGAGTTCAAATGCCCAAGGCTGCGGGCGAAAACAGCCAAAATTTATCAACTCAAAGCACTGCAAAAACTCCCCTATTAGGCGCAAGTTTGGCAGAATTAACCGCTTGGGTAGAAGCTTCTGGACAACCAGCATACCGGGGGCGTCAGCTGTATCAATGGATATATCAGAAAGGAGCGCGCCATCTCAGAGAAATCACCGTATTTCCCAAACAATGGCGCGAGCAACTAGCAGATATCCCCATCGGACGTTCCACCATCCACCATCGCTCCGTCGCCCCCGATGGCACAATTAAATATCTGCTCAAATTAGCCGATAATCAAATAATTGAAACCGTCGGCATTCCCACAGCAGATCGCCTTACCGTTTGCGTCTCCTCCCAAGTCGGATGTCCAATGGCGTGCGACTTCTGCGCCACCGGAAAAGGCGGCTTCATTCGCAATCTGCAAAAACACGAAATCATCGACCAAGTTTTGACCGTTCAAGAAGACTTTAATCGGCGCGTTAGCCACATAGTCTTCATGGGAATGGGCGAACCGTTATTGAATGCAGATAACGTAGTAGCAGCAATTAAATCCCTCAACCAAGATGTAGGTATCGGACAGCGGTCAATCACCCTTTCAACAGTAGGAATTCCCAATCGAATTCGGCGTTTGGCAGAACATCAATTACAAGTAACCCTCGCCGTTAGCTTGCACGCTTCTAACCAAGAACTGCGAAAAAAACTGATTCCCAGTGCCGAAGGCTATACGCTAGAAAACTTACTATCAGAATGTCGCGAATATGTCAAGCTAACAAAACGGCGAGTCACATTTGAATACATTTTGCTAGCAGGGTTAAACGACTTACCAGAACATGCAGAAGAATTAGCAAAACATTTGCGAGGTTTCCAAAGCCACGTCAATTTAATTCCCTACAATCCCATCCAAGAAGTAGATTACCAGCGACCAAATCCCAAAAGCATTCAAGCCTTCGTTTCTGCCCTGAAACAAAGAGGAATTGCCGTCAGCGTTCGCTACTCGCGGGGATTAGAAGCAGACGCCGCTTGCGGACAACTGCGAGCAAATCAAACCCAGAAAAATTGACGACATTAAGAAACCCGGTTTTTCAAAAAAACCGGGTTTCTTATAAGAAAAAAAAGGATCTAAATGTAGGGTGCGTTAGACGAGAGTACGGCACCATTGGTGTTACTGCGTAATATCATGTCTGGTAGCAATGGTAGTGTATAGTAGGGGCGGGTTTTACGAGAGATATTTGAAGGCTACCCAAGGACTAAATAAACCCGCCCCGGCTGACGCTCACCTGCTCACCCGATCGGGGGCGGGTTTAGTTCAATTGTCTGCTTTTGTCAAACACGATCGGTGAAACCCGCCCCTACAGATCTCACCTGCGATTAATTCCGACGCGGGCTAGTTCTACCATCGGGAAGCGTTGTCTGATTTAGAATAACTTTTGATAAATCTACACCCGTAACATTCGCTTCTCGCATACTCGCACCGGCGAGATCTGCGCCAGTTAAATTAGCAAAACTCAAATCGGCAGAATTGAGCGAAGCAAAACTAAGGCGAGTCTGTCTCATATCCGCACTTCTCAAATTAGCGCCAGTCAAGAAAGCTTGCTTAAAGTCAGCAGCTACCAGATAAGCGCCGCTCAAATTCACGTTGCTCAAATCGGCACGAACGAGTTTAGCACCAGATAAATTCGCCCCTTCCAAGTCAGATCCTGCAAGATAAGCATTCCTCAGATCCGCATTGCTGAGGTCAATTTGTTTGAGGCTAACACCGCTGAGATCGCACCCGCGACATTCTTTAGTTTGGAGTAACTGTCTCAGGTGCTGAGGATTAAAAGCGTCAGCAGGAGCCGCAAATCCCAATATGGATAATAGAGCAAAAGAAGATAGGATTGTTGAGATCGAGGTCTTCATGTAACAACTAGCACCATGTCGCGTCCTGAATTATAAGACTATCTTGATTTGCCCTAAGTTTCCAGCACCAGGCATCAATCATCTTATAGCGGATTGCTTTTCTTGTGAGGTACACCAACAGCTGTGTGCGGGGTGCGTTAACGCACCCGCTACACAAACTTGCGCGAAAATGCTGTACCTCACTAAGAAAGCAATCCGCTGTATCTCTCGCCCCATCAGCGGAATCTTTGCGCGCGAAGCGGTATCAATTTCTGTAACGGCTAACCTGCCAAACCGAGAAATAGGCTAGTTTAGCTTCAACTTATGGAAAAGCCTCCTATGTCAGACCACCTTAAAGCTAATCATCCAAAATCTGCTCGCCGCGTCACCTTTTTGCTGATTGGAATGTTGTCTGCTATAGCTTTACCTGCTTGCAGTTCAGCGGAAAAGACGATGATGAATCAAATGCAAGGCGGTGCTACACCCGCCGCCGCACCTGCGCCCACAGCAGAACTAGCTAAAATGTCAGATTCAGCGGCACAAAATACTGTAGCATCCGCCCCAGCCCGTAAGTCGCGCCCCCAATTAATCAAACGCGCTGAAATAACTTTGGTGGTTAAATCTATCGATCAAAGTATGAATTCGGTTGGCAAAATTGTCCAAAAACAGCAAGGCGATGTATTGGGTTTCCAAGATAATCAACCGATAGATAACAGCAGGCGTCAAACTGCTTCTATGCAGTTGCGAGTACCCTCACAAAAACTAGAAGTTACTTTAGACGAACTTGCCAAATTGGGAACCGTTCAAAGTCGCTCTCTCACCGCTGAAGATGTATCGGATCAATTAGTAGATTTCCAAGCGCGATTAAAGAATTTACGGAAATCTGAAGAAGCCGTTTTGAAAATACTGGAACGTTCTGGTTCTGTCAGCGAAGTGCTAAAAGTTTCTCAGGAACTCAGTAATATTCGCGATTCAATTGAAAGAATTTCGGCTCAGTTAAATAACTTGCAAAATCAAGTTGCTTATTCTACAATTACCCTTAACTTAGAAGCACCTGTTTCAGCAGCGCCACCCCCGCAAGAACCTGTAGGTTTACAAGTGCAGGAAACTTGGGGCAAGGCGACGCATTCTGTCAATCAATTTACGATGGGTTTGCTCGGTTTAAGTATTTGGTTGTTTGCCTATAGTCCTTATTTTCTGCTAATTGCTGCCGCTATTTACGGTTATCGTAAATTGAAACAACAAAAATCTCACATCTCAAAGCAAAAACCAGAGTTACCGCATTCTAGTTAAAACATCTATGGGTTGGGTTTCGTTACCTCAAACCAACCTACAATACACTATCTGGTTCCCAGACTCTGGCTGGGAACCCTAAATCGAGGCTCTGCCTCGTTTAGCGACTTTGAGCTGCATTTGATCCAGTTTAAGCGAGGCAGAGCCTCGCGGGAAGCGTTTCTAGGCAGGAGCCTAGAAACGAGTCGGAGTCAAAATCTAAAATTCTGGCATTTTATGGAATTACTGCACCAACCAGGAGATATCATCGCCGAAAGGTATCAAATTATCGATACTTTGGGGCAAGGTGGTATTGGAATAACTTACGAAGCCCAAGATTTACATCACTGTCAGCGGGTGGCAATTAAAGCATTGTCTTTGCGCCGCATGAATGATTGGAAAGTGCTGGAATTGTTTGAGAGGGAAGCTAAGGTTTTATCCCAATTAAATCATCCCGGTATTCCGCGATATTTGGATTATTTTCAGGTGGATGCACCTTTTGATCGTCAATTTTACCTGGTGCAGGAACTGGCTAGCGGGCGATCGCTCTCCTCCCTAGTCGAAAACAATTGGCATCCCGACGAACTCGAAGTCCGACGCCTCGCCGAACAAATCCTAGAAATACTGATGTACTTGCATCAATTAACACCACCAGTCATCCACCGCGATATTCAACCGCGTAACCTGATCCGCCAAGAAAACGAGCAAATTTTCCTGGTTGACTTTGGTGCGGTGTACGAGAGCGATCGCTCTACTTTCTCCGCAGGTAGCACGGTTGTTGGTACTTATGGCTACATGGCTCCAGAGCAGTTTCGCGGACAAGCCGCTCCAGCAACCGACTTGTACGGACTGGGAGCGACTTTGCTATTTTTACTCACCCACAAGTCCCCCGCAGATTTCCCCCAGCGTCGTCTCAAAATTGACTTTCGCTCCCAGGTACATACCAGCGCTGAATTTACCGACTGGTTAGAAACCATGCTCTCTCCCGCACCAGAAGATAGATTTCCCTCAGCCAAAGCGGCGCTAGCAGCGTTACGCGGCGAAGTACAAACGTTAGTGCATCATCGGCGTCAACCTGCGGGAAGTCGCATTGCGCTGAAAAAGACTTTTGGGCAATTATTAATAGATATTCCACCAGTGGGATTTCGATTTGACAATTTGTTCTGGTTAGGGTTTGCTTTACTGTGGAGCGGTTTTTTATTTTTCTGGACTGCGGGTGCTATTTTAGTTGGCGCTCAGCTATTTTTGCTGTTATTTTCCATCCCATTTTGGATTGCCGCATTGATATTAATATCAACCCTGCTGTTCAGTGTAGCAGGTCGCACGCGCGTGCTTATTGATCGGCAATCTTTTCGCTTGCAGTGGCAGTTATTTGGCTTTTGTCATCAAGTTCAAGGACGCACAGAGGATATCGAAGCAGTCCAACTTGCAAGCAGTAATTACGAGATCAACAACCAACATGTAATGGTTTGTACCCTGGTAGAAGGATTGCGTAGCCATCGTTTCGGCTCCTGGTTAACGCTGGCTGAAAAAGAATGGTTAGTTGCAGAAATCAGCACCTTTTTGGGTAAAAATATAGACTAGGGGCTAGGAAATCTTGAGCAGGTGAGCAGGGAAACTGCCAATTTATTCTTTTTGCTCGCTTGTTGCTTTCCATGCCTTATTACCCATTACCAATTACCCAATTCAAAATGTTTAGTAAACGCATTCCACCAAAACCAGGTCAAGAATCTGTATGGGATTACCCGCGTCCCCCACGTTTGGAAGATACTAACAAACACATTCAGATTATTTTTAACGGGGTTACTATTGCCGATACCCACAATGCTAAGCGGGTGCTGGAAACGAGCCATCCACCTGTTTATTACATCCCTCCCGCCGATATCAAAATGGAATATTTAGTGCCAGAAAATCGCTCTAGTTTTTGCGAATGGAAAGGTCTTGCTGGTTACTACACCCTCGTTGTTGGCGACAAGCAAGCACCTAATGTGGCTTGGTTTTATCCCGAACCTACTCCGGCTTTTGCGTCGATTAAAGATTATCTTGCTTTTTACGCTGCGCCGATGGATGCTTGCTATGTTGATGGTGAGAAAGTGCAACCGCAACCAGGTGGTTTTTATGGTGGTTGGATTACTAGCGATATTGTGGGGCCATTTAAAGGTGAACCAGGAACTTGGGGCTGGTAGTTTTTAGAGGAAAAGGAGAAACCGATCGTATCAAGTCCGCTTATAGATCGGTCTGCGAAAACCCCGTGTATGCGCGATCTTGTCGTTACCCACATCTCACGCTACGTTTAAAACCCGCCCTGCAATAAATTGCAGGGCTAATAGCTAAAGTCCACGCTTTGTGGACTCGCGCATAGTTCTTTAGTCCACTTAAGTGGTTAGATTATAACGTTTTAATATACTGCTTCAGTACAGGTGGAAGAGTGTAAAAAGTTTCTTGTTTTTCGATCAAGCAACGCCTGGTTAGAGATTGCAGTGCGTTTAGTAAATCTGACGATAGTATTTGTCCAGTTTCTAACAATTTGGCGAGGTTGACTGGATCGCTTTCTTGAGCCAACAAGGAGAGGACTTGTTTTTCTATTTCGGATAAGCGATCGCACTGCTCCTCTAAAATATCTTTCAAATCTTCCGGCAACAATATGGTATCATTTGGTAATAACTCAGTCACAGATTCTCCCAACTCAATAATTTGAGTTGCCACGCTTTTTAACCACAACGGGTTGCCTTGGTAGCGTTGAATCAGGGCTGAGGATTCTTCTAAACCGTATTCTCTCAGTATTTCCCGTGCCGCTGCAATATCTAAACCTTTGAGTTGTAAGGTACGAATAGAAGTATTTTGGCTTTTAACTTGAGGAATTTCTCTGGGTTGTTCCCAACCGATTAACAGAAAGCAACAGGGATGAGATAATTTTTCTATCTGTTTGAATAGAGAGCGATATTCTTCGTATCCTGGTTTATACTTTCCTGCCAATTCGCCACTACAGAAAAGGTTGTGAACGTCATCTAAGACTGCTAAACAGCGATGTTTTTGTAAATATTTAATTAGCGGTAATTGTTTGTGGTTAGTTGCAGGTGAATCTTGCTTTTCTGACTGTGAGAAAAACTGTATTAGTTTATCTTGAAATTCAGCTAGGGTGGGGGATGCTTCTAGACTGCACCAAATTACGTACTCAAACTCATCTTTTATTTGTTGTACGAGTTGCGCTGCTAATGTGGTTTTGCCGATACCGCTGATGCCTGTAAGTGCTATTAAGCGACAGCTTTGTTGTAAAATCCAAGTTGTGAGGGTTTCCAGTTCGGGTGTGCGATCGTAGAAAGCACCCAACTCCGGCATCTCGCTTAAATCTTGATGTATATTTTTAGTTGGTTTTGTGTTAGATGTTTCTTCATTTAACAGGTTTGAGTTTGGTATATTTGGTGAGTGTGAAGTTTCTCCACAGATGTTGAAACTACCAATTTGGTTGTGATGCTGTTCCAAATGTGAAACTATCGAAACTTGCAACCTCTCTATTAATGCTGGAAAATTTGTTTTATTAACATCTTCCCCCAGCAATTCCGAAAGCATCTGCCATAATTGAGATCCTGTTTCTCTGACATAGCCCTCTGACTTATCTAAATGTTTAGCAATTTCCTTGTATTTTTCGCCTTGTAAAGTACCTCTAAGAATCGCCTGTTGCAAGTTATCTAAATGTTTACCTGTTTTGGCAAATACCAGGTCATCAGCGATTTTTAACGCTTCCTTGAGGTTCATGCGATCGCTTAGCCACTATACTTTGCAGTATTCTACCATACTTTTTCCGACAAAATCCAACAAAACTAATTACAACATAAAAGTAAGCTACTTACAAAATATGATTTTTTCTGACTAGGCAAAATCTGAGTTTGATAGAGATACTGGATAAATAGAAATTTGCTAGCCAAATAATAAGTTGTCACATCTTTTATATGGAAGATTATAGCAATTTCAGCCATAGTTTTACTGGTGCTATTTGTAATTATTTTTATGTTTAAAAGATAAGATAGACAGCCGATATGGAAACGTTTGAACCAGGAATTGCATCAGCCTACAGTACATACACTTTCCGAACAGGTGAGCAGGGAATGAAGTGTCTCAATCCCCGATGCGGAAAAGTTATGACAATGGCTGAATGGGGAGAAAAGAAGCGCTGTTTTTGTCAAAGCACTAATGCTGTTCCCGCCATAGCTCGCTCTGCTCCGCCAACACGCCTTGAACCGAACCGAAGAACAGGGCTAAACCCTTCAAATATAAATTCTAATACTCCTCCCAGAAATCCCCCAATCCCAACAGTAAATCCGCGTCCTACAACTTCTAATACCTCTTTTAATTCAACAAATACTACGTCTTCAAGTTCAAGGGTTACAAATTCTGGTGGCTCGTCTCGCACACAAGGTAGTCCTTCTTTAAGTATACGGGATTTTGTTATTGCAATAGGTGCAATTGCAATAGCAGCCGCTTTATCGCAAGCTATGAGCGCGTGGTTTACTGCTCAACTTAGTCAATCCACCAATAATTATACAACCCAGAAAAAGCACCAACCTCAATTAAGTCCTGAACAAGTTGTGAGAAGATATTATGAATTAGCCCCATCAAATAGAACACAAGCCAAAGCCTTACTTAGTGAATCTTTTAAAGAAAAATATAGACAACAAAATCCAAATAGCGACGGTAAAAGTCCTTTCTGGGATTCAGTAAAACAAGTAGAAATTGTCAAAACCGAGCGGATCAATAATGAAAAAATGCAAATTAAGATAAAGTATATCTATAAAAATGGTAGAACATACTGTGAAAGCCAAATAGTGGAACTTATATTTGAAAAAAGCAAAGCTCAGTGGTTTATAAATACAATCGATAAAAATCAATCTAAACAGGATTGTGGTAAATAAAGATTTTATGCCCTGGGCGATCGCTCTCCTCTCCCGTCACTTTCTGATTTCCAGAGGCGATCGCACAAGAAAGCCAATACCAAGCGATTCCCTTAGATACGATAGAACCATATAACACAAATGGCGAAAAAGTGCAACCACATTGTGGAGCCATTTAAGGGTGAAGCGGGAACTTGGGGCTGGTAGTAATTAACTCAAGTTGCTAGTTATAAACTTGGGCGTTGCTAATTGCAAGCTTGCTAATTGCTAATACAGCATTTTTCCTCACACTAGCCATTAGCCATTAGCCATTAGCTCCAGGTTCGAGATAACTAGCAACTTGCGTTATTAACTGTCTAATAAAATTAAGTGGCGTTGGTGGCGAGCGATCGCTTGTTCTCGTTCCAGTTCGTTGATGAGTCTGGTTACGGTTACCCGCGTGGTATGAATTACCTCAGCCAGATCTTGATGAGTTAACCGCAACTCAATCAATCGTCCTCGTTCGGTTTCGCAACCAAATTTCTGGGATAGCCACACCAACAGTTGCAGCAGGCGATCGCGCACTTGTTGAGACTGAACAATACTTAGGAATTCTTCAGCTTGTCGAATGTGGGACACTGCATCAAATGCTTGATACCATCGATCGGAAGGCAGAATGCTGGCTTCTACTTTTGCCAAGCATTCTATCCGATAAGGTTTAATGCTTGACAGGGGTTGTCCCACTACATCTCCTACTCCCCAAAAACCTGTAGTAATGAACGTTCCTTCTTTATTCCAGGTCAAGGTTCGGACTGCGCCAGTCTCTATTCTCCACAAAACATTGGCTCTTAGCGGGATCTCTTCCCGGTATTTAAAAGTACGTTGTTCTAGTTGGATGGGAAAGGCAGACAAGTTGCTACTTATAACTATCATGGGTTGCACAGCAGAAGCTAATCGCTAATTGCTAATTGCTCATGGGAATATTTTTCGGTTCTACTATTAACGCAAGTTGCTAGTTATCAGTTGTGGCAGTGGTAATGGGTAATTGGTAATTGGTAATTGGGAAAAAGGTAATCTTTCCATTACCCATTACCCATTACCAGTGTCTTTTGATGTAACTATCAGCTTGAGTTATTAGCCATTAGCGATTAGCCATTAGCTGTTAACAGTTGTAAAAAGATAACTAACGCAAGTTGCTAGTTATAAACTGAGGTGTTTGAAAATTGCTAATTGCTAATCGCTAATTGATAGTCGTTTTTGTCGCTATTAGCCATTAGCGATTAGCCATTAGCTGTTAACAGTTGTAAAAAGATAACTAGCAACTGGCGTTACTAGCATAAATCGGTTTCGCGTCGTCGCGCCCACCACTTCCCTGGGGTCAATTCCGGGTCTTCATCTGGATACCAGGGAGCGATCGCTACTGGCGACTGGCGCATCCCATTCTTCTCCAACCCAGCTAGCTTGGCTCTGCTATAAATCCCCAGATCGCTTTCTATCCCTGGCTGGGATGGGTATTTATTGAAAATCTTTTTTGATAACCAGCGGGCAATAACAGGCGGTTCGGTGTGTGAGGACATAGCGATCGCATTCCTAATTGAAAATTTTCCCACAGAGATTCCCGTCGGAACCCCCTAAATTAAGTCTAACTATAATTGCAAATAAATGTCAATAAACTTGCAACGCGGGTTTCTCCCCAGGTTGTGGCGGTATACGATAATGATTATCATTATAGATGTAAAAATTTCTTAACTATTGTTATGAGAGTAACACCAGCATCCCTACCCGAACAAATCGACATTGCCATAGTGGGTGCGGGTCCCCAAGCCTTGACGTTAGCGACGCACTTGCTGCAAAAACGGCAGTCGATGCGGGGAAGGTTTCTGGTGTTCGATCCGAGTGGGAGTTGGATGAGTCAGTGGCGGCATCAATTTGCGGCATTGGAGATTCCCCATTTGCGATCGCCTGCCGTTCACCATGTAGATCCGAACCCCTACGAGTTGCGTCGCTTTGCCGAAAACCGTCCCCAGGAATTATTTCCCCCCTATGACTTGCCGGGAACCCAGTTATTTGAAGATTTCTGCAAGGATGCGATTCGCCGCTGGGACTTGCAAGATCGAGTCGTCAAGGCGAAAGTTACAGCCATCGAACCGCTGTTAGATCGGCTACATCCTTGCTTTCGCCTGTGGTTGGAAAGCGGAGAGTCAATCAAAGCGCGGCGAGTTGTGCTGGCAAAAGGCAGCAGTACGCTCAATTTGCCTGAATGGGTGAGTAAAATACCATCGGGTTATCCAAGCGATCGCCTCTGTCATTCCCAGCAAGTCGATTTACGCACCTTGCATTTAAAGGCAGAACGAGTATTAATTATCGGCGGCGGGTTGACTAGCGGACATTTAGCCGTGGGAGCAATTTCACGGGGTGCAGAAGTAACTTTAATAACAAGGCGTGAATTCCAAGAAAAATTATTCGATGCCGACCCCGGTTGGTTAGGGCCAAAATATCTCAAGGGGTTTTGGGCAGAACCCGACTGGGAAACCCGCGCCCTTGCGATTCTACGAGCGCGAAACGGCGGATCGATGACTCCAGCCATGATGACATTATTGCGGCGGCAAGCGCGCAAGGGTAAGCTAACAAGCTACGAACAATGCCAGGTTGTTGCAGCCCGGTGGCTGGGGGACAAGTGGCAGATTCGCTGCGACGATGGGCAAGAATACGAGTTCGACCGCATCTGGCTGGCAACTGGCACAAAACTTGACGCTACAACCGAACCACTATTGACAAATATTCTCGATACCTATAAGATTCCTATAGTCAAAGGATTGCCAGTTTTAGACGAGTATCTGCGCTGGCCTGGTTGCGAATTATTTCTGATGGGCGGGTTAGCAGCTTTACAGCTGGGGCCGACAGCAAGGAACCTTTCCGGGGCGAGAATGGCTAGCGACAGAATCGTCCCAGCTATGGTAAAATCAAGTATTTCGTTAGTAAAACTGAAAAGTGCGTGATGTTACCAGAAGGCTAAGTATATCATGTAAATGTAATAACCCGCACAAAACCGGATATCAACCGCAAGTAAGAGGTTTTACAACAGAAAATATAGTTTATTAATTTTAGCAATCACCCTGGAGGGGTAGATATGAACGACCGCTCCGACTTTTTATATCCCCGCAGCCGCTACTATGGACGGGTCAAGCCAGAAAATATGGTGTTTAACGCCAATTTGCAAGAATTCGCTCAGCGGGTGAATTTTATTTGTGCTTTGGAAACTGGCGGGAAGCTTTCTCCAGAGGATGCTTACAAACAAATTAAGGGACTGTGGAAACAACTTAAACGCACCAAAAAACAACTTGGCATTGGCAAAGAACCGTTTCAACCTGAAGATAATAACGGGGATAACCCTGAAGCTGATTGATGGAAAATCTAATTGGTAATTGGTAATTGGTAATTGGTAATTGGTAATTGGTAATTTCAGATTGCAGATTTAAGATTGAAGGAGATTTGATTTAACTTGCCAATCTGCTTTGGTTTAATCTCAAATCTGAAATCTCAAATCTCAAATCTGAAATTCCCCATTACCCATTCAGAAACCCGGTTTCTTCGCAGATTTCTCGCTGCCAAACTCAGGATTTTCCACAGAAACCGGCTTGCTTTGGCAACGATGTAACTAGCAACTTGGGTTAATCGCAAAACAAACCCGTTTTCTCTTCTATTTGCCACAGGGAAGGGGTAGTATGTCAAAATTCTCCTGTTGGCTCCAAGAGTAGTTTCAATTATGGCAAATCAATATCCGATCCCAGTTATAGTCAACGGTGCTGGGGGCAAAATGGGGCGCGAGGTGGTAAAAGCAGTGACTTCGGCATCGGACATGACGCTGCTGGGCGCGATTGACCGAAATCCGGAATATATTGGCAAAGACGCCGGAGAAGTGGCGGGATGCGGAACGCTGGAAATTCCCATTACTAACGAATTTGAACCGATGCTGGCGATGGCGGCGCAAGAAAGAACGCCCGGAGTGATGGTAGATTTTACCCATCCTAAAACAGTTTACGATTCGGTGAGGTCAGCGATCGCATACGGCGTGCGCCCAGTCGTCGGTACCACGGGCATGAGTTCAGAACAACTGCAAGATTTAGCCGCATTTGCCGATAAAGCCAGCGTAGGCTGTTTAATTATCCCTAATTTCTCGATTGGTATGGTCTTGCTGCAACAAGCGGCGATTTCCGCCTCGCGCTACTTCGACCACGTGGAAATTATCGAACTGCACCACAACCAAAAAGCCGACGCCCCCAGCGGGACAGCAATTCAAACTGCCCAGATGTTAGCCGAAATGGGCAAACCCTTCAACCCGCCTAGCGTCAACGAAGAAGAAAAATTAGCCGGTGCGAGGGGTAGCGTCGCCGGTGAGGGAATTCGCATCCACAGCATCCGCTTACCCGGATTAATCGCGCATCAGGAAGTGATATTTGGCGCACCCGGTCAAGTGTACACCCTGCGACACGATACAAGCGATCGCTCCTGCTACATGCCCGGAGTATTACTATCCATCCGCAAAGTCCTGCAAATACAATCCCTAGTATATGGATTAGAAAAAATACTCTAAGTTGGTAATAGGTAATGGGTAATAGGTAATTGGTAAACTGCCATTACCCATTAGCCATTAGCCATTAGCCATTAGCCATTCCCTATGCTTATCCCATTAACCCGCGAAAAATTTGAACAACTCATCCCTCTCATCGCCACAGGAAACCAGTACAAGTACTCCTGGGGAAAGCCCCGCGATGTGGTATTGCGGCTATTAATTTCTGTGGGAATCCCCCTAGTGCTGTATTTATTACACTTTGCCTTGCCCGACTTCGACGGACTGTTTTCCGTACTCGGAATTATCGCCGGTTTGTATCTGCTTTGGGGGCCGATTTTGCAGTCGAGTCTGAAAAATGCCGAATGTCGTCGCTACAAATACAGCGGTTTCTGGCGCGGTGAAGTCTTGGATGCATACGTTAGCGACGAAGTAGTGGGAAAACAACTAACCACAAACAAGCGGGGCGA
>DNGJ01000250.1 GCA_003486305.1 Cyanobacteria bacterium UBA11371
GGGCGTTTGACAAAAATGGCGAAGATATTGTTGAAAAAACCGGGTTTATTCAAGGATTATAACTAGAAAGCAAAGCTTGTTCTAACGACGCCGATTACCACATCGGGATTGCGTTCATCGTGATTAGGTGCGGTTAGCCAAAAGAAACCGGGGGTGATAGAAATGTTATCATTTATCTGAAATCTGTAGAACGCTTCAACGTGCAATCCGGTGTTGCGATCGCTCCTTTGTCCGTCAGGTAAACCAATCGCGCTGGCTAATGCATCGTTGCTAGTTCCTATCAGTTTTGGTTGCATTCCTACTACAATCCCCCCTAAATTTCCCTTCACCCCCAAATCGGGAAAAGCCAAAGTTATTCCATAGTTTAATACATCCGCATCACCCCTGACAACAAGTGCGCGAGCCGCCGTATAACCCACCCATCCACCTAATTCAAAACCGCTAGTAATGCGATAATTAAGTTGGAAACCATAAGAATTACCCACAACTGGTCCCGCACCAATTACTTTAGCCGCATTGCTACCTGCGAGGGTATCAACCCCATTTCTGGGCGAGTAAGAATTAACGTAAAGTAAGCCGAATTTCAACGGACCAGAATTGTAAACTAACTGTGCAACCGCACTATAACCGCCATTAAATATACCCGAATCATCGCCTGGATTATTCGGCCCACCCACGGTTGAATCTTCACCCAAGTAAGCAAAGTCTAAACTCAGTGCTTTACTAATTGCTAAATTAGCTCCAATACCCGCCCGATTTCCAATCGGAAAGAACACCGGATTGACTTGAGCAAAATTAGTAATAGCACCCGCAGCCGTATCAGCAAATGGATTAATCGGATCGGTGATATAAGTCGGGTCAATCGTGTTAGCTTCAAGATAAATTCTCAGTCTATCTCCTACTGGGAAACGATACTCTAATTGGTTGAGTACAATATCGCTGTCTTGAGAAACGCTGCTGGGAGTAAAGCGAGTTTCACCTGTCAATCCTTCGCTACCTTCCCCTAAACTTCCACCCTTCGTCGCACCCGTATTCAACAGTCTTAAATTAGTTGCTTGGAAGCGAGTTCGCAGTCTGTCTTTGCCACTAAAGCTAGTAACAAAATCAATCCGCGTGCGATGCCCAAATGCAGTATTGTTAATATCGCTGGCATTTTCGCCAAAAGCATCGGCGAGATAAGTAATAACTTCTCCTCTTAGTTTAGTAGTTGTGGAAAATTGGTTTGCTTCTAGTGCTGTTGTTCGCGTTTCCAAGGCATCAACTCGACCGCGTAACGTAGTCAGTTCTGCGGCAAATTCTTCTTGCAATCTTCGGATAGTGGCTAAATCGTCTTTACTTGGTAAATCGGCTGTTGCTGCTGCAATTAATTCGTTAATTCTATCCAAACAAGCATTTAAACCAGCGGCAAATTCATAGCGAGTCAAAGCGCGCTGTCCGCGATACGTCCGGTCGGGATAACCTTCAATACAACCGTAGCGTTCTACCAAAGATTGTAAAGCTTGAAAAGCCCAATCTGTTGGTTGAACGTCCGAAAGTTGGGAAACCGAAGTAACTTGATCGAGTGAATTTGTAACTAGAGGTTCTGTTGCGATCGCAATATTTTTAACGAGCAAAAAGTTACCTAATAAACCTAAACTACAACGGATTGCCAGCGAGTAAAGGAAAGCCCTTGGGCTTCGTTTGTGTAGCGGGTGCATTAATGCACCCGCTACACAAACGAAGGTGTACCTCATCCGGCTACCAACGGCTATAAATCCTAAACTTTTGCAAACAAATCTTGACATTTTTCCCCTCACATTTAGTTGGGAATAACTTAGGGGAAATGCCATTTTCCTGACAACTACCAAAGGGAATATATTTTTATCCCAGAAACCCGGTTTTTTCCAAAAAACCGGGTTTCTTTAGCTAATTAGACTGCGGCTTTACAGCGGCTTGCAGCCGCGTAAGGGAAAGCGTTATCGCTTTGTTTGTGTAGCGGCACCCTTAAGGGTGCCGCTACACAAACAAAGATGTACCTCACTCATTTGCAATCCGCTTTAATTGCAGTGCTTCTTTTGCCGATATTCCTTCCCCTTGGGTGCCAAAATACCAAAGCGTCGCCGCTGCTTCGGCGCGAGTCACTGGTCTTTTAGGTTGAAATAAAGTAGTAAAACCAAAAACTCGGCGGATATTCGACACATCCGCATTTTGGTGATCTGCCAAAACTGCCCTTAACGCTTTCGGGTCAATTTTACCCACATCTTGGAAACCCCAAGTTTGTTTCACCGCATCAACTGAAGCATTGGGTAAAGATTGGCGAATATCTAAAGGTACTTTCCAAAGTATCATTTGTTCCCGCGTCAAAGGTGCGCCGGGACGAAACAATACTGCGGTACTATCTCCAGATAAAGGACTAGGAATTAAACCCGCTTCAGCTAATCCTTGAATTGCACCGAAGTCGGGGTGAGAGGGAGGCACATCTTGAAATGCAGGTTGAGAAGATGAATTTGCCAATCGAATTTGTTTCGCCGGATTATTGGCAAACATGCGATTATTTGTAGCAACTAACCAACTGGCATAATCGCGGCGGCTGATAATCTTATTCGGTGCAAATTCGGTGCTGGTATTAGAAGGATTCGTTTTTGCTGCTGGGTTAGGAGTTAATACCCCCAATTGTGCCAAGTCGGTAATGTAGGATTGCAACTCTTTTGGCGCGTTATTAATATCAGCAAAAACTTGCGATTCCGTATTAGTAGAAGTGACTGGTTCGGGTGATGGAGTTGGATCTTTAGCAACCTCTGGAGATGGGGAAGGTGTCGGCGTTGCAGTTGCTGTGACGCTGCTGTTGCGGGTATAGGTAATAGTAAATTCCGTTGTTGCTGTAGTTTGATTGGGTGAAGGCGTGGCTATATTAGTTGGCGCGGGTCGAATATTTACCGTCACTTGTAAATCATTGCGACGCGCTACTAATGAACTATCTTCAGCAGTGGGTTGGCTGACAATTTCCCAGTTGTTATTTTGAAATTCCTTTTGATAGAAACTTTGCACGATATTGGTAGGATCGCCGCTAGTCCAGCGCGTTAATTGGGAAGCATCTTGTTGCGTCACTTCCTTTAAAGTTGCATTGGGATAGCGGGGAATTTCTGATGGAAAATCACCAGGTAGTTGAACTTGCGTTTGGTTCTGCTGGGTATTAGTATTGGTTACTGGTTGACCAAGAGTAACCGGGTTTTCTTGCAACTGAGGATCTGCTGCTAAAGATTGCTCCAAATTTTTGCTATTTGGACTGTTGGCGCAAGCAGTCAGCGAGGTTAGCAGCAAAGCGATCGCACTCAAGAATAAGACAGGGCGTTTGTCAGGTAACATAGTCAAAAGTTTATCTCAATTCCTACCCTAGCGTAGTCTGGATGCACTGACACGACACGGGCGAGATATTGTGTAGGGGCAACGTCCCGGTCATCCCTGCTGCGTGGTGAAGCAACTGCACAGTAAAGATCCTATATTAACGCAAGCTGCTAGTTACCTCATGCATAGCAGCTAATTGCTAATAGCTAATGGTTAATGGCTAATGGCAAGCTGTGAGTAAAAATGCTCTATTAGCAATTAGCAATTAGCAGTTAGCAACGTCCTTGCTAGCAACTTGAGTTATTATTTATTTGATGAAATAAGCTTTTTGACCGCAGCAGCAGTCTGTTCTGGTTTTCCATCGGAAGGAAACACTAAAATACTCTGAATTTTGGGATTGCCAATCAGTTCTGGTAAGCGATTTAACTGTTGATCGGAAATGGCAACCCCCTGATAATTGACAGCATACTCTAGCTCTTGCTTAAAATTAGCATCGTTATAAATCTGAATGAAAGCTCGGTCAACACCCCAATTTGCCCAATCAGCCGCAAAATAACGCTTACCCCAATAAGGATTGTGATGGCAAAGATCGAAGCTAACCCTCGGATTCACTTTTTTGATATCCGCTCTCATTTGTCGCACAAAATTAGTTAAATGAGTAGTCCGATCGACTTTTCCGGGTAATTCAGCATGGTATCCCAGATAATCATCCCACTGCACTGCATCGATCTTGGGATACTTTTTGACGAACTCGACTGAGATTTTTCTGAATAGAGCGGCAACTTCTGGAATCTCGACATCTAGTACGTAATGTTCGATCCCAGGGTAGGTTCTATCAACTCCCGGCACTACCCATTTTTTAGCAATTGCTAGGTCAAAAATCGGGCTATTTTTATCGATTTTAATTCCTTTCTCAAAATAGGCGTGGACTTGCATTCCCTGCTTGTGCGCTTCGTCAATCAGCCAATCTAACCATTGCTCTTGAAATTGGTTGGGGCAACTTTTGAATCCGAATGTTTGCTGCATCACCTCGCTGTGATACATCGTGCAGCCATTGCCCCAAACGCCATGAATAATTGTATTTATGCCTTGTTGGCGATAGTAACGAACTCGTTCGCGAATTGTTTGTTCGCTAGCATTATTCGTCACTTGATAGCGACTTAAGTATATTCCCCTGATTTGTTTTTGCTCCCAAGGCGTTTGAGGTGATGCCGAGAAAGCAGGGGTGACAGGTGAAGGTGAAGCTTGTGGTTTGCTTGTTGGTGTTTTAGTTGGAATTACTTGTGGAGGAGCATCATTGGCAACTGCTACGGGAGGCTGGGGTGCAGGAGTAAAATTTGGCGCCGGTTGTTGTTGATTAATAGGCAGAAATTTACTGATGCTTTCAGGTAAAAGTTTGCCGATATTTAGTCGATCTAGATTGGTAAAGCCCCAATAACCAAGACCTAACAAAACTACGAGCAATGAAATTGGAATATTAGCACATCCACAGCCAGGGTTTTCTTTTTTATTTGGCATGGTAATGTTAGCGATCGCTCCAAGCATCTAATATCAAGGTACTTCACTCGGCGATCGCTCAATTCCGCATTGAGAGCGAAACAAAATTTTAGCCGTTCCAATCTCCACAGGCACCGAAATTGTCGTTACTTGCGCCTCTCTTGGTTGCGCCAGCGGGGTTAAGGTCAAATAGTCAGCTAAGGAAGGGTTTATCGACATATCTCGTGCCCTCCACGGATTGATTGGTAAAACCCGCCCCTACAAGATAAAAAATTATACATAACCAAAGCTACCGCACATAATATAACAACTGGTTGATTCCTAATTAAAATGCAAACCGAGACGATCTGATATCATGTCCGTTGAATTGCCCATAATAAAAAAACCTCACTCTGTCGTTGCGTAGGGACACGGCATCATAGATATCTCGGACAAACAGTCCCGGCTGA
>DNGJ01000207.1 GCA_003486305.1 Cyanobacteria bacterium UBA11371
AGGTTATTTAAGCAATCTTGTTTCAGCCAACCCAATTGTTTTAGTCATTAATTATATCAATACTTGTAATTTTCCATATTCCATAAGGATTGTCTGGGCGTGCTTCGACGTATAATCGTCCAGAGTCCAATGACTGAAAAGGCACCAATAATAAAGTTAAATTACTTTTAAAATCTACAATTGATTTGAACGATTCTCCACTATCCTCAACAATTTGGTACACATTTATAGTTAAATTTATATTGACTAAGCTCGGAAGTGAATCAAAAGTGTATTTGAATGCTTGAAGCAGGTCATCTTTACTTTTAGCTGAAGAGAAAGAGCCTGAATATGAATCTGAGATTACACGACTCAGTTCCTTTAAATTTTTAGAGTCATACGCGGATTTAAAACTTTGAAATATGGATAGTATATTGCCCTCTAAACGTTCTGGATTATAACCTTTCTGATACCATATATAAATTCCTTGCACGACCATCAAAACTTCTCGGAGCATAATTTTTATGTCCAGGATAACAGTAAGTAAGTTTTTCTATATTACATTTTTAAGCTAAAGAAATTATTTTACATCAGTAAATATACGATAATGTGTCTGCAACTATCAGGGGTAGGGTGGGTAATTCCCACCCTACCGATTAACCAAACATCCCACCAAAAAAGTCGATTGTTTCTTTCAACGCCACAATAAACGCATCAATTTCTTCCCGCGTATTGTAGAAATACAAACTCGCCCTCGCAGTAGACGCAACATTTAAATAACGGTGTAAAGGTTGCGTACAATGATGCCCAGAACGAATCGCAATCCCAGACTGATCTAACATTGTGGACAAGTCGTGAGGATGAACTTCTCCCGCAGTAAATGCAGCGAGTGCGGCTCTTCCTTCTCCATTTTGATCTGGTTTTGGCCCGTAAATTCGGATGTCGGGAATTTGCTGCAATTTCTCGCATAAATATGCGGTCAATTCGGCTTCGTAGGCGTGAATTTTGTCCATGCCGATGTTAGTAAGATAATCTACTGCGGCACCGAGCGCGATCGCTTCTGCAATAGCAGGTGTTCCCGCTTCAAATTTGTGGGGAATATCGGCATAGGTAGATCTCTCTAAAAACACATCCGCAATCATTTCGCCGCCACCCAAAAACGGCGGCATTGCCCGCAGTATATTTTGTTTTCCGTATAAGAAGCCAATCCCGGTGGGGCCGCACATCTTGTGACCCGAAGCTACAAGCCAATCGCAGTCGATATCCTGCACGTTTAGGGGCATATGGGGCGCGGCTTGGCAGGCATCAATTAATACTTTGGCACCGTAATGGTGAGCGATCGCGCAAATCTCTTTCACCGGATTGATGCATCCCAAGGTGTTGGAAACATACACGGTGGAGACTAATTTTGTCTTATCGGATACGAGTTTTTTGAACTGTTCTAAATCGAATTCTTCGTTTTGATTCAGTTCGACAAATTTCAACACCGCGCCGGTTTTTTGGGCGACAAATTGCCAGGGAACTAAGTTGCTGTGATGTTCCATTACGGTGAGGATAATTTCATCTCCCCGCTGGAGGTTTGTCATTCCCCAAGCATAAGCGACTAAGTTAATTGCTTCGGAAGCGTTACGGGTATATATAATTTCTTCTGTTAAAGCAGAGTTAACGAATTTAGCTACTTTTACTCGCGCAGCTTCATAAGCATCTGTCGCTTTGGCGCTGAGGGTATGGACGCCGCGATGGACGTTGGAATTATATTGTTCGTAATAGTCTTTAATCGCATTTAGCACCGCCAAAGGTTTTTGAGAGGTGGCGGCGTTGTCGAGATAAACGAGAGGTTTGCCGTTGACTTCTTGGTGCAAAATTGGGAAGTCAGCACGGACTTTATCGGCAAGAGTTTTTTCTTTGGTAACAGTCATGGTTGGGTGGTTGGTAATTGTTAACTGCTAATTGCTAATTGCTAATTGCTAATGGTTTAATGTTTTTTTATTAGCCATTAGCCATTAGCCATTAGCGATTACCGTTTCATTAAGTTTACGGCAGAATAGAGGGTTTCTCGCAGGGAGGCAATTGGAAGTCGATTTAAGATTTCGGCGGCGAAGGCGTTAATCAAAAGATTGCGGGAATCGTCTTGATTTAATCCGCGACTTTGCAGGTAAAAGACTTCATCATCTTCCAACTGACTAACCGTTGCCCCGTGGGAACATTTGACGTTATCGGCGGTAATTTCTAGCTGGGGTTTGGTATCGACTCTCGCTTTGGGGGAGAGTAACAAATTCCGACTTAATTGCGCGGCGTTGGTGAGTTGTGCCGGTTTGGGAACGAATACTTTACCGTTAAATACGCCGTGGGCTTTATCGGCGACAATGCACTTATGAATTTGGTTAGTTGTGCCGTGAGGTTTGGTAAGTTTAATCGCGCTGTGGGTATCTGCTAACTGTTCGTTAGCTATCATTGTCAAACCGTTGAGATTGGTTTCGGTTTGTTCGCCTGTCTGCAAAATTTCTAGGTTGTGGCGCGATATTTTGCCGCCTAAACTAATCGCATTACAAGTATAGCGACTATCGCGGGCTTGGGCGATCGCACTCAGCCCCACATGATATGCTTCTCCGCTTTCTCGTTGCAGGCGAGTGTGGTTAACCGTAGCATTTTCTCCCACCCAAACTTGCGTCACTGCGTTGGTAAAAGTCGCGCCTTTACCGATAACCGTATAATCTTCAACAAAGGTGATACTGCTACCAGGTTCGGCAATTACTAAACAGTGGGGTAAAGATAGGATTGGTGTCTCTCCAGGTGTCGCTATATAGAGGATGTGGATGGGCGTTTCGATTGCTTGATTTTTGGGTACGTATATAACCGCCGCATCAACCAACCCCGCCATATTTAGCCCCGCGAATACGTCGTGGTATTCTTGGGATTGGGTGAGGTATTCGCGGAAGCGATCGCTATAATTTCCCGGTGCTTGGGTTAAGTTCCCAGCAAAAAATTCCATCCCCAAAGTTGGCAACAGCGACGCATCTATCGATGATAGCGAGGGAACATAATAACCATTCACGAATACAATTCGCAAAGGTAGCGCATTCTTATCCCTCACAGGTAAAGTCAGATCGGATAATTTGAGGGAAGATTCGCGATTCACATCGGGAACTTGGAAAGGAATATCCAAAATTTCGGATATATCGGTAAACCGCCATTCCTCATCCCTAGTAGTAGGAAATTTACTTTCCAGGACATATTCAACAGCAGCATCGCGCACGTCTTTTAAACCGTGGGCGCAAGCTTCCCGCTTCGCCTTTCCCAGCTTGCGGCATTGATTAACTAACTCTGGCAAATAAGTATCGCGAGAGGCAACTTTTGTATTCATTACGCCGTCACCTCAGCCGCACTTTCTTGCAATACCCAATCGTAACCCCGCTCTTCCAATTCCAACGCTAATTCCTTCGTTCCCGTGTGAATAATTCGCCCATCTGCCATCACGTGAACGTAATCGGGAACGATATAGTTCAACAACCGCTGATAGTGGGTAATAACTAACATCGCATTCTCAGCATTTGCCAATTCGTTCACCCCATTGGCAACGATTTTCAGCGCGTCGATATCTAAACCAGAATCCGTTTCATCTAAGATGGCTAACTTCGGTTCTAATAAAGCCATTTGCAGAATTTCATTCCGCTTCTTTTCCCCACCGGAAAAGCCTTCATTTACACTCCGCCCCAAAAAGCTGGAATTCATCTTTACCAATTCCAGCTTTTGTTCAACCAAATCTTGGAAATCAAACGCATCTAATTCTTCCAATCCCTTACTCTTGCGATGGGAATTATAAGCCACCCGCAAGAAATCCAAATTGCTCACGCCCGGAATTTCCAGAGGATATTGGAACGCCAAAAACACTCCTGCCCTCGACCTTTCTTCCGGTTCCATTTCAAACAGGTTTTGCCCTTGGAAAATCACCTCGCCACCCGTCACTTCGTAAGCAGGATGCCCCGCCAAAACCTTAGACAAAGTACTCTTTCCAGAACCATTCAACCCCATAATCGCGTGGATTTCTCCCGCCTTCACTTCCAGATTCACACCTTTAAGAATCTGATTTCCATCTACATCCGCAGTGAGATCCCTCACCGATAGGATAACCTCACTATTTTCTCTAATCATCTTTCTTCCCTTCTTCCTTCGCGTCCTTTGCGTCTTCGTGGTTCAAATCTTCTCTTTCTTCTCTTCTCTGCGTCTGATATCAAATCTGGCTAGTAAACCCCCCTTATTTTATAGCCCGCGAAGGCGGGCTTTGTTTGTGTAGCCGCGACTTTAGTCGTTCGGCATAAAAGGGGTGATGAAAGCGGATTTGGTATGAATCGGTTCAATTAAACCGAGGCAGAGCCTCTTGAATGCGTTCCCAGGCGGGAGCCTGGGAACGAGGGAGTGGGGTAGAATTAACCTACGCTGCCTTCTAATTTCAGGCTCAACAATTTGTCAGCTTCTACGGCAAATTCCATCGGTAATTGATTGAATACATCTTTACAGAAGCCGCTAATCATCATTGAAATAGCATCTTCTGCGGAAATGCCTCGTTGAGCAAAATAAAACAATTGCTCTTCCCCAATTTTGGAAGTAGAGGCTTCGTGTTCTACTTTACCCGTGTTGTTTTGTACTTGGATATAGGGGAAAGTATTCGCTTGGGCATTATCTCCAATCAACATCGAGTCGCATTGAGAATAGTTGCGCGCGCCTTTAGCATTGGGGCCAAATTTCACCAAGCCGCGATAGCTATTCTTGGAATTACCAGCAGAAATACCCTTAGAAATAATCGTGCTGCGGGTATTTTTGCCGATATGTACCATCTTCGTCCCGGTGTCGGCTTGTTGCTTGTTATTGGTAAGCGCAACCGAGTAGAATTCACCAACCGAATTATCGCCCACTAACACGCAACTGGGATATTTCCAAGTAATCGCAGAACCCGTCTCAACCTGCGTCCAAGAAATCTTGGAATTGACGCCTTGGCACAATCCGCGCTTGGTGACAAAGTTGTAGATTCCGCCTTTGCCGTTTTCGTCGCCTGCGTACCAGTTTTGCACCGTCGAATATTTAATTTCGGCGTTATTTAAAGCAACCAATTCCACTACAGCGGCGTGCAATTGATTCGTGTCGAACATGGGGGCGGTACAACCTTCCAAGTAAGACACGTAACTGTCATCTTCGGCGACGATTAAGGTGCGTTCAAACTGTCCCGACTCTCCCGTATTGATGCGGAAGTAGGTGGACAATTCCATCGGACAATGGACGCCTTTGGGAATATAAACAAACGAACCATCGCTAAATACTGCCGAGTTAAGCGCGGCGAAATAATTATCGGCGATGGGAACAACGCTACCCAAATATTTCTGGATTAATTCTGGATGTTCCTGCAATGCTTCGGAGATGGAACAAAAGATTACGCCTTCTTTCGCCAGCTTTTCCTTGAACGTCGTCGCGACGGAAACGCTATCGAAGATCGCATCGACTGCTACGTTGGAGAGTCGCTTTTGTTCGGAGAGGGGAAT
>DNGJ01000208.1 GCA_003486305.1 Cyanobacteria bacterium UBA11371
GGCAACAAATTGATCGTGGAAGGTAGAAGCAACGACATCTAAGCGCCTACCCGAACGTGTATGATGGGTGGAACATTCAAATCCACCCATGAAGAAACTCTGAAATATGGTCATTGGTGAAGTGTAATTGGTAATTGGTAATTGGTAATTGGTAATTGGTAATGGGTAGGACTTTTTCTATTACCCATTACCCATTACCCATTACCTATTACCGATTTGCTGGGAAAAACTCAGCTTCCGGTAATTTTGATTCAACAGGCGGGGGGATGACATCTTCCTCGCGGATAGTCCAGCCTAAAGTTGCAGCTGCGATCGCTTCGAGCGGAAACTTCGGCGTCCGGTCGGCGTATAATAACCCGTTGGCTTCTTGGAACGTATCTGTCAATTGGGTATAGCAGAAGCCGCTGAATAATTCTACTTTATTCACCGCATTCAGTAGCCCGGTATACCGCATTTGCAACTCAGATATGTTAGACGAACGAACGTAGCCCCACACTTTATCCCCATCGGGGTTATTGCGTTCAGCGTAAGCAATACCGCCAAATTCAGTTAACATGATTGGCTGTCCGCGATGGGGGTGTCCGTCCAAAGTCAGGATGCGACCTCCGGGGCGCTTGTGAGCGAACAATTCGGTTAAATTAACTTGAGGACCGTAGCGTTTTGCCAAACTGCGGGGATTGTTATCGTAATCGTGGATAGCGAGAATATCAGTCGCCACGCTTTCCCAACCATCGTTACCAACAACCGGACGAGTCGAGTCTAAAGTTTTGGTCAAATGATACAGCGCTTGGACACAATTTCGATGCGCCGGGGTTTCAACTAAATTCGGTACGCCCCAAGATTCGTTAAACGGAACCCACACTACGATGCACGGGTGGCTAGCATCGCGCTCGATGACTTCAGTCCATTCTTTGGTCAGTCGTTCTACCGCTTTGGGTGTAAACCTGTAAGCGCTGGGCATTTCTTCCCAAACTAGCAAACCGAGGACATCTGCCCAATATAAAAAGCGCGGATCTTCTATCTTTTGGTGCTTGCGTACTCCGTTAAAGCCCATTGCTTTAACTAATTCCACATCCCGTTGAATTGCTTCATCATCGGGTGGCGTCATCAGGGTATCGGGCCAGTATCCTTGGTCTAGAACCAGACGCAGGTAGTAGGGACGACCGTTGAGCATGAAGCGATCGCGCTGTATGCTCACCGTCCGCATTGCTGTATAAGACTTCACCTCATCCAGCAATTTACCCTCGTGCCATAGTTCAATCTCAGCATCGATTAATGTCGGTTTTTCCGGACTCCACAATAATTCATTGCGGTAGTCATCAATACCGGGGTCAGACAGGGCAATCCGGCGATGAATTTCCCCGTGAATTACTTCATAAGTATCGTTCGCCAGTAGTTGACAACCTGCTGTCAGTTTTACCTTTATTTGCGTGCCATCTTTAAATTCACCCGCCACAAACGCTTCAAAACCAATTTCCCAGCGTTCAAATTGCGGCGTCCAGCGGATACGATTTATATACGTGTTGGGAACGCGCTCAACCCAAACTGTTTGCCAAATCCCGCTCGTGCGAGGATACCAAATACTGTGTGGCTCGCGCTGCCAATCTTGCTTACCGCGCGGTTTTGCTAATTCATGGGGGTCATCTTCTGCCCAAACGGTGACTCGCTGACGCCCATGAGGATTTAAAACTGGTGTAATATCTGCACTAAACGGGGTATGCCCGCCTTCGTGTTCGATGATAAATTGACCGTTTACCCAAACTCTTGCCTTATAATCTACAGCCCCAAAGTGGAGCAATACCCGACCTTCCCCTTCAGGTACGTCAAATTCGCGTTCGTACCAGCAATTGGGATGAAATCCCGTATCCCCAATGCCGCTACGGGCAGTTTCCGGAGCGAAGGGAACTTCTATTGTATGATTCCAATCAGAAATATCGTTGGGTTGCGCGTACTTACCCACGTCGTCAAAGGTAAATTTCCACGCACCGTTCAAACACAGCCAATGCGATCGCTGCAACTGCGGACGCGGATAGGCCGCTCTTGAAGAACTAACGCCGATAGCAGGCTCGGCGGTCTCCTTCACGTAACAATTTTCCAGCCACTTGCCTAATGATTGCATAAAAACATCTACCCCAGGTTATATTTCTATTCTATCAATTAGTAACAGATAATAAACAACTTTAAGTAAGTTTACAAAAAAATTAACCTTCATTATTGATGAGTTTGCTTGATCCTTGATACAGAAGAGTTTGCTTATACAAGTAAAAAAATAGTAGGGCAGAGATTGCTTACCCTACTACCGATTGCCGATCGACAAATTATTGATGAGCTGAAAAAGCTAAATTACATAGCTGTTCTCAGATCTTGCACGATTCTCAACCAGCCTGGAAAACCCGGGCTTTTGTCAGCGACATTCGGCGATCGCTCAGACTTCGGACTTCGCTCACGCCGAAGTCCGAACGGTTTCTTGACAAAAAATCAAGGCTTTCAAGTTTAGCTATTTGCAAGAAACTAAGGTTTAGCCAGGGTGCAAGATGTGAGTTTTACAATTAGCAATCAGCAATTAGCAATTAGCAACTTGCCTTAACTAGAAAACGTCTCAAAAACTTGATCCAAACCAGTGAGTTCAAACAATATTCTGGCTTGCTCGTTCATCGAGCAGATAAAAAGTTGTCTACCCGCATCCCGAACGGTTTTGAATGCTAACACTAGAGCGAGTAAGCCAGAACTGGTAATACAAGCAACTTCTTTGAGGTCGATCAAGACCGTACTGAATCCACCCTCAATAATTCTTTCAATTTCTCGATGAAATTGACTCGCAGTTGCACTATCGAAAACCTTGGGAAACTTCACCACTGGAGTGATAATATTCATATCTACGATCGTCTTCATTTCACTGACCTCATTTCAACTATTAATGATTTGAACCGCCGTGGCTATGCTCGCAACTCACAAACTAATAGCGGTATTCAAAATGAATTTAATTCTGCACCAATACCGCTAACAATCTTTAGACACTAGGTATTCTTGCCTGACATAGCCTTAGTTAAAACATGATAAGAAGATGTTAAATGTATAACTCGGTTGAGTGATTTTTTTCATCTATCGTAAGTAAGAATAACTAGCTGTCAAATAAGTTTGTAATAGTGAATACAAATATAATAACCGCTGACAAAACCTCAAAAAAAATATTTTTGCTACGATTATAAAATATTTTCAAGGCGCAGCGCCTCAACTGATTGTTAATTGTATACTTTGCCGATGCAAGTCACCTAATTTTTATGACTCTAGGATGAGTTTTCGTGCAAAAAACCAAAAAATTACTTCCCTCGGTAGAAGACTGAAGCAAAAAATCATCGTAATTTTTAATAAAGAGTTGCAAGCGGTTAACTCTTTTGGTAGAGCAGTCAAGGGCTAATACCTATCTTTAGGATGATAGCCAAACCAAAGCTTGCGTTACACCATCAGGAGGTTATTAAACAAGCCAGCCTGGGTTTTTCATGGCTTTTAATAGGCATCCAAGTCAATAGACCTGTTAAACCAATCGAATAAATGGTTTCCCAAAAGCAATATGTTTGAACAAGAAGCAAAAATTAACAACTCAGTCAGTCAGGTAGCTGCAATGGAGGTGGAATCGGAAAAACAGCAGATGTCGAAAGCAGATTTAGGCACATCCAACGCACAGTTGCCAGCGGCTCTGGTGTGTTTGTGTCATTTGCGATGGAATTTCGTGTATCAAAGACCGCAACATCTTTTAAGTCGCTGTGCCAAAGAGCGGCGCGTTTTCTTAATCGAAGAGCCGATTTTTAATGCCAACAATTCATCGGGACGATTGGAGATCGGCAAGTGCGAAAGTGGCGTATGTGTGGTAGTGCCGCATTTGCCGGAAGGATTGAGTGAAGAAGAAGCGATCGCAGCGCAAAAATCCCTTTTAGACGAACTGTTTCAACAACAGCAGATCCAAGACTACATCCTTTGGTACTACACGCCGATGGCGATTCCTTTCACGCGCCACCTAGAACCCCAGGTAGTTGTCTACGACTGCATGGACGAACTGTCGGCATTTAAAGGCGCGTCACCCATCTTAAGAGAAAGGGAAGTGGAACTGCTCCAGCGTGCAGACTTAGTATATACCGGCGGACAAAGCCTTTACGAAGCCAAACGCGATCGCCATCCCAACGTCTACGCCTTTCCCAGCAGCATCGACGTACCCCATTTTGCTCAAGCAAGAACTTTAACCGAAGATCCCACAGATCAAGCAAATATTCCCCATCCTCGCCTTGGCTTTTTTGGCGTCATCGACGAACGGATGGACATCGAACTGTTAGCTGGAATCGCCGCAGCAAGACCAGATTGGCATCTGGTCATTATCGGCCCAGTTGTCAAAATCGATCCAGAGATTTTACCACGCCCCCAAAATATTCACTATCTTGGGGGCAAATCGTATCAAGAATTACCTGCGTATATCGCCGGGTGGGATGTCGCGTTACTGCCATTTGCCCGCAACGAATCAACGCGCTTTATTAGTCCTACCAAAACACCCGAATATCTAGCCGCAGGTAAACCTGTTGTTTCTACCTCGATTCGCGATGTCGTGCGCCCCTACGGACAAGAAGGGTTAGTTGAAATTGCCGACACGGTAGAAGATTTCGTTGCCGCTGTTGAAAAAGTTATGGCTCGCAATCCCGAAACATCTGGATGGCTGAGTCGAGTAGATGCCTTTTTGGCAAATAATTCTTGGGATCGCACTTGGGCGCAAATGAATCAATTAATCGAGTCCCAAATTAGCGTGAAAAAGACCTGAAGACGCGGATTTTTTACGCGGATACACGGATGAATGGTATCTGGCAACTAAAAGCCGATGGGGCGGGTTTATAGCAATTATCTTAGTGGTGAAACCCGTCCATACACAACTAACCATCACCGATTACCGATTACCGATTACCCTCGTTCCCACGGCTCTGCCTGGGAACGCCATTACCTATTACCAAACGAGGTGTTCCAATGTTCGATTACTTAATTGTAGGTGCAGGTTTCTCTGGCAGCGTTATTGCCGAAAGATTGGCAAGCCAAGCAGGTAAAAAAGTCTTGGTTGTTGACCGGCGCAACCACATCGGTGGGAACGCCTACGACCACTATAACGATGACGGCGTTTTGATTCATAAATACGGCCCGCACATCTTTCATACCAACTCGCGGGATGTGTTTGAGTACCTTTCTCAATTCACCGCTTGGCGTCCCTACGAACATCGCGTTCTTGCCAGCGTAGACGGTCAATTGTTGCCAATTCCGATTAATCTCGATACGATTAACAAACTCTACGGACTTAATTTGACTTCATTCCAAGTTGAAGATTTTTTCAAATCGGTTGCCGAACCGAAAGAATATATCCGCACTTCAGAAGATGTGGTAGTCAGTAAAGTTGGGCGGGAACTTTACGAAAAATTCTTCCGCAACTACACCCGCAAGCAGTGGGGGCTCGATCCATCTGAACTCGACAAATCAGTTATTGCTCGCATTCCCACTCGCACTAACCGCGACGATCGCTATTTTACAGATACCTATCAAGCAATGCCTTTGTATGGTTTTACCCGCATGTTTGAAAACATGCTAAACCATCCGAATATCAAGGTAATGTTAAATACCGATTATCGCGAAATCCAAAAATTTATCCCGTACCGCGAAATCGTTTTTACCGGACCAGTGGATGAATACTTTGATTACCGTTACGGGAAATTGCCTTACCGTTCCCTAGACTTTAAGCACGAAACGTTGAATAAACCCGTGCATCAACCAGCACCCGTTGTAAACTATCCCAACGAGCAGCTTTATACTCGCGTCACCGAGTTTAAATACTTGACGGGACAAGAGCATCCTAAGACGAGCATTGTTTACGAATTCCCCCGTGCTGAAGGCGATCCTTATTACCCTGTACCGCGTCCGGAAAATGCCGAACTTTACAAGAAATACAAGGCATTAGCGGATGCAACGCCTGGTGTTTATTTTGTCGGCAGGTTGGCGACCTACAAGTATTACAACATGGATCAATGCGTGGCTCAGGCGCTGACAACCTACAAACAAATCATCACCAAACAGCGCGATGAAGTCGTCAAAGAACCGATTGTTTTATCCAATGGGAAGGAACCTTTAAGCAGTTCTATGTCCTATTCTGCGCCAGAACCTGTATCGGCAAACGGTAACGGTAAAGCAGCTGCTTACTCTGTTGCTGATAAATAACGCAAGTTGCTAATTGCTAATTGCGAGAGCTAGTTAATATATCATTTTTCGTGAGATTAGCCATTAGCCATTAGCCATTAGCCATTAGCCAGTGTTTTGAGATAACTACCAACTTGGGTTAAATAAGGATTCGGAATTGCTGATTTCAGATTGCAGATTTAATTCCATCTGCAATTTGAAATTTTTTTTATTTTCGACTAGATCGCCCGTCTAAGCGAAATAGCCAAACCATCAACGCTACAACGCCGACTTGCAAGGCAAAATTGGGCAACGCCGAACCAACTTCTCGACCTGCGGCTAACTGGGCTAGGAATATAAATGCACCGATAAATCCCGAAGCGCCGCAAGCTAGATAAACAAATTGCCTTAAACCTCGGTAAGGTGCTTGCGCTTCTGCTTTCAAGCGTGCATATTTTTCTTGGCTCAGGGGTGGTTTGTTTTTCGTGCGATCGCTACTAGATTCGCCTTTATCTGAATCTGCCATTAGATTTCCCCATTTTGATTTAAGATTTATTTTAGATTTTAACGACCCTTGCAACGCGGGGCGGGTACAAACCCACCCCTCTCTTATTACAAAATTGTAATGCGTTATAATACAAAATCTCAGCAGTACCTCGCGCTACTAGCTGAGATTAGTCGTATTTCCGAGTCAGGGTCATGGCTAAATTTCGGGATCTTGTGGATTACTTCCGGCCTTACCGGACGACTGCCATCTTGAGTATTGCAGCTGCCAGCATTTTTGAAATTGTCGATTTGGTAGTTCCCTGTGCAATTGGACAGATTTTAAACATTTTGTCGGGTCAACCCGTAGATGCTGGGATACAAAGGGCGATCGCTCGCGTTGCAGCATTAACTGGTATTTCTGTCAATCAGTATTTATCCTTAGCGGTGTTGATGGGATTGATATTTGTGGTGACGGTAATGAGAGCGCCGTTACAGGTGTGGCTATCGTGGTGGTTTCACTGGGAGATAGCATTGCGATCGCGGCGCGACCAGTCGGAGGTAGCCCTGAAAAAAATCCTCACCCTACCCCTAGAATTTTACGACGAACACAACCCCGGACGGATTGCCGGACGCATAGCCAGAGGACTCGACAACCACATGTGGAGCTATCCCGAAATCGCAGGGCAGCTAATTCCTAAATTATGCCGAATATTGGGAATTTTTGCGGTAATTTGGCTGATTGAGTGGCGAATAGCAGTTTTATTCCTAATATCCTTTGTATTGATCCTCGCTTTTAGCCTTAAAGGGCTAAAACGACTGATCGACCGCGAACGAATACTGGATAAATACAGCGAAAGTACCGACAGCCGCACATCGGAAATCATCACCAACATCAAAACCGTCAAAGCCTTTGCCACTGAAGCGACAGAACTCGCGCGCCAGCAGCGGCGTTTAAATCGACAATCAAAGGTAGTTCTTTATCGCATCCACAGAGGTTACATCGACCTAGCCACCTGGCAAAGAACCGTCGTCTGGATGTGCGTTTTTTTCATCCTTGGTTTGACGCTGGCTGCTACTGTAGGAGGAAGCATTTCCCTGGGACACTTCGTTACCACTTTGACCGTTTCCAGCATGGCTTATGCGGAAGTGGAACCGATCTGTATCTTCGCTGAAGCCTTTGCGAGGCGATACGCCTCCATGCTGCGATATCACGAATTTATGCAGCAACAAGCAGGGTTAGATGCAGCCAGTTTAGATCGCGCTTCGGCCCAAAGAGTGTCGCCTTACAAATTTAGTGGCAAAGTTGAATTTTCCGATGTTAGTTTCGGATACGACAAAGAACGCCTGGTTTTAGAAGATATCAACCTGCTGATCGAACCATATCAAACTGTAGCCTTAGTAGGTCGTTCCGGATCGGGTAAATCTACCTTGGTCAAACTGCTATTCCGGTATTTTGAACCTACCCAAGGACGCATCCTGATCGATGGTGAAGATATTCGCACCTTGGATGTTACGGGTTATCGGCGGCGGCTGGCAATTGTCCACCAGGAGGTAGATATCTTTAACGGCACGCTGCTGGATAATTTGACTTACGGCAATCCCAACGTCCCGTTTGAGCAAGTGCAAGAAGCTTGTCGCATTGCCAAAGTTGATGAAGTGATTCGTCAGTTGCCCCAAGGTTACTATACGGTAGTGGGAGAACGGGGGGTGCGCCTATCTGGCGGTCAAAGACAGCGCTTGGGAATTGCCAGAGCGCTGTTAGTCGAGCCGGATGTGTTAATCTTTGACGAAGCGACTTCCAGCCTCGACTACGAATCCGAGCGCTCGATTCAGCTAGCCATGAAGGATATCCTGGGGACTCGCACTACAATTATCATTGCCCACCGGCTCAGTACGGTGCGCGAAGCCGATAAAATAGTAGTTCTCGATAGCGGTCGAATTGTAGAAGTGGGTAACCATACCGAACTCTTGCGCCGCGAGGGAATATATCGGCGTCTCCACTCGCTTCAAGAGACAGGCGAACTAATTTGAGCGATGCGAGATGGGGAGATGATGGAGATAGGGAAGCAATTTCTTCCCCCCTTCTCCACCTTCCCCATCAGACTCCTAATACTTTGCTGTGATTTATTTACCTCTACAGTCATACTTTCTGGCGACCTCTGAAATCGGCGCTTTTTTGGGAAATATCTGGATCGATATCGCGGTATTGGGATTGATGCTGTTGCTTTCGGCTTTTTTCTCAGGGTCTGAAACCGCGATTACAGGACTCGATAATTTTAAACTAAGGGCGCTGATTAAAGAGCAGGGAGAAACCCGCCGGATTTTTACCCTGGCTTTGGAAAACAGAGGCAGGTTTATTACTACGCTTTTGGTGTGCAACACCTTGGTGAATAATTTTTCTGCGATTCTGACCAGCAATTTATTTGCCTTGTGGTTGGGTAATGCTGGAATTGGAATTGCTACTGGCGTAGTGACGTTTCTGGTACTAATTTTTGGCGAAGTGACGCCTAAATCTTTGGCTATCGGCAATGTAATGCCGGTTTTTAAGTTGGTAGTGCGTCCGATTTACTGGCTTTCAATAGCTTTGTCGCCGGTTATTTATTTGTTTGAAACAATTGCCCAGAGAGTGATTCGTCTGTTTCAGGGGTCTGTAATTCAAGAGGGCGAGTCTTTAAAAGACCTGGAATTGATGATTGAAATTTTAGGCGGTAAGGGGCATTTGGATTTGGATAAGCACTCCTTGCTGAATAAAGCCTTGAAGCTCGATAGCAAGATCGCTCGGGATTTGGTCAAACCCAGGATTGAGATGCAGACGATTTCCCGCGACGCGACTTTACAGGATTTGGTCAATCTTTGTTTAGAAACCGGGTATTCCCGCATTCCGGTGCAGGAAGAATCGAAAGACCAAATTGCCGGAATTGTTCACCTCAAGCGCGCGCTTCAGTATTTGAAATTTTTGCAGAAAGAAGGTTACGACAATGGCTCGGTAACCGAGGTGATGGATTTGCCAGTTTTTGTGCCGGATACTAAACGAGTCGCTAATCTGCTCAAGGAGATGCTGCAACGGCGCTTGCATATCGCGATCGTGGTGGACGAGTACGGCGGTACGGTGGGACTGCTGACCCTGGAAGATATTTTGGAAGAACTGGTAGGAGAAATCTACGACGAGAGCGATTTTCCGGCGCGATCGCCCTCGAGTGCTGCGAAGTCTCACAGCCAGCGTCCTCGTACTACCGGCGGCTCGCCGCCCATCCGCCACAAAAATTAATTTACTCAAACCCCTTGCCATCTCAAAAATTGTTGTGCTACTATTATTAATCGTGGTCGATATGGGTCGGTGTCCGAGTGGTTAATGGAGGCGGACTGTAAATCCGCTGGCTTGCGCCTACGCTAGTTCGAATCTAGCCCGGCCCACCACAAAATACAGTAGATTTTAGATGATGAATCTGGAATTTGCAACTGTAAAAGCAGAGTGCCCGTGTGGCTCAGTGGTAGAGCACGCCCTTGGTAAGGGCGAGGTCACGAGTTCAATCCTCGTCACGGGCTTTTTTAACGGTTGTGCGAATCGGGACGGGTTTCAACTATCCACTAACCAAGCACAACAAACCTTCTGTATCAATCCTTTTATTCAAGCTCCCGGCATTTTAAAAAATCACCAGGTTTAAAGGGCGGAAGTCCCTGAATTCTATTCATGGGGAGGAAGCCCGAAGGCGATTTTAATCGCCGTCCAAATATCTTAGAATGCATACGAGTAGCCGTCCTTGTGATGAATTGGCCAGCAAAATCTGTGGTTAATACCTGCAATACGACCACTTTTGGTAGCAATATCAAAACTGCCCGTTTTACGACACAGCACTCGACCAACGTACTCGCCAACCTTCTTTCCAGTGGTGACAACGGCTTTAACAATGTCGCCAGTTTTGAAGCCAAAATGGACTTGTTTGGGTTCTCTATGCCGAATTGGAAAACCATATTTATTAGTGCCGCACATTTGGCGAGTTCCCCATCCAACACATTTAATCCGTAATGGTTGTTGAGTCATTAGGTTTAATTTCTCGACATCTCCAACACAAGCCGCATCAATCTAGTGTTGTTTGGGCAATTCAAGCTTTGTTCGGTTGTATTTAGTTTGTCCACCCGTTCCCGTTGTGGTGGGTAGGATGTTTTTTAAGGTGCGGAACAATTCCCAACGAGTTGTATTGACTGCGGCTGCATCCTTTAATGGTTGCTTAGCTTGTTGTTTTATTTTTTCTAACCTAGAACCATCCTTTTTGAGAAACTCGTCTATAGATTTGGTTCCTTTCTTGGTGTTGCATCGCTCGCACGACAAAGTGAGATTACTGACTCGGTTACTACCTCCTTTCGCTCTGGGATGGATGTGTTCGATTTGAAGTGGTACACGTTCTTTATCGCAGTAAGCACATTTGCGTCCCCATTTTTCTAGCAGGTATTGCCGCACCTCATACCCAGCCAATTCACCTTGTTGATACTCAACACCATCAATTTCTGGGTTTTGCAATTTCTGAGCGTCAAACTTGACTAACTCCATTGCAATTGATGCGATTGGGGCATAGCGACAAAGCCGTTTTACCCAAGTCTCAATAGTTAAAACGCGGTGCATCAATGATGGAGCTAGCCACCCTTGTTTGCGTTTGCGGTTATTAAATCTGGCTTGACGATATCGAGTTTTGCGATTACGACGACTACGACGTAATGACCGTCTTGTTAAGAGCGAATCTTTAATTTGCCAACTTCGATGTTCTAATTCGGCAACCCAAATGACATTCTTTCCATCTAGAACTGCAATTCCACTAAATCTAGAACCAGGGTCTAATTTGATGGTGAGTGATTTTGGTAGAGGATTTGGAAGTGCGTGTTTAAGAATAATCGTGAACGGATACATTCTGAACACTGCTGCTTTTTGCTTGGTCAGCAACTCTCTTGCTCGTTTTGGAGAAACGGGATTGAGCGGTTGAAAGTTGGTGTCTAGAACAAATACGTAATTTTGCATTGCTGCATCCTTTTTACAGGTAATGTTTGCTAATGCCTCCGGCACGCTGCGCGAACGACAATGTTTAAGGTCGGTAACTATCCAAACGACACTGGTTTATTCTCCGTAAGCCTGTTTAATCGTTCGGTTCCAGAGTTCAGAACTAGCAAGCATCCTGAAGTGGGTCTTTTAACTCTTGCCTTAAACGTGTAGTCTGGTCAGGTGAGTCAACCAGCAAGCCCCTGCCTTCTAGGCATGGGCTTGCCGCTCAACGAGAGAACCCTGACATATATTTTTGAATTAGTGGAACTATTTTATTTATTATAGCAAATTAATCAAGCGATTCGTTAGATCGCGTGAGAACTAGCATCATATAAAGAGGGAAAATGCAATCAGTGATTGCATTTTCCCTCTTCCCGACCAGAAGAGATTCTCCTGAGCAGCCGAGTTAAATTAAGCATTTTTACTCGTTGACAAAAGTTCTACTTTCTTAAGCTGTCACGAATCAGGTGATAAATCATCAGATTACACAAGCTATCTCGCTGTCCGAGCATACGAAAACCAAGTAATTTGTGTAGAAAGCTTGGCAGTAAAAAACATGGTTATATCAAGTCCGGTTGCACCGGACTTGTATAGTGGGCTTGCGATCGCAACCCGTAGCACCAATAGTTCTTGGCCACCAATGAAAGAAAGTTAAATGGGAAATCAAGTCTTGCTGACTGAGCAAGTTACGACAGCGATGAAATAACAATTCTTCTAGCTCATCCAAAGACTTAAATGAGCGATTAGCAATGGGTTCATTGGTTAGAGGCCACAAACGCTCGGCTGGTTGTAATTCTGGCGAGTGGGAAGGGATAAATACCAAGTGAATTCCTTCAGGGATTTGTACTTGGTCGCTGATGTGCCAACCCGCTTGGTCGAGAGCCAAAATAATTCGCTTGTTTTGGCCTACACCAAAATGTTGCGCTTGCATCTGCTAGAACGCGGTTGAATAGCTCTATATTGACCTTGGGCAAAATCCACCAATAAGTTTCTCCAGATTCAGGATGAACAAAGCCATAGAGCCATAACCATTGGTAACGCCAGTTAACTGCGGCGGTTGGCTGTTCAAGAAAGTTGCACCCAAACACGGCGCTGTACTGGGAGAGAGTCCCAATCGATGTTCATCCATTGCCCAAACTTCTACCTCAGCTGCCGGATAATTGGCCTGTAGTCGCTTTCGTTCCCGATCTAGTTTTTTTTCCATGCTTGTTGTCGATCCAGATCGGCTGCGTCATGCTGTGGTCGGGGTATCCGTTGTCTGAAATTCATCTGTCGCAAACACTCCCATCCGCGCTGCCGATGAACAGGTTGTCCCTTTAATTGCGCCATCCAATCAGCTACTTTACGCCCATTCCACAATCCGCCATCTGGAGCCAATCCCGAAAGTGCTTGCCCTAAGTATGCTTGCTCAATGTCTGACAATATTGGCTCTCGACCACAATGAACACGGCGGCGATCTATTAATCCCTGTGGGCCTTCAAGGTTATAACGACGGGCAATTCTACGTATTCGATCTCGGTAGTAACCTGTCACTGAAACCACCTCTTCGGTACCAAATCCGAGGGCTTTCAGCCAGATAATTTGGTACCGAGTCCGCTCTATGGGGTTAGATGCGCGACGGTAACGCATCTCTAGTTCTTCTACTGAAAGATGTGGTTCGATGACCAGACGCTTGCCCATAACTGTGCGATCGCACTATCGATCTACTACACCCCCACTATACAAGTCCGGTGCAACCGGACTTGATATTACTCCCTTTCCACCGGAAGAATTTGTATTGAATGAACCGCGTTAGCGGCAGCGAAGAAAAGCGGATGCGCTTAGCGATTCAAGGGTAGCGAATTAGACGCGATAGACGCTTTCTTCGGCTTCTGGAAGAGTAGAACACAAAGGAACAGAAAAGAAGAAGTAGATAATCTTCTAGAGGGATGGGAGTAAAAACCCTAATTTGGCTTTGGCGAAATCGATAAGTGACCAAGGATGGGGGAGATTTTTAACCATGCTTAAATACAAAGCCCAGAGATTTGGACACGTCTATCAAGAGGTAGATCGCTTCTTCCCGTCTTCTCAGCTTTGTAGTGAGACTCTACTACCAATCCCAATGCTACAAAATGGGTATGATTCATTGGGCGTAAGGTTTGTAGATTGTCCGCACTGTCTTAAGTTACATGACAGAGACATAAATGTGGCAATTAATATTAGAAATGAAGGATTGCGACTTTTGCCGTTAGGAACTAGCGCTTCTGCTCAACGAGGGGATGTAAGACCGAAGTTTCCTGAACGTAAAAAATCGACGAAGACCGAGGCAATTCCCAATGAGTTGGGAAGCCTACACCTACCCTGATGGCAGACCCGTTAGGGCAGTGTAGGTACTTTACCAACCTCTAACCATGCGCTCGATGGTGGATGGATCGGTTGGCAGTGCTGCGGTTAATACTTCGCACCCGGATTCTGTGACTAGAATGTCATCTTCGATGCGAATTCCGCGCACGTCGCTAAATTGTTCTAAACGCTCCCAATTGACCACATCTTGATATTTGGCACGTCGATCTGGGTAGTTTAAAATTGCCGGAACTTGATAGAAACCGGGTTCAATGGTGACTATCATTCCTGCTTTTAAGGGGCGGTCTAAACGGAGGTATTTTAAACCAAAGCGATCGCTCCTAGTCCTCCCCATCTCATACCCTGCCAAATCTCCCAAATCTTCCATATCGTGGACATCCAATCCCAAAATATGTCCGATGCCGTGGGGGAAGAACATCGCGTGGGCGTCTGTTTCCACCAACTCTTCCACCTCACCTTTGAGGATACCTAAATTCACCAATCCTTCCGTTAAGACAGTCGCGGCTCTCATGTGAATGTCTTGATATTCTACGCCGGGGCGGATTTGAGCGATCGCTGCATCGTGCGCCGCCAGTACAACCTCGTAAATTTGGCGTTGAGAAGGAGAAAACCAGCCAGAAACAGGCCAAGTGCGGGTGACATCAGATGCCCATCCCATCGGCGTTTCAGCACCTACATCAGCCAGCAGCAATTCGCCGTGATGGACTGAGTTAGAATAGTGTTCGTTGTGGAGGACTTCGCCCTGAACCGTGACGATGCTGGAATACGCCGTTGTCATGTTATTTGCGATGATGACGCGCTCCATTGCCGCCCGGATCTCGGCTTCGGTTTTAGCGCCTGGGGATGCAGACATTCCCGCTTTATGGGCTTCTATCGTCGTCGCTATGGCTTTGCGAATTTCTGCGATCGCTCCTTCATCGTGGCACAGTCGCAACTTGACAATCGCATAAGCTAATTCCCAATCGATCCAACTCAGATGCTTTGCCGAAAACAACCAGCGGTTGAACAGATTCGACTGTTGTTGCTGTACGATGACATCTTGGACTGGAATTGTGGCGCATCCATAAGCGCGCGTCCACAAATCGCTCATCGGGTAAGCTACATTTGCCCCAATTAGCTGACCCACCTCATCTCGTGTAGGCTTTTCTCCATGCCAGAGCGCGTCATCTTGACTTGGCTCATCCATGAACAACTCTAACCTGCCCGCTTCCAAGCGCACGGCAGCATTTTCTAAAGGAAGGCCAGCGAAGTATAAAAAGTGACTGCTAGCCCGAAACGGAAAGCGGTTGTCGGGATAATTGCGCGAGGGGCGACATCCCGACCACAGCATGACTGGAAAATTAACCAGCTTAGCCAGTCGCTGCCGCCGCTTGCGGAGAGTATCTGCCAGGGAGGTGCGGGGAATCGTGTTCTCTGGGAGGTCACTCCAGCGCAAGCTTTTGCCAAAGAGTATTGTGTCTGTCAGACGGTCGCTCTGGGTCAGCATCATTTGTGAGCGTAAGATTTTATTAAGCGAAAGATATCACCTCCTGACAGGATATCAGAAGAATCA
>DNGJ01000392.1:0-4198 GCA_003486305.1 Cyanobacteria bacterium UBA11371
GCACGATTAACTCTTGGATTAAGCGAAAGATCTCGGATGCCGTGCCCCTACGCAAGCGATCGCATCGATCGGGGTTTTTGTTTATTCAATTGGTTTTCAGGTGTTTCAACGCTACTTGTTTCGGTGATAGTTTCTATCAAATCGATGACGTGGCGCTTTCCAGCGGACAAATGCGATAGGCACAGCGGCGATCGCTTCCTAAAATATGTTCTACTCTTTCAATTGATACTGTCGAGCCTAATAAAGTTTTAAATACTTCTAATTCTGCTTTACACAACAATCCACAACTAGCAGCAGCAGCGCGAATTGGACAGTGATTTTCTATCAATAACATCGCATTATCTGGCAACTCGATCGCTTCCGCTATGTAACCTTCGCGCGTGCGTAACAGAGCGATCGCATACACCCGACTGCGCCAATCTTGGGCATCGGATATCTTTTCTGTATATGCTTGGATTTGTCGTTGCGATCGCTCTGCTATCAGTTTTTCCAGTCCAGGCGCACCAAATACCGCCTCAACACTCCGCAATAAGTCAACCATCAAATCTGCATGACTATCGGGAAAAATACCAGCAGCACGGTCTGTTAGTCGCCAAAGTTTCACCGGACGCCCCAAAGGACGTTTTTCTTCCAGATAGCTTACTAAACCTTCTGCCTGCAATGCCTGTAAATGCTGCCGCACCGCCATCGGGGATAAATGCAATTCAAGGGCGAGAGCGATCGCACTTTTAGCTCCCTGCGTTTTTAATAAATACAGGATTTGATTTTTGGATCTTTGCTGTGCCTCCATAACTTTAATTTAACTTTTACCTGGAATACAGGCGGGCGGGACGCCCACTCCACAATACCCACTCCACAACACCCACTTTACAACACCCACTCCACAACAACCCGATCAAGTTCTTCTGGGGTGAGTAACATCAAGCGACCCAGGAATTCTGGCAAAAAGTCTATTGATGCAAAGATATAAGTCATAATTACCTCAAAATTCTACGATGACGTGTCAAAGTATATGCGTCAATACGGCGTGTCTATACGGCATAATGACAAAAACTAGAAAACCACAAGAGAGTAATTCTCCAATAGAAGCGCTGAGGATAGAGAAAACCAAACTATCCCAAGTTGAATTTGCCGTGCGCTGCGGCATTCCACTGCGAACCTATCAACGTTGGGTATCTGGAGAAACAGAAAGCCGTCCCAACTTGGTACAGCTAAAAGCCATCTGTCGCGAGCTAGAAATTGAGCGGGTAAGCGACTTGCCAGATACTTTTGGCCCTCCACAGCCGCCCTCAACTGACTCCTGATGCAGGCAAAAGGTGATATGTCCAGAAAAGAGCGACGACAGGAGAGCTATTCACCCCTGGAAGAACTAAGAATGGAACGGACAGAGCTAACCCAAGATGAATTTGTCTTCCGGTGTGGGTTTGCTCGTGCGACTTACCAACGATGGGTTAGGGGTGCGACCCCGATTAAACCAACGCCAGAACAGATACTCGCCCTCTGCCGACTGTGCAGCATCTCGCCGAAAACCCTATTTCAACGCTTGGGATTCGACACCACCGGAGTTCCCGACGACTTACCGTCACACGAGCGATCGCTCCGATCCGACTTGGAGCTAAAATAACTTTCCATTCTCGCGCCAACCGAGTATACTGGAGACTAATTTGCTAAAAATCGCTAAGTTGTCATCTATCGATGGATAGAAAAAATAATCGCCCCACGGCTAAAAAAAGAAATCCCTTCTTGTTATATATTTTGGCTTGCAGTGCCCTTGGTGTGGTACTGGGAGGCACTGCGAGTTGGGCAGATAGTCAACAGTGCTGGCTAGCTGAGAATCCGACAACGGAATGCTTGACAAAAAGCCCCCAGTTAAGAACGCTCGAAGGAATGAGTACCGGCTTAATCGCTGGTGCTACTGCTGCAATAGGTGCAACTTGGCAGATGAAGCAGAAAGACGAATAGTGGTAATGGGTAATTGCTAATGGGTAATTGCTAATGGGTAATTGGTAATTGGTAGTTTTTTTCCCGATTACCGATTAGCGATGATTTATTAGGTAATAGGTACTTTGTTTGCCATTAGCAATTAGCAATTATCAATTACCCATTACCTAAAATCGATAATTGCGATCGCGCACCCACAGACTCACGGGGACAGCATTGCCTTCGGCGTCTACCTTGACTTCGACGACGAAAGGCTGACGTTTTCCCTGCTGTCCTCCATTCAATTGCGATCGCTCAATCTCATCGTTAAGCTGCTGTCTTTGGTCTTCTGGAAAGTAATAGCTTTCCACACCGTAGGTCACGGTACTATAACGCAGCAAACCTTTGAGAACCACCTGATTAAAAGGTAAATTGGTCGGGCGATCGCGACTAACTTTAACCGCTCTCCAAGCCCAAGGACGCCCTGATGATATCTGCGTCTCCGGTGCTTCTAAAATAACGTACAAACCGATCGGTTCCTGATATCGTTTATCTTTGGTTAGCTCTTTCCAACCCGGTAGCTTTTCTAACGTTTCTCGGCGAGAAATATCATAACTCAAAGTTTGCGAGTAACCCCGCAATAAATCGTAAGGGTCTACCGGCGCTGTTTGCAGAATCGCCGTTTTTCCCGTAAGGTGAATAAAAATAGCTTGAGCAGGAACTGAAATAATTAGCGCTGTTTGAAGCACTAAAGGTAGCCAAAGCCGCCAAGAAGGCATCGATTTGGAAAATTTAGCATCAGAAGACATAGGAATTGTAGATTTTAGATTTGGGATTTGGGATTTGGCATTTCCCCTTGTGTTTTGGGGGGGATCGGATTTGGAATGAATAAATATCATGTCTTATCGATCAGGTATTGTTTCAATTGGTGTAGGGGCGGGTTTTACAGATAATATGTGCTGGAAACAGACATCCTAAATAAAAAACCCGCTCAGCCCCCACGCGAGGACAATTGGTGTAGGGGCGGGTTTTACCAACAATATGCGATCCATACAGACATCCTAAATAAACCCGCCCCTCCCCCTTAATGATGATGCAGCATTCTAACGTAACGTTCAAACCAAAGTCCAGCCGCAATCACCCCAATGCCGCACAAAAATAAGATAAACGCTTTAAACAACAAATCCGTATCGTATTCCAGCATTCTGCTAAAAATTTGCAGCGTTAGCAATATCATCCCACCCCAAAAACCGCGCCGTTGTCCTTGAGCTAGTCCCTCGCGCACTAAACCAGCCGCTAAGATAAACAAGGCGATATTAAAAATCCAGACAGCAGTATCTTGAATCGGGGCAATGCTAATATGCCACCAAGGAACGATCGCAGCGATCGCAATCAATCCACCCACAACAGCCGTAGTTAAATCCATCCGCCACACCAAGCGTAGCCATTCCCACAGCGTTAAACAAGCCAAAATAGCCGCATCCAGCAGCAGCACCCAATCAACTTGGGGAACGTTTCCCCCTGGCGCTTGAATCGGTGAAGGCCACAATCCCCGGAAAGAAAACAGGTAAAATAATATACCCAAACATAGCAAAGCTAAATTCCGAGCAATTGGTTGAAAGCGCAGTCTGTCCCAACGGTTAACGTTAAAACTTCGCCACATCCTGTCATCGTAAGCCCATAATAAAGCTGGTGGGAGGGCAAAAGCGATCGCCGTTACTAAAGCTTGGATTGATGGCGTTCCAATTTGTACCCGCGTCAGGTTAGCTACTAAAGAAGAGATGATAGCGATCGCTCCCATTCCAAACAGCCATCTCGCGCGACACCAATCCGCCAACGGCACAAACATCAAACCCGCTAATATTGGCATGTGTTGCAGCATCAGTCGCATCCAAGAAAACCCCGTCCAAGGAAACCAATCAAAAAATCCCCACCAATACCCCACCCCCATCAACAACACCGACAGCATCCCCAGCACTGTCAGGCGCAAGCTATACGCCATTCCCAACACACCTAAACCCCAAACTAAAAATAGCCTAGCAGGCGACCCGCTTTGGTGGAACATCTGCGCCATCAACGCCATATTCGCGCCTAAAATCAACGCCCCCAGCAGCAACACCCCATGACCGATACGGTGTTGCCATTCGTCAGCAGGACGCCGCCAAAGATAAAATCCGATCGCATTTACCCCAATAAACAAACTCAGCAGCAAGGTAACCCTCAATTCCCGCGACCATACCTGCCAATTTGCCGCCACCAGAGTAATTACTGCTAACCC
>DNGJ01000392.1:4477-4609 GCA_003486305.1 Cyanobacteria bacterium UBA11371
TATTAAATTGATAGCGATCTGATAATTGCTCGTATAGCCACGCATCAATTAAACCCTCAGCTTTCCATTGCTCGGCTTCTTGGCGTAACTGATGACGAAACTTATCTGATACCATCAAAACCTCCCAGTCTG
>DNGJ01000063.1:0-3732 GCA_003486305.1 Cyanobacteria bacterium UBA11371
GCTGTAGGGGCACCGCATCAGCAGATCTTCTGTCTGGGCGAAAGAACATCTATGCCGTGCCCCTACTGCCGCAGGGTTACGATCTCCCAAGCAGCGATCGCTCACTCACCCCCATATCAAACACAATCTTGAATTGCACATTGGGCATCCGGCGGCGCACAAACTGAAAGGTATCGCGCAACGATGACCCATTGGTGAGGAGGCAATAAGCGTGCGATCGCCCAATTGTTGAGACGAGTTTTGTACGACATAATGAAATTTGCTCCTATATGTGGGAGTAGAGCCAGTCCAGTGCTTACCAGGCTTAGGGACTGGCTTTGTATTAACCAAACTATATAACACTGAAACCTAAAAGTATTAAAAAATACTTAATTATTTAGATACCCAAGTACTATAGTCCCTCTACAAGCTGGAACAGTTGTATTCTATGATTTGATCGCTAGTAGTTTGTATGTACCGTGCAAACAGATCAATTCAAAGCTTACATAGACAGGCAGTTAAAGCAGCGTTTCCAAGCGGTGGTAATTTATCAGGGTAGAAATATGAGTGAAGTCATATCAGAGCTAATCGAGCAGTGGGTTAAGGAAAACGAGCCTCAAATGATAGAAGAATTGCTACAGCAGCAACAGCAATCCGACAAAGAACCTTAAATTTGATCAATACGATAAAGCACGCGAAACTGTGAGCAAGCGAGTTAATCTGACATTACCTGATGCCGTTTTTGACGCACTGGAGCGATGGGCTGATGCTGAAGGACGACCCACCGCCAACTTGGCTGCATTCATCGTTGAGACTGCGGTGAAACAAGCTGAAGCACAAAATAAAATCCCCCCACCTCCTCAGAAGAAAACTGAGGGTAGATAGGGGGATTGAGGAGGGCGATCGCATCTGTCAAGCGATCGCTTTTTAGATCTGTTGCAAAACTTCTCTTGAGATCGTGCCAAGGGCGGGCGGGACGCCCACCCCACAAGAATTTTTCCAGTTTTGTGGGGTGGGTAGTATTGCCCGCGCCCACCCCACAAGAATTTTTCCAGTTTTGTGGGGTGGGCATCCTGCCCGCCGCCTACTGCTTAAAACCGATCTCAAGAGTCAAACTGCGAATCTTTCCAGTATCCGCAGCTGCTTTATCTGCAACTTCTAGAGTCCAGGTTCCTTGCGGACTTTTACCCTTAAAATCAGCGAGTCCAGGTGCGTTTACCTCGTCATATGACTTTTTGATATTATCGGTGGCGCCGCCAGTGCGATCGTGCAAAATCGCTGGAGTTGCGCCCATTTCTCCAGGAGGGATCAGCGTAACTACCAAGTCGCCAATGTAAGTATGCTCGATGTCCACATCAACTTTAATTGAATTGATCGGGTCGGTATTGGCGATCGCTAAAGTCAGGTTTGAAGTCTCGAGGTCGTTAATAGGTACGTCTTGGACTGCTTTAAAGATGGTGACGGGGGAAGGTTGATCTGGTTTAGCCAATTCAACCGCTTTGCGAGCATTAATCCGACCGTAGCCATAAAATGGGCTACGACCGTTGCTATCATAGTTTCCGCCAGCTTCATCGATGCGATCGCAGGATTGTTTAAAGATGTCGCGTACTTGATCCCAACGCAGATCCGGATTGCGTGCAACGATCAGCGCCGCTACACCCGCTGCACCCGGACAGGCGCTAGAAGTACCGCCGAAACTATTCGTATAGTTTCCAGCTGCGTCACCCAGATTCGGATTACCCGGATTGTAACCAAGCCGACCAGAACGATCCGTTGTCCAAATCCCAGGCGTCAGAGAGGGATAGTAATTATTGCTGGGAAAAGCGCACCAGACGGCATTGCCAAAGTCACTGTAAGGACTTTTCTGACTGCGGTCATTACACGCCGCCACGGCAATTACCTTTGAATAGCTGGCATAACCGTCATTATCCACGCTTTCGTTACCATTACCAGCAGCAAATAAGATGATGCATCCCTTACCGTTGCGACCCTGATTAATTGCAAAGTCCATCGCCAGTCGCGTCGAGTCGGGAAGCGGCACCACCTGATTGTGCAAAGGATCGTTGGGGTCGGTAAAATCCCCATCTGCTGGTCCCCAGCTACAAGAGATGACATCAGCACCATTTTGAGCCGCCCATACAAAGGCATCTGCTTCCGCCTGAGAACCCAACGCCGAAGCAAAACGAATCGGCATCAGCTTCGCACCCGGTGCTACCCCAGACGCACCAAAGTTGCCGTTTGCACATGCCACGCCCGCACAGGCGGTACCGTGGTTATCTCTGTTTCCCGGTATGGGATTGTTAGTTTTGCGCGTCACATCGCGAGGCGCGACGATCTTTCCAGAGGTACGAAACTCTTCGTGATCGGTATCCACGCCGTCGTCAATAATGGCGATAATTGTCCCCGTTCCATCGCTCAATTCCCAAGCTGCCTCAACGTTGGCATGGGCATCTACAATTGCACCGTTAATAGTTGTTTGGTTGAGGTGCCATTGCTGAGGAAAAACTCGACGATGGCGTAACTCGCGCACTAATTCCGGATGACACAGTTCAACAGATTCTTCATTCAGCAGCCTTGAGGCGATGTCAAAAACCTCTAGACCAGTGCCTGTGGGCGTAGTGACAAAGTAAGCATTTCGTGCATACTCAAGCTGGCGTTTAATTGTTAAACCGTAACGCTGTAACACCTCCTGACAAACGCTTGCATCTTCTTCATCGTCGAATTTAACGAAGAGATTTTCGGTGTAAATTACTGGCTCCATCGACTCTGGATCGACCAGAACACGTCCGGCAAATTCGATTTCAGGTTCTTCGTTCAAAATTGCCCGCGCCCTGTCACGCAAAGCAGCGCCCTGACTTAAGTCTTTAGCACGCAAGATTTCTACACCCGCTGCGCCAAAACGTGTTTGCAAATCGAATTGATTGAGGATGCTGCGGGCTTCAGGCGATACGGGTGCGACTTCAAACGGTGTTTCACCCATAAGAGCGCTGTGGCTCTGGGTGCGAACTACAATATGTTCTTCACTGATAGCAAGTTGATACTCTCCGCCGTTTTTACCGCCATAGCGAACGGTAACCATATGTTAATCTCCTTTTGTTGTGTTATATCTAAATTGAGATACGCACAAAACTAAGTTTTGTCCGAATTAATTTCAATAACTTAATAGTTACAGGTTTTATAGGCAAGTATTACGCTTGCCCGCTACAACCGTTTTGTAAACGGTAGGTATATTTTACCATCGGGGTGGACAAAATTAAGTCAGTTCAGAAACCCGGTTTCTTCCAAGATCTCTAGCTGACAAATCGACGATTTTTCCGAGAAACCCGGTTTCTTTGGGTAAGTCAGATAAATTGCACGTTATTACTACTTAAGAGAGATGATTTATTTTCCGACTCAGTTATTGCTGATAGTAGAACCCTGGCAAATTTACTCTCTACCTTTGATTGCTGAAGTGAGATACCAGACAGACTACTTTTCCGAATATCCCCAACAAATTCGCGCCGGGACAGAGCGGTCTGCGGTTTTATACCGGCGTCAGCCGGGGTACTACGCAGTACACTATAAAGAACCGGGAGCGATCGCACGCGGAGCGGTATTACAACTTAACGACGGTGCGATCGCAGTTTATTCAGGCGAACCAGACACCACCCGATTAACCTCGAATCAAGCCACAATCGGGCCAATTTATACATTACAACCCGATGGTTCCCTAGCCGTTCCAACCGGAATGGTTTTCATCCGCTTTGCTGAGAA
>DNGJ01000063.1:3918-4124 GCA_003486305.1 Cyanobacteria bacterium UBA11371
GTTTTCATCCGCTTTGCTGAGAAAGTTGACGTTGAATCTCACCGCGAAGCGATTGAGCAAGCTGGTTATCAAATCGCTCAAACGCTTTCCTACGCTCCTCACGCTGCTTGGGTGCGCGCCCAATCTGGCAAAATTTCCGACGCCCTCACGGGAATTTCCAAGCTGGAAGCAATTCCTAATGTTGAAAACGTCGAACCTCAAATGTT
>DNGJ01000064.1:0-3172 GCA_003486305.1 Cyanobacteria bacterium UBA11371
AACTATAGGGACGCGCTTCTGGGGCGTATACAACGTGAAAGGGCGAGATGGATAAGAGTGCGATCGCTACCCATCCCGTCACGGGTGAATTAAATAATTCTATACACAACCAATAAATACATGGAAAGGCCAATAAACTAATCCAAGCTGATAAACTTCGGATAATTGCTACCGAATCGCCAAACAATTGCGCCCACAACCGCACCATTGAATAATAAAATGGCGTATGCTGGGGTTCTTCTATTGCTAAACCTTTAATCGTATCCCCTATGCCTTTTTCTGAATTGAGGCGCTGATACTTCTGTAAATCTTCTAGCCCGATTACTTGACCCTGGTAAATGTTTTCAACCACCTCTTTTTCTGTATAGCCTGCTATTCGCAATGAGGTAAAAGTCTCGTCGGGCCAGTAAACTTTTAAGTCTAGGTTTAAAAAGCGGAAAAATATTCCTATTACCAAAATGACAATCGTTAATACTTTCCAACTTGACAAACGCAAATTTTTATGCATTTTTTTGCCCTTGTATTTTGTAAGAAGAACTGGCATCCAGGTTATTTTCACTGGTTGAACTGCGATCTGGAATTGGTAGCAAACTAATTGAAACAAAGAGTACCCAAAACATGCTGTTTGGATCTAAAAGTCGGCTTTCACTTAAATTACCAAGTCCTAGATGAGTTAGGTACAAAAGGGGAAACAATCCTTCGACGCTCTTGGTTGAACGAATGCACAAAAATGCTCGTTTGATCGTCATTAAAAAAGCTAAAACAAAAACAGCAAATCCTATCCAGCCTAATTCAAGTAACAAATCCATGTAACCGTTATGTCCGTAATTGGGTCGCCAATTTGAATGCCTCCAAATATATGCTGATGGGCCTTCCCATCCTCGCCAAAATCCACCATATGCATAACCGAGCCAAGGTCGAAATTCGAGTTGTTTAAACATCATATTCCAGATGGGCACTCGTCCGGTTAGGGTCGCATCTTTGCCTAAAGTCTCAAAAATTAATCCGAAATTGTCGAAAAATAATATAGAGGCAACGGCTCCTGATAAAACTAATACAATTGCAAAGAATATCAACAGGTTATAACGAAATCGCAAGGCTTTGTAGAGGGGAATCAGCAGGACTAAAAAGAAAAATACGATTCTGCCTCCGCCAGATTTGGCGGGGATTATTAACAGGAAGGAAAGGGCAACACCTATCCATCCCAGCCAATTATATTTACCGGGACTGCGAGCAATTAGCAAAAAGAATACACCGCTGAGTGCCATCATCGTACCCAGGATGTTTTTATGCAGGTAAATGCCTCGCCAAGCGCCATCAAATAATGCTTCTGGATGCACGCCATATTTTCGCAGTGCGACGCCGCAAACAAGGCTGAGAACTGCTGAAATACCTAAAGTCCAACTCATGAGTTGGAACTGTTCTTTTAAGGTGTAGCGCGTGCCGAAGTAGGTGGCAAATAAGGTAATTCCTAGTAGTTCTCGCGCTTTGAGTTGGGTGACGTTGGGTACGTCAGACCATAAAATCGACAGGAGTGCGATCGCTACTAAAATTAACGGCAGTTTATCACCTAATGAAATTCCGCGTAAAAACCGTTTCCATCGCACAATAATCAATAAAAAGGTGATAGCATAACTGCCGTAAAAACATGCTTTGAGAATACCGCTACTTAAAATAATTCTAAACCCGCCACTGGAAAGAATGAGAATAAATACGACGAAAACTTGTTCGAGGGCGAGGCTTAAAGTTAGCAAGGAACGAAGTAATGGATTGACGTTCATCTGTTTAAAATTTGTTCAAAAAGCGATAGATAGCTACTTGCTTGTTGCTGTTGGGCGAACTGTTGTTCCGCTGTTTTACGGGCGTTTATGCATAATTTTTGATGTCGTTCTTTATTTTCCAATACCCAAGCAATACCTTGGGCTAAATCTTCGCTTTTATAAGCTTGGGCGAGATATCCGTTTTGCTGATGTTCGATTAAATCTGGCATTCCGCCGATGTTGAAGGCGACGCAGGGAGTACCGCAAGCGATCGCTTCCATTATCGTATTCGGCAAGTTATCCTGAACTGAAGGTAAAACAAATGCATCTGCTGCTGCATAGGCGAGGGCGATGGAAATATCATCGTTTAATTGACCTAAATAATGCACTTTAACACCTAAGTCATTTCGATTGGACTGGGATGAACCGAAAACAACTAGCTCTAGTTTATTATCCCATGAGGATTGGATTAAATTCTGTAGCGCGGGTTGCAGTAGGTGAAAACCTTTTCTGCGATCGCTTGTTGCTTTCATCGATCCAAATAGGAGCAGTTGCTTATCTGTTGGTAATTTGAGTAATTCCCGTGCAATTTGTTTGTTTATCGGTCTATATTTTTCTGTATCAATGCCGTTGGGAATGACTTCTACTGGTGTATTTTTAAACAGAGAACTTGCTTTAGCACACTCGGCTAACCATTTACTAGGAGTAACAACGGTTAAGTTTAAATTTTGCCAAGCTTTGGCTTTTCTCTGCCACACCCAACGGGATAAATCCTGGTTTTTTTCGCTTTTGAGTTGGGGACAATTGCCGCAGGATTGGGTGTAGCGATCGCATTCTTCGTTATAATGACATCCGCCGGTAAATGCCCACATATCGTGCAGCGTCCAAACGAGGGGTTTATTTAATTTTGCCAGGGTTTCTATTTTAACAAAACCGAAGTTAATCCAATGCAAGTTAATAATATCTGGGTTAATTTGATTGACTTTGGGTGCAACGATATCGGGAAACCATTGCAGGGAAAAAATTGTGCGATCGCGCTGGCGTTGCAGTTGCAATGGCAGGTTATCTAAAGTTGTTCTCAAATGCGCTAATTGTTCTTTTATTTTATTATTTGGTCCGATGACGCTTGGATCGTCGCTTAACTGCGTTCGGACTAAAATTTGCGATTCTACTCCCGCTTTTTGCAATCCTTGATGCAATCGATATGTTGCTCTCGCTGCACCGCCTTCAATATCAGAAGTACTGAGCATTAAAACTTTCATTTTTATCCCTTTTTTAGCAATCTTTTGACGGCATTTTTTAATCCGCGATAGGCGGCGTCAGGATAGCGGAATGGTAGCGCTAAATTAGCAATGAGCGAAATAAATATTCCGACACCCTGAAGGGTGCGGCTATACAAACTAAGCCTGCCT
>DNGJ01000064.1:3493-4520 GCA_003486305.1 Cyanobacteria bacterium UBA11371
GGCTAAGTTAAATTGAAGTAAGTCTAATTTTAGCTTTTCTCTGTTGTAATAAAACCCTTCAGCAAATGAACCGCAAAAGTGTGCGATCGCTGGCTGTACGAGTTGACCTTCTTTGATAAAATGACAGTATCCTTTTAGCACGTCTATATCAAGCGAACCTGTCATATTTAAAGGCGTTCGCATGGTTAATCCTTGGGGATCTTGTACCGCTTCTATGCCGCATAAAGCTAATGCGATCGCAAACACTGGTTCGTCAGCGATACTCTCCCTAAACTTACCAATTCCTAAACTTTCATAATCTTTTTCTATCCTTCTTGCTTCTGAAAAAACTTGCGCCGCTTTGGCATTATTTTTGTAATAGTAGATGCCGCCATTAAATACGGGAAGCGAACTTAAACCCAAAATTGAAATCATATCGCTGATGTCTAATATATCTGCAAAAGCTTTTCCTTCCCGCTTTTGATAACCTACAACTCCAAACGAAACTTTAGAGAAAAAATCCCAAATAAATTTTATGTCATTAACTACAATGCAATCGCTGTCTATATAAAGCGTTTCCTCAAACGGCGAATATTGGTCAATATAAAGTTTTTGCCTAAATCCATTGCCCAATTCTGGTTTTATAGGCAGACAAAGATGATACAGTTTGCTTAATTCCGAATCCTTAGAATCGGTGACAATCGCGCGGGGAATTTTATCGTTATGCAACTGGAGAGACTTTGCTAAAGTTTTAGCCATGTCGATATAACGCTGCTCTCCATAAGCCATTGTTATAATGCCTCTGGATCGTTTATTCATAGTTATTTTAAACTCTAAAAAAATGATACACTATAAAATAACAGATGACCATAAGTTCGATGAATTCGCCAGCAATTTCCGTAATAATACCGACAAAAAACCGAATTGAACTTTTACAACAAGCATTAGATTCGGTTGGCAATCAAACCTTCAAAGATTGGGAAGTATTGGTAGTCGATGATGGTTCCAACAACGAGACAGTCGAGCAATTATTAAAAATTAGCCAAGC
>DNGJ01000064.1:4710-9206 GCA_003486305.1 Cyanobacteria bacterium UBA11371
CAATTATTAAAAATTAGCCAAGCAGAACCTAGAATTAGGTATGTGAAGCGCCAGAGACAACAAACGGGTGCATCTGCTTGCCGAAATGAAGGGACGGAAATTGCCCAAGGGAAATATATCATTTACCTCGATTCGGATGATTGTTTAGCGCCAACGGCGTTAGAAAATCGCTTTCAGGAAATGGAACAACATCCAGAACTTGACTTGGGAATTTTTGGTTGTATTTTGTTTCGCCAGCATCCAGGCGATATGGAATTGCTTTGGAATAGCGATAAAGATATCGATGATATAGATCGATTTTTAGAAATTGATCCTCCTTGGCAAACTACGAGTCCGATTTGGAGACGAGATGCACTCTCTAAAATCGGTTTGTGGGATGAATATGTCCCAAGTTGGCAGGATTGGGAATTTCACTTACGCGCTTTAATTGGTAACTTAAAATATCGGCGGTTTTCTCAAGGTGATTGTTTTTGGCGAGTGCCGCAAATCGAATCGATTGGATTGAAATCTAAGTCGGCAAGTCATTTAAAATCTCACGAGGCATTGTTTGCTAGGATGCTGCAACGCTTTGTTGCAGCGGGATTGCTGACAAACTCGCGCAAGTTTTTATTTGCCAGACTATATCTTTGGTTGGCAGAAACTTGGATTGCTGAGAAAGGAAATGAGGAAGCATTGCGAGTTTGGCAGGTTTGTTTTGAGCAAGATTTAGTGGATAAAGAGGTGTACTTGCAGGGTGTTCGGTATTTGAAGGTTTTGGGGTTTTGGTATTTTAAACTTTCGGATGATTCGATGCAGCTTTCTCTTAGAAAAATTATGCGGCGACTGACTCGAATTTATTTTAATCGGATATTGCCGTCGGGATTAATTCTAGAATGGTCAAAAACGTTGCATCAAACGACAATTAGAGATTCACATTCTGTTAGGTAGTTTCAGCCGAGGCAGAGCCTCTAGCACATCGTTCCCAGGTTGAACCTGGGAACGAGTTAACCCGCCCCTACACAATTAATTTGTTGATAAATCTCGACAAGTTGGTCGTTTAAGCGATTAATATCATAGTTTTTTTCTACAAAAGTTCGACCGGCTTGACCCATTTTTGTCCAATTTTGTGGGTGTTCGACCAAATAACTTAATTTTGCTGCCAAAGCATCAACATCTCTTTCAGGAACTAGAAACCCAGATTCTCCATCTAATACGCCATCTGGGATACCATTGTGGAGGGTAGATAAAACGGGTAATCCTCGCGCTTGTGCTTCTTGCAAAACTAAGCCTTGACCTTCGCGATCGCCTGAAGCAGAAGTGACGCTTGATAAAATAAAAATGTGCGATTCTGCGTAAAGTTGACGCACTTCTTCCTGGGTTTTCCAGCCTAATATTTTGACTTTTTCAGATAAGTTAAGTTGGGCAATTAAACTTTCCAAAGATTGACGCATTTCCCCATCTCCGACAATGCGATATTCAAGATTAGGATAATTTGCTGCAACTTTTGCTACGGCTTTGATTGCATATTCAATGCCTTTTTTCTCGACTAATCTCGCAACGGTGATAATTTTAACTGGTTCTCCATTACCCAAGGAAATGGAACGAAACGCATACTTAGATAAATCTAGTCCCATCGGTAATTTGATAATTTTATCTTCAGGACAGCCTAAAGCGATCGCTTGATTCGCAGTAAACTGAGTGTTAGCGGTATACAAGTCACCAAGTTGAAACAATTTTTGATAGATTCCTGGATGAGTTTGACGGGGATACATACCAACATCGAAGCCGTGAAACGTTGTCACAACCTTACCTTGAATGGCGCCAATTTCTCTTAATAATACTCCTCGCAGTCCGTAGGGGCCAAAGTGACAGTGGATAATATCGTAGGCGGGTTTTCGGAGTAATGGAATTGCGGAATATAACAACCTCAAAATTGTTCCTTGGTCGCAATATTTGGTATAATTGTATTTCGAGAAGTTGAGCGATCGCATCAAAACCGCCGGTGCTTTATAACCATGACCCAACAATAACCCAAAACCCTTCAATATCCGTAAAAATCGATTGCTTGGCGTCGAGGCGTAGTAAGTCCGCTGCAAAAGATTGTACTTTTCCACATCGGCGTGGATTTTATTAGTATCTCCCGGTACATCGGCGTAGATATCTACCTCGTGTCCGCGTTCAATTAAACCCACAATCTGATTTAAAATAAACGTCTCCGATACCGTAGGAAACTTACCAACAATAAACGCAATTCGCATATTTTTTCTACTTTTGGCGGATAGCTTGGGGAACTCGTAACATTTCTAATACCGCTTTTTTTCCATTGGGAGGACAGAACCAAAGCGCGAAGTAAAATAAGCCGTATAGTAAGCAGTTTAGTAACAAATCGATCGCCAATTGTATATTAGGTAGGAAAGCTTCGATTAAAAATAAGATCGCCGCCGCGCTGATAGCAGCAATTGCTGGTCTAGCAATCGTATCTAATAAATCTTTTAATCGCAGCATTGAACCTTGATAGGCGTAAAGAATTCCGGGAATAAATAACAACAAACAGCAAATACTATAACAGGTAGCAACACCCGTTGCACCCCATTTCAAACCTAAGATAAAACTGAGTATTGTTAAAGGAGTTGCAAATAGCGTCCAGCGCAGCATTCTATCAGTTCGACCTAGGGAACTATAAACCCATCCCGTCGCGCCATTTATTGTACCGATAAAAGCAGCGGGGGCGAGTAGTTGAAAGATTGCGATCGCATCCCGCCATTGCTCGCCTAATATTAGTAAAATCACTTTATCTGCGACTACAAATAATAGCGCCACCAAAGGCATCCCAAAACTTGCCGTCAATCTTATCCCCATTTTGTAATAATTTCGATACCGCTGCGGATCTGCTTGCAAACGACAAAGCGTCGGTAACGCTACACTACCAACGGGGCCGTTAATTTGTTGGATTGGTAGTAACAATAACTGATAAGCTTTGGCGTAAAATCCTAATTGCTGACTGCCCCAATACCAACCGATCAAAATATTATCTAAAGTGCGACTAAAGTAATTAAAAATATTAAAACCCGTCAAGTTTCCACCATAAGCCAACATCGATTTTGCTCCACAGTTTCGCACGGGTAAACCAGGACGCCAACCGCAGATTAACCAAACTCCGATAAGAGTAGTTATTCCCGGTGTTATTTGCATCAATACCAGCGCCCAATAACCCGCACCATACAGCGCAAAAATAATACCAGTAGCGAGGCTGACAAACAACGATAAAATTTCAATTGTTGCTAAAGCAGTAAAGCGCATTTGCCGCTTTAGCAATGCTTGATGCTGCACGCTTAAACCGCTTAAAATAAATCCGCTGGCTAGAATTATGGCGATTAATGTTAAACGGGGTTCTTTGTAGAATATAGCGATCGCAGGTGCCAATCCCGCCGTCAGCGCCATAATTCCGCAACTTACCGCAACGTTAATCCAGAATAAAGTACTAACTTGGGCGTGAGTAATTTTATCCTTTTGAATTGTTGCCGTAGATAGTCCCAAATCCTGGAACATATATAAAAAACCAGTCACGGTGCTAACCATTGCTAGCAATCCAAAATCCGCAGGTGCAAGCAAGCGGGCGAGGATAATATTCGATCCCAAATTCAGCACAAATTTAGCAGCTTGGGCGGATGTGGTCACAATTCCGCTGCGAATTGATCGACTTTTTAAGTTAGCTTCTAAATGTTCTGTGCTGAAATAATCTTTAGTCATTGGTAAGTGGTTAGTTGTTGATTTGATTGATGTAGGGGCGGGTAATACCTGCCCATCTATGCAATCATCGACAGTTTATCTAAACCCGCCCCCGCCTATGTAGGGGCGGGTTTTAGCAATCATTTATGCAATAATCGACAGTTTATCTAAACCCGCCCCCGCCAGCCGTTATTGATTAAACTTCCGATTTGGCGACGAATCTTATTTTTGTACATATAGAAATAGCGCTGAAAATCTTCCGATTTCAGCACAACTTCTGCTGCAATGCCGCTTTTATTTGACTCGTCGCGCATAAACTTACGCCGCGAGAAAGTCATCGGTTCGACATAAACTTTGGAACTAAACGACATTGGTTTATCTCCGCACCAGTGAATTACTACGGCTTCATTATTATCTTGCAAAACGGGGCCAGTTTCTGCGATCGCAAAACGATTTCTTAAATCGTTTTGATCGAAATCGGGAACCAGCAGTTGCATAGGTTGATGTCCCAATCGAATTTTGCCTTCGTCTGCGGCGCGGAAAAGCATAAAATTCAAGAATCCCATCTCGCCGCCAAATTTGAATATTTCAGGATGGGAGGCGGTGAAGTCCAAAATTTCTACATACTCGTATAAACTGAACAAATTGCGCTTGGCAAAGAAAGTTCCGGTACAAAAATAGCTTGCTCGATGCGCCCTCCAGTTAAAATTAGGGAAATGAGTTTCTATCCCTTGAATATCAAAGAAATACTTGTTAATTGCTGCATCGGTATGTTCGTAACGAGGGAT
>DNGJ01000076.1 GCA_003486305.1 Cyanobacteria bacterium UBA11371
TCCTGCCATTGGCTTGTTTTTTTTACGTTCATTTAAGTTTAGTTTGAGTTGGTTTTTTTGGTAGAGAGATCTGACCTCTAGGGAAAGCTCAAAACAGCTAAATTTTAATTATTGACAAATAACTCAAGGTCTGTTATGCAGTTTATCGGTTTGATTCCCTGTTGGCAATAGATGCGGGAGGAGTCAAACATTAAAGCCCGTCCAAACCAATGAATTGAAATCTTTTCTGTTGTATTGTAAGCGGTGTTATGTCAAACTCAGTTTAATTGCCTCAGCCTAGAGTGGGAGATTTAGCGGGATGAGTAAAGAATGGCAACCGTTAAGAAAACCTAGTCAGAACTCTCCCGCATGGGGCGATCAAAGCAGATCTAAGCAGGAAATAGATTATAGCTCAATTTACGGCCCATCTCTGGGGTACGGCCCATCTCTAGAATATGGCCCGTCTCTGGAGGATATGGCGCAACAGCAACAACCGACGGGAACGAGGCGTCCCGTCAACTGGAGTCGAGTCACCGTCGAGCCAAGAGAAGAGTTTACTAGACCAGCGAATGGTGGTGAGTCCCTGGTAAATCCAGAGTCGAAGAACCATTTAGCGCCAAACAGCAAAGGCATCTCATCAGACAATAAACAACCGGATAGCAATTCTCAAGATATTAAAATTAGTACCTCCTATATTCCAGGTGAAGGTTTTAGCCTTGAAGTACCAGATCTGAAAATTGAGGATGAGCGCTTCTTATTTGAGATTACAGTTAAAACATTAGTAGACAAGTTTCATTTTGACCCAAATGATGCTAGAAGTCTAATAAATAATATGTCGAACCTGGGTTTACCTACAGGCATTTATTACGTAGGTTTAATATACGGCAGCAAAGGGCCAAACGGACGGCCTATGGCTATCATGTCTATAGAAACAGATATGATTAGTTTTTATCGAAAGATGGCTAGTCTTGATCGACAGATAGCCAGTAGTCGCCGCGAACTGGACATACTACTGAGAGAACAACAACGATCTGCTGCACGGGTGTCTTATCTCGATCAATTGCTTCAGTACAGTCCTGACGTAAGAAGGCAACTGAATCAATTCTTCCAGAATTTGAGTGCAGACCGCAGAAGGTTTATTGAGGCAGAGACTGACAAAATTTACAGACAAATAGAAAGCAGAGACTCGAATATCGAGTTGCGTGAGGCGATTCGGATTGCTGTGCTGAACCAATGGTTCCCGCACAACGTGCAAAATATTATAAATGGAAAAGCCGCTGCAAGGCAGGAATATGTTAGGCGATTGCATCAATATAGTCCTGATGTCAGAAGACAACTAAATGAGTTGATTGCTAACCTGCGTGATGATTACAGAAATTCTCTTGAGAGAAAGGTACAAGAGATCTATGGGCAAATAGCGACTAACAGTTCGGATACAGAACTGGCTGAAGCGATTCGGATTTCGGTTGTATCCGATATGTTTCCGACAAATGTACAAAATATTGTGAATCGAAAAGCTCCTGGACAAAATACAGGACGAGTGAGCGCAACCGTTCCTCAAAGTAATAGGACAACTCCCAATCAAGCCAGTAACAATAACCAACAACCAGGTGCTAACCAACAATTGAGGCAGCCCGATCCTGAAAGTAACAGCAATAGCATCCGCTGGCAAGCCACAGCTAGATTGTTTAACCAACGGTTTGCCGCAAATTACAGCCGCGAACAAATTATGGTCATTCAACGGCTGGTAGGTGCTTCCCCTGATGGAAGCTATGGAGAAGAAACAGCACGCAGGGTTTATCAATGGCAGCAAGATAATAGAGTATCTAATCCGGATGGCTTAGTCGGAGATAGAACACGTAGCGCAATGGTTGAGCAGCTAAAGAAAAGCGATCGCGCAGCCGCAGATCTTCTGGCATCGCGAATCGAAGCCTCTACGGTTCCTCAAAGTAACACGACACCTACCCCAGTTACGGGTGTTAACAATAACCAAAAACCTGCCAGCGAGCCACCGGCTGTACCCGCTCCTAAGCCTCTTCCCAATTTACTCTCTCCCAACTATGGGTTAATTGTATCCCCAGCCAATCCCAACGCTGAAGTTGCAGAGTACGCACGTTTTGGAGTTTCTACGGACTTGTCACCAGGGGAGTACATAATTACTAACCATCCTTTTATCGAAGTTTCTCGCAATGGACGGGTAAATCGATACCAGCGCGGCTCTATCGTCACCCTCGCCATCGGAGATACTATCGGAATTCCTCTGTACTATAAGTCTGATCGACAACCAACTGGAAGTCAAAATCCACCGTCTACTATTGGCAGTTCGCCAACTACAACATTAACCGGGGCAAACCCTACCCAAAGTACAGGCGCTCCCCATCAAGCCGCCGACAGAGAAAGAAACGCGATACCGACTCTCAGCCAGCACGCACAGCCCCTGACGCCAGTAGAGCGATTTAAGCAACGCCTCAAAGAAAAAGCGATCGCTCAGCTAGAAGAAAACCGCACCCGCATCCAAGAAGCCCAAGCTAAATACCAGAATGCCCGTGGGACAGAATCCCTAGTGCGTTTGCGACAAGTGGTAACAGCCGATGAGCAATTAGAACACATTCAGAGACTGCTGGAAATCCGTCAAGGCACGCACCCGAGTTTTTGGCGAGACAAAAATGGAGCGCGTGTAGTAACAACACAAGTCGATGACCCTACTCGGCAAGAGCTACTCGACCAAAACCAAGCCAAACTCAATGAAATCAAGCTAGTACGGCGCACCTTGCTCCAACTGTACCCGGCTTCGGGTTTGCTCAAAATTGGAGATGTCAAAGAAACCAACAACGATGCTCAACTGCTCGCTACTCTAGACCAAAGATTTGACAGCATTTTCTCGGACATCGAAACCGCCAAAAAAGGGATTATTTCAGAAGATATCCCCCTGTGGAAGCTAGAACCGCTCGTTGCTGCAACCCTAAAAGAAACAGAACAAGCAGACATTGCTGCCGTCACCTCTTATCTCCAAGGCGAGCGCAATCGAGAAAATACTTTTCGCTTAGTAGGATTCCTGGGACAAATCGGATTGACGATCGCGGCAATCTTTACCGGAGGACTTGCCGGAGTCATTCTTGGGTTTATCGGGTCGGCAATCGGCATTGGGGAATCTGTTTACTCGTTCGAGCAAGCCGATGACCTCAATACGATAGCTAAAACTGGTCAAGCCGGAGGCAACCAGTTACTCGCCGATCCCGATGCGGCTCAGTTCGATTACGTTATGGGTTGGGTCAACCTCATTCTAGCGGGAACTGATGCGGCTTTCTTGGCGGTGGAGGGAACTACGATTCTGGGCAAAGGGCTTAAAGGAGCTGAACAGATAGCCAGCCTGCCAGGAGGCGAAGTCTTGGCGAGAGTTACGCCCGAACAAATCAGGAATTTAGAGCGATCGCGGCAGTTGCAGCAAGCCGGAAAAATCGATGAAGCCACCCTGATTGTCGCACAACTCAAACAAGAACTCGGACAAGAAACCTACGAGCAATTGCAACAAGTCTGGCAAAAAGCGGAAGAAACGGTTAATGCCCTTCCTGCTGCTACGGGCATAGCTAATGCCCTGCCTAACGACTTGCAAGGGAAAGTTCCCATTACCATCGATTCGACGCTCCAGAGCAAGAAAATCGAGGTTTATTACACCGATCGAGTCGAAGTCAGAGTTGCCAAAGATTTTGACCCCAACGATTTGCGCTTGCACGCACCAACAATACGCAATCTGCTGGAGTTTAAAGAAACCGAAAACTGGGCAAAGAAACTACTCGATCGCCTCAAACAATGGCTGAGTGGAAATCCGCAAGCTCAATCAAAACTCTGGGAAGCGCAAAAAGAATTAGAAAAACTTCCTAACTTTATCTACGATCGCGCCCAGAAATTAGCCGCTCTGCCGCCTGACTCAAGCGAAGCGATCGCCCTGATCGCCGAGATTCAAGGCTACCAGGAAAAAATCTACGAAGCCGTCGGAACCATCATTCGTATGGATGAGGGACCAGGCGTTGGCTTTATTGCCTCGCCTGGAAAACAGCCTGTCAATAATTCCAAGGAAAATTTTCAGGCGCTCAGGGATAATTTAGGCGTCCAAGTTTATCTCGAAATCGCACGACAACACTACGGTTTGCAATTGCTGGATGAGGTCTTAAGCGCAGCGCGAGCCAAAACTGGCAACGTTGAGGAAGGAGCCAAGCTGGCGGCTGATTGCTTGCGAGATCTTGGCGAGAGCAAAAATCTCTCGTTTGGTGAGGCGAGAAGGCTTGCCCTACAAAGACTAAACAATTCCCAATACCTAGCCAAACAGCAGCAAGCGCGCTCAACCGCCCAGGAAGCCTCGCAACTTGCTGGGGGAAATAGGGAGACTCGCACTTATGTTGAGGAAAAACTCGGACAAGAATTGAAAGGGCGACCTCAATTGTTAAACGACCCAAACGCCAAAGCTGAAGTCCTTGCGCGTATACAACAAAGGATTGCGGCGCTTGAGGCTCAAACTCCAGACGAGTTGTTAGACGAAATCGACACTCTCAATGAAGAACTGGCACCATACGAGAGCGAACTAGACCGTTTCCAAAATATGTTAAATAACAACGGAGAATTAGACGGCAGACAAAAACGCAGATTTAAAGAACTTACAGAGGATCTAATTCCCCGTCTGGAGACGGAGATCGATTACATCGAAGAAGTCAGAAGGAGGAAGCTGAGACCCGAATTGCCCCAGTCGCCAAACTCAACTGCTAGCGAAACGACAGCGCGATTCCCTCAAAATGCTACCCCAGAGCAGGTTTTTACGCAGTTGACCCAAGGGAACGATTCTTCTTTTGAACCTTTCTATCGGATGTTGCTCAGAGAAAAATTCATCTCATCGAACCAAGAGTTGCTCGACCAGATCGCGAAAATCTCTTATAAAGGGAGAAGTATCCTTTCGGTGAGCAGTGAGCTTAAAAGAGTTTATCGCCCGAAGGTAATCGAGCGCACCGCTAATCCCGACCCGCAACTAATGCGGCGCGAGTATCCTAGATTGGCTTGGCCAAGCGATCGCAGCCAAGATCTGCGGCGCAGTGCGGCGTACACCGAAGCGCGACACCGATATTTCCGCAGAACGATCAAGGGACTCAATAGTGCCGATATCGGTAGTATTGGAGAAGGCTGGTTCCAAAGGCTTTACCGCGTTGATGGCAACCAAACTCAAGTTTTCGTCTCGCAAAGTGAAATGGCTAAGCAGGGAATTACTCTGACACAAGATCGTAAGGTTGACGAGATTTATGGCGATACGATTCGCGAACAAAAGACCGTTTCAGGAGTGCTTGTCGATAGCCAAAACTCGAAAGAAGCGCGGCAGTTTAATGACAATGTTACATTGGTAGAAAAAGGAGCGAGAATTACGGCGAAGAATGGACAAGTTTATCAGGTTAGGAATTTAGTCTACGTTTTTCCCGTTCCTGAAGGCGTGAAAGCTAATGCTAGGTGGATGCAAGATCAACTTAGTGGTCGTCCTTATCTTTCGTTTGAAATCTTCAATACTAGAGGCGAGCGCAAGATCGTCAACTCAGATAATATTCATGAGTTGCAAGGGCAAAGACTATCAAACTGGCTGGGTCGTCTTGAAAATCCCTAAATTAATTTGACTAAACTCAGAAAACGATGACTAAAACAATGAATTTGTACATGAGCTTGAGCGGCGAGAACTCCATAGAGATTCTGCACGCCTTCATGAAGCTAAAACCCTTCAACCAAAAACCTCCCACTCTAATTTACTTAGATATGTATGCCGAACTTGAGGGAGTTCCCGATTGGATCGAGAGATGGGTACCGACCTGCACCCATGAAGTTACGGCTTATTGGGGAAATCCTTTTGAAGAAGGCGAATACGTCGAGGGTTCTCTTCGCTTTCATCGCTATTATCGCGATAATACTCAAATCGTCAAAGCCATTATTAACGACTACCCGCGCTCGGTGGAAGCCGTGCTAGAAATGCTGTCTCCTCTGCCTTGGCAGCTAGCCACGTTCGGTTCTATTCATCCTATAAGGTACGGCACTGACAAGAAATACCTCGCGACCAGTTTCCGCGATTCTCATTACCAGCACGGTTGGGGTTGTGCCTTTAAAGGTGCTGGACACGACCATTTAGTTTCCCGCCGCTGGCTAGAATACGGCCCTTGGCGCTTAATTCGAGATGAAGCAAACGATATCAGCTTAGTTCAATTTCACGACCTAGAAGTCGATGCCGTCACCGCCTTAGAGCAAGCCAAGCCCGGACACGAACGCATGGGCGTTTCCGATACGGGGGGTTTTATTAACTCGAAATTTGAATACTCAACCGACATCAGAGGTCTTTACAACAGCGACAACCACCAACTCACAATCGTCAATACCGATCGCCCCGTTACTCAAAGAGAAATGCTCGATTTGTGCGCCGCCCGTTACCAACAAATTCTTGGACCAGAACAACCAATTGACAGCGTTAGTTACGTCTTTCTTTTAGGCGAGCAAGGCTATGATTACCTTCACGAGCTTTGGTTGCGAGAAATAGAATGCTGGGCAATCCTCAAAGGCGTAGAAGTGCGTCTCGACACCGATTATCATCCCACACCAGAAATTCCCGATTGGGTGCAGCGATTAACCGCAGCCCAAGAGTAAGGCAAATGCCCGAACTATCAGCGAGCAAAAGAATCAGCATCAATTGAACTCGAACGCATACGTTTGCTTTTACAACTTGCGAATCAAGAGCTGAAAAGCCCTGCTTGCATCGAAGCGCGACACCGATATTTCTTGAAAACGATCAAGGGACTCAATAGTGGCGATATCGGTAGTATTGGAGAAGGCTGGTTCCAAAGGCTTTACCGCGTTGATGGCAACCAAACTCAAGTTTTCGTCTCGCAAAGTGAAATGGCTAAGCAGGGAATTACTCTGACACAAGATCGTAAGGTTGACGAGATTTACGGCGATACGATTCGCGAACAAAAGACCGTTTCAGGAGTGCTTGTCGATAGCCAAAACTCAGACGCAGCGCGGCAGTTTAATGACAATGTTACATTGGTAGAACAAGGAGCGAGAATTACGGCGAAGAATGGACAAGTTTATCAGGTTAGGAATCTAGTTTACGTTTTTCCCGTTCCTGAAGGCGTAAGAGCTAATGCTAATTGGATGCGCGTTCAACTTCGTGACCGTCCTTATCTTTCCTTCGAGATATTCAACACTAGAGGTGAGTGCAAGATCGTCAGCTTAAATAATATTCAATAGTTGCAAGATCCAAGACTATCAAACTGGCTGGGTCGTCTTGAAAATCCCTAAATTAATTTGACTAAACTCAGAAAACGATGACTAAAACAATGAATTTGTACATGAGCTTGAGCGCAGAAAACTCGATAGAGCTGCTGCACGCCTTCATGAAGCTAAAACCCTTTAATCAAAAACCTCCAACTCAGATCTATCTAGATATGTATGCCGAACTTGAGGGAGTTCCCGATTGGATCGAGCGATGGGTGCCGACCTGCACGCATGGAGTTACAGCTTTTTGGGGAAATTTTTTTGAAGGCGGATACGTGGAGGGATCTCTTTGCTTCGATCGCTATTATCGTGACAATACTCAAGTTGTTAAAGTAATTATTGATGACTATCCTTGCTCAGTGGAAGCCGTGCTAGAAATGCTATCTCCACTACCTTGGAGGCTAGCCACGTTCAGCAATAACATAAACACTGATTGGCTCGCTCCTGAAATCAATTACCGCCCTCCCAATTTCCGCGATCGCCATTACGCGCACGGTTGGGGTTGTGCCTTCAAAGGTGCTGGACACAACCATTTAGTATCGCGTCGCTGGCTAGAATATGGCCCCTGGCGCTTAATTCGAGATGAAGCTAACGACATCTCCTTAGTTCAGTTCCACGATCTCTTCGTCGATGCCGTCACCGCCTTAGAGCAAGCCCAACCCGGACACGAACGCATGGGCGTTTCCGATACGGGTGGTTTTATTAACTCGAAATTTGAGTACTCAACCGACATCAGAGGTCTTTACAACAGCGACAACCACCAACTTACAATCGTCAATACCGATCGCCCCGTTACTCAAAGAGAAATGCTCGATTTGTGCGCCGCCCGTTACCAACAAATTCTTGGACCAGAACAACCAATTGACAGCGTTAGTTACGTCTTTCTTTTAGGCGAGCAAGGCTATGATTACCTTCACGAGCTTTGGTTGCGAGAAATAGAATGCTGGGCAATCCTCAAAGGCGTAGAAGTGCGTCTCGACACCGATTATCATCCCACCCCAGAAATTCCTGATTGGGTGCGGCGATTACAAGCGACTGAGGAGGCGCGCACCTAACAGGGTAACAAAGGGAAATTAAACGTCTAGTCAGCTACGGAAGTAACATTAATCAAATCGCCAATGCTAAATTGAAAATCGCCATCTAATTTCTGGTCTCTGGAATTGACTCTGATTAAAATATGCAAACAGACGCTAAATTGTCGGGGCAAGTTTGGTTGGCAATAGGATTACCACCAAGCTGAAGTTTTCTCAGTTTGTTTAGCGATTGTAACGGAGTGACATCGCTAATTTGATTATTGTCAAGTAAAAGTATAGTTAAGTTAGTGAGCGATCGCAGTGGGCTGACATCGCTAATTTGATTGTTGCTCAGACTAAGTGCCTATCTTCCCTCGCTAGAGAACCAAGTAAGGGACAGCTCACTAGCAGTGGATGCGATCGCCACTTTAGCCGCTACTTCGGAGCCGCATAATTGTACGATTGGTAATTGGTCAATGGAAAAAGTGCTTTGTTGGTGTAGCCAGTTGTTCGACCAAAGTCCGGCTATTTGCGATGCTAGTGTGGAGTGGGATTCGGCTAATGCCACACTTGGCGATCGCACCAACTCTCCGCTATAAGATACTGGTTCTATAATCCCTTTGAAATATTCATCTAAACCATCTACTCCCATTAAATAGTGCAAAATTCGCTCGTTAATTCGCAACGGACTATAAGTAAGAGTTTTACCGCGCACAACTTCAATCAACGAAGAGCGTCGTAAAGGACGATTGGGAGAAATAGCATTCCAATGGGGTGCAGCCAAAGCCGACATGGCTAAATTAAACGTAGGATAGCTTAGTTGCGACTCTGACTGAGCTTGGGCACACAAAGAAGCAAATGTCATTGTTTCCAATTCCATCCCCACACACAACAGCAGCACATCCCGCTCAAAATTAGTCAAATTGAAAGTGCTGCAAAGCTGCTCTAAGGCTGATGTAGCAGGCATAATGGCAGCAGCCGCCTCAAGTGCGGCTCGCACAGGTGCTAGATCCGATAGCGGCTGATTTTGCTCTGGCAGAATATACAAAAGCATCCCTACCAGCAGCGCAGGAGAAATCTTACAAAGCCGTGCAGGGCAAATACACCGAGAGTGAAGCCCCAGAGCGAATGCCACTCCAAGAAAAGGTCGTTCAGCACCAAAATATAAACGCAGAGAACGAGGTTCTTGTAGCTTATATTTCTCCTTTAGATTTGCTAGATTATGTTGGTCTTGGTATCACTGCATTAGAACGTCTTCAAATAGAACTTGGCTATCCAGAAGGTAAAGAAAAAGAGTTTGCGCGTTTTGTCAATAATCTCTATGGGGCAATAGACATAGTAATGGCAGCCTTCCCAGGTATTGGGGGTGGAGGTTTAGCCTTTCGGGGTTCACACGCTTTAGCGGTAAGATCGTGGCGCTCTCTTCCAAACGAAATTAAGCTTCGGATTGCTAAAGAAGTGGCTAAGCTTATGGGTTGGTCAATAGACAGAGCGTTAGAGAGTGCCAATGTATTCTTTAGCCAAAGTAATGAAAGTAATGAAGGAAGCAATTCCAATCAGCAGCCACAGTTTACTCCGGCTCAAAAAGCAAGAATTGACCAAATTGACTAAATTGCACACAATTGGGAAGTAAGGAGGACATTATCGGGTGAGAACCTTGATCCAGGTCATATCGAAAAAATAAAAAATGGTATAGCAGGATTAGAGAAAGCAAAAAATGGTTTACAAAACAGCTTAAAGAATCCTAATTTAGATCCGGTTACTAGAGCTGCAATACAATCGAGAATTGATATCGCAACCCAACTTATTGATCGTGCAAATCAGTTATTAGGAAGATGAACAACAATTTTTTAATGGATCAGATTGACAGAGCTTTTTCCGGGGTGAAGAAACCATCAATAATACACAATTCTCCATCATCAGGGGCGGTGGCAGGTGAATATTTAGCTATTGGGAATGATTTTGGTAGCATCTTGAAAGATGAAATGAGCGATGCTCAATGTTCCATGATGATCTATGATAGTTCGCTAATTTCGGATGAAGCTTTGTGCTACTATCTCCCCAGACTGGCAAGGGCTGCCTTGCAAAAGAGGGGTTTGGAAGACATGCTTTATCGCCGACTTGAAAAAATCAATAAAACTTTCCTGAGCCAGGAGCAAAAAGCTGCACTAAACCACCTGATTTTTACCCTTAAAGAGCTTGAGCGAGAATTAGAAATAGAGGAAGAACAGGAGTTAGAACAGTCATGGGCAGACTGGGAAGAGGCTCGTATGCAAAGCGAGGCAGTCAGCGATAAATTATTGTTGGCTATAGCTAGAGGCAGCATTGAAGACGTAAAGAAGTTAATCAACCAGGGGGCTAATGTAAATGAAAGGGACAACAATGGGAATTCACCATTAGACATCGCCAAGTATAAGGGACACACCGAAATAGTTGAGTTGCTCAAGCAAGCTGGCGCTAGAGAATAAAAGAAATCGTGATGGTTTTAAATCCCTAAGAAAGGGAGACAAATATCTAATGCGATCGCCTCTTACTCACAAGCTTTAGCGATTAATCCCAACGATGCGATCGCTTGGACTAACCAAGGGATTCTGTTTGAAAAGTAATGAATAAAGCCGAGTATTGGATTCTCAGGCGTGCGGTCAAACATTACGAATGTCTTAGAGATGTTGCCTACGAATCTGGACTAAATCAAGCTGAGGTAGCGGCGGCTGCAAATCGCTTATTCCAGAATGGAGATATCAAAGCAAGAGTAGCTACTCATGACGAAGATTTTGAGGCTCCTCCAAATGCCTACTTAACGATGTCTGAAATTCAAGCATGTTTAGACGGTAAACTCAGAGCCTATTATGCTTTAACTCCCCAAGGAGGGAATCGCTGGGAAACTGTGGCTCATGCAGATTGGAATCGGTACTTTGAATTTGCCGCGATCGCACATCAACTTTACAATCGAATGGAATCGGCACGCTCGCGTTATCAACCAGCTTTCACCTCGTTGGCAGAAAGAGACGCAGCCGTTTGTTTCAGGATGAGGGAAAATTTAGAATTTTAGGGGTCTTCTCCAAGGAGCGTTGGAATCCTTATGGGATATAGGTATCAAACAGCACAACGCTCGTTCAATTTTAAACCCATCCACCAACTTCCGAACCCGTCAGCGTCCTTTCCAACTTCACACACTCGCTCTGAGTTGCCTGTAAAATATGTTTCATCATCACTGGTTCTTTAGCATCGGCTGCATGAAAAGCCGCATTTAAAGCGATGCTGCGAATATTTCCCCCTGCTACGTTCAACCGTGCCAACTTGCGAAAATCTAATGCTTCTGTCGGTGTATTCTTGGGGAAGATTTGTTGCCAAATTAGAGCGCGCTCAGTAGTATCTGGGAATGAGAACTTAACAACGAAACGGATGCGGCGTAAAAATGCATTATCTAACGAATCTTTCAGGTTAGTTGTTAAAATTGCCAAACCTTGATAAGCTTCCATTCGTTGTAATAAATAGCTGACTTCTTGGTTAGCATATCTATCCCGACTATCTTTAACTTCAGACCGCTTGCCAAATAAAGCATCAGCTTCATCAAATAATAGAATTGCACCCCCAGTTTCAGCCGCATCAAAGATTCGTCGCAGGTTCTTTTCTGTTTCGCCAATATATTTACTAACAACGCTACTCAAGTCAATCCGATAAAGATCTAATTTTAATTCATTTGCTAATACTTCTGCTGCCAATGTTTTACCACTACCAGATGTCCCCCAAAATAAAGCGCTGATACCTAAACCGCGATCGCTATTACCAGCAAATCCCCAATTTTCATAAACATTGGCTCGATCTTTAACATGGACAGCAATTTCACGCAACATTTTGCATTGGGCTGCTGGTAAAATTAGATCGTTCCAGGTAACATTTGATTCAATTCTGGTTGCTAAATCGTCTAAACCAGGACGAGCTTGATGGCGGCAGGTGTTCCACAAAGCTGTTGCAAAATTATTGGCATCGGTAGGGGAAGATGACCGCTCTTGGTTGAGTTTGCCCTGCGCGATCGCTCCTGTTGTCCTAATCGCTGGCATACTCAGGTTAAACTGCGACACCAGAGTTTCTAATTGTCCGTTTAGTTCCTCTGCGCGGCTTCCCAAGATATCTTGCCAGATGGTGCGCTGTTCGGCTTTAGTGAGTTTGGGAACATCGAGGGTGAACAAGGGGCGTTGTTTTTGGGGTATGCGATCGCGACTGCTAACGATTAAATTAATACCGATGCCTTCAATAAATAAGGAAATAGCTTGTTCTCTGGCTGGATCTTTTAAAGAAACTTCATCGCATTCTAAAAACACGATGCTATTGTTTAAAATAGCTTCCCGTTCCACGCACCGACGCAGGTGATAAAGCTGATTTGGATCTGAGGGCAGATAAACAGCAGATATCGTATCCAAACCGCATCCCATCAAACTGCTAGCAGCTGCTGCAACGTTGCGTTTATCTACTAAATCTGCACCGCATAATTGCACGACGGGTAAGATATCTCCTGACCAAGTATCGCGAATTTCTGTAGCTAGTTTTTGGTGCGAAGGTGGCAGAAGATCGCGCTCGGTAGATTCTAATGGCAATGGGTTGACAATGCCTAACAATTGTGCATCCCCACACGACTCACCTAACAGATAATAGAAAACGCGATCGTTAATTTGGAGACGAGATTCGAGCTTTGTAGCCCCTTGTTTGATTTCAATCAGTTGCCAACTCAGGAGGGTAGCATTTAGTTTTGTAGCACCCCAATTAAAGCTGGGGAAAACTGTTTGAGCTAAACCCCAAGTGGGATAATTTAGTTCTGGATTTCCTTGGATTTTAGCGCATAATAATTTAAAGTTAGGAATAAGTTCCATTGCCACGCCTAGTAGCAGGATATCGCGCTCAAATGAGGATAATTTAAATATAGTTACTAGCTGTTCTAATGCTGGTGGAGCAGGCATGGTAGCAGCGATCGCAGCGAGTATCGATTCTGTGGCTGTTTCCGGTTGAACCTGGTTAGGGTCAGCGTGACGCTCCAATAACTGATGCACTTGTTGCGCGGCGATCGTTAGATAGCTATAGTTAAGCTCATGCCAGTCATTGGAAGCTGTTGCGTTCATCTTGATATACTTCTAAAACAATATAGTATTAAACAATACACTGTTTTTGAGAGTTTACACAAGCCCAGGATATTTTATGGTTCACCAAAGAGTACAAAGAGCCTCCAGTTGGACTCCCACTTTCCAAAAGCGCCCATCTGCGTCGATTGAGCCTGCCAAAACCGTTCAAAACCAAACCGCCCCGGTATCGTCGCCAGAAGCATCGGGTACTTACACCTCCCCAGTTCCCTCTGATTGGGTGCAACAAGACCCGGTGATGAGGAGAATTATGGCAAACAACCCGGTGATGATGAAAATCTTGCAGCAGCACTCGCAGGGAGGGATGACCGCTGAGCAAGAGGTGACCAGCAATAGCGTAGAACCAGAATCCTTACAACTAAAGTGTGCAAGTTGTCAAGCTGATTCTTCAGTTCAAATCCAGGCGAGTGAGTTGCAACTCGACAGTAACCCTAGCGCCGATGAAATTCAACTAGCAGCCAATGGGGAAAAATCATCGGCGGAATCAATTTTACTTGCTAGTCGGCAAAATCCACAAGGCCGAATTGGCTGGCAATACTCTCCCGAAGAAAAGCGCCCAGATCGCGTTTACGAGGAACAGCGAACGGAAGCAATTGATATGGTTATAACTTATATGGGAGACATTATGAACGCAGGAGATCGATATAAAATTCCCTATCAATCCATTATGGGAGCAATCTTATGGGAAGCTTTAGAAAATCCATACCCCGGCTGGTATTCCCGAAATAACTGGAAAGGTCCTGGAAAAATACAATATGAGACAGGACAGATAGCCGACCAAGTAGAACGAGCAGAACTGGTGCCACGGCAACCCGATGATAATACTAGAAAACAACACCTAAGAAAACCAAAGAACGCTATTACCTATATCGCAGCTATTATGCGATATCATGCTAACAATTATCTCAACATTGCTGGTTTTAATATTGATGCCCTTGATCTAATTACTAAAGTAGGTATTTATTGCACTCTTTATCAAGGAGGTAATAGTGAACGCAGAGCTATAAGGTTGGCTGAACAGCGCAGAACAGACCGTTCAGCACAGCCAAAAATGGGAGACGATATGGCAGAGTGGGTTGTACAAAATTTGCCTTATATCGAATATCTCATAGCTATTTCATAGAATTTTAATTACAACTAGATGGGATAGAGAACAGGTCTCAAAGAAAACGAATTAATTGAGAAATGAAACAGGCTATTATTTTTTTAATTGGCGTTGCTAGTTGGAGTTTGATAGGTGGCTGTTCGCCAGATAAAACGCAAGAATCAAGTATTCCGGCTCAGATATTAGTTTTAAGCAGATCGCAGGAGCAGAGGCAAGAGTCAAACCAAATGTTTCCTATTAAGCAGAATCTAAAGTGGGGGTATATCGACTCAACCGGACAGATAACAATTAAACCACAGTTTGAGGAAGTTACAGGCTTTCATGAAAAACTGGCAGCAGCAAAGATTGAAGGGCTTTGGGGCTTTATCAACTCGAATGGTGAGTGGGTAATTCCGCCAAAGTTTGAGGAAGTTTCTCGTTTTTCAGAAGGTGTTGCAGGTGTAAAGATTAACAATAAATGGGGCTTTATTGACTCGAATGGAAAGATTATAATCAAGTCGCAGTACGAGCAGATTTCTGACTTCTCCGAAGATCGGGCTGCTGTGACAGTTGATGGTGATGTTGGCTTTATTGACAAATCGGGGAATACTGTAATCGAGCCACAGTTTCATGAAGCTTGGGACTACAAAAATGGACTGGCGGGGGTCAAAATTAGACAACCTCGCTCCCAAAGTGATTTGACCGACACGGATAAGTGGGGCTTTATCGATCGCAGCGGTCAGCAGGTTATCCCATTGCGCTTTGGTTGGGTTTCTTCCTTCTCTGAAGGACTGGCTGATGTTAGCATTGAGGGCAAGTTTGGCTTTATTGACTCCTCTGGTCAGATTGCGATCGCACCACAATTTGATGCAGCTTCAGGCTTTAGTGAAGGGCTGGCTGCCGTAGGGATTAATCACAAGTGGGGCTACATAGACCACAGAGGACAGATGGTTATTAAACCACAGTTTAATGTGGCTTTGGACTTTCATGAAGGGCTAGCTGCCGTAAAGATTAATCACAAATGGGGCTACATAGATCGCAGAGGACAGATGGTTATTAAACCACAGTTTGATTTAACTCCTGGTTTTTTCCAAGGGCTTGCATGGGTAGAAGTTGGAGCTAAATTCGGCTACATAGACTCTACAGGAAAATTTGTCTGGACTCCTACAAATTAAGTATTCCTTTGTAGGGTGCAAATAAACAAGCAACAGGGTAAGTAATTGGTAGGGTGCGATCTGGACGCACCGCCCTGAGACTAGAAAACAGCAGTCGGAGCGAAGTCAGCCAACTCTTGGCAATCTTACTACCGATGCTGTCCAACAAGAATCCTTACAACTAAAGTGTGCAAGTTGTACTGCCGATTCTTCAGATCAAGTCCAGCGGGGCGAGTTGCAACAGGACAACAGTAACCCTAGCGCGGAAGACGTTCAACTAGCGGCGAATGGGGAAAAATCATCGTCGCCATCGATTCAACAGGTAGCCGCAACGGGTTTTAGTGGAAGTTCCACATCTTTGCCTCATCTAAACCAGATTCAGCAGTCCTTTGGCGTTGACCTTTCTGGCGTACAAGCATACATCGGTGGATCTGCGGCGGCGGCTTGCCAACAGATGGGGGCGGCTGCTTATGCCAGTGGTAATCAGATTGCGTTTAACTCACAACCGAGTTTAGAGTTAGCAGCACATGAGGCGGCGCATGTAGTGCAGCAAAGGTCAGGAAAGGTTCAACTGGCGGGTGGTGTGGGACAGGTGGGGGATAAGTATGAGAATCATGCTGATGCTGTGGCGGCTAAAGTAGCGGCTGGTGAATCAGCAGCGCCTTTGTTGACTGAATATACAAAACCGAACCAAACAACTGGGCAAGCGAAGTCTAGCGAGACTGTACAGGGCAAAAGCTGTCAGATTGAAGCAAAAGAGCCATCAAGTGGCGATAACGAAGTTTTCGACTCACTCCCAGCAAAACCTCAACCAGCTAATGACCTTTCGGAACAACGCCAGCCAGAATTGATGGCTTTGAGGGGATTACCACCTTTACCTAGCGTCATACCTGAATCTGTGCTTCGTCGGGCAGGTGGTCGCGTATCTCAAAAGGTACTTTGGCGCCGATTCTGGCAAGTTGTTATTAAGCGATTTGCCATACGTGGAGCCGCAGCAGCAGGACTTTCGGCGGCGGATGGCCCTCTTCCCATTGGTGAGTTAATTGCACTTGGGATAGCCATCTGGACTTTATGGGATTTATTCCGGTTGTGGAACGAACTTTGGAATCAAGTGCCGACAGAACCACAGGAACAGCAGACACCTGTTCCTACCCGTCCTAGACGACCTTCTCAAGAAGATATAGAAAGGTCACAGCAGGCACAGCGAAGAAGGCCATCGCCTCCCACTCAAACTCAGACTGATAAAGATGACCCGTGTACCACTGAAGGATTAAAAGAGCTAAAAAATTGCAACAGTATCAAGGATAAAATTGTCAGAAAAAACATGTATCCTCCAAACACTCCCTATGGTCAGTACAGATACTCGGGTTTGCCAGGTCAAGCCGCAGATGTAGCTCTCAGATCGCTGGTAGGTCGGATAAAAAATAATCAAGGTCGCATACAAGGGAGAATAGAAATAACAAGAAGTGAAAATTCATACGTTGGTATAGGTCTATGCCCTGATGGCGGTGGTTCACATCATGAAGTCCGAGATGAAGAAAATAATTATGTTGCTTCTATCATTTGTTGTGAATGTTGCCAAAAAGATCCTAAAACTAAAGAAGAGAAAAAATCTGAATTCTGCGCTATTTTGCCAAAAAGAATAGTACCCGATGCTGGCCCTGGCGCTCCACAAGGGTTAGTGCCGCCGAATCCTGCTACAACAATAGCGGCATCAAAATCAGGTGTATACAATCAAGTTTAGCTGTTTAAAGCGAAAAGTAGTTTATCAAATTATCATCTTTTTTCAATAATCCATCCATGCAAAGAAGACAGAAACTACTTGATGACATCATTGAAGGTATCAATGACCCTTACGGAGATATTTGCACTCAAAATTGCTTCCGCGTTCTTTATGGGCTGCCAGCTGAATTACAAATAGAACTTGCTTGCTTCATGATGTCGCGTTACCTTCCCATCTTTGAGAAGAAATACCCCCAGATTTCTGTGCCAAGACAAATAATCAGCAATGTATCAAAATATGTAGAGCAGTTTGGCAGATCTGTGCCTATGCGTGATGTGGAATCTTACACAGCAGAAGTCAGCTATGTGCGAAGCTGCGACGGTGTATTATTGGCATATTGCTATCAACACGATCCATTCACCGTTACATCATCTTGTGCTTGTGCCATTGGGTCTGTAATTAACGCTCGTCGGACTAACGTTTGGGAAGCCGACGACCCAGAAGCTTGGGAAATGACGAAACAGAAAAAGTATCCTTTGAAAGAACGCTTACCCGTCTATAATGCAGCTGCTTATGCTGTTTTTGCTAGAGAATGGGAAGAGGTTGTCGAATGGTTGAGACGGCAAGAAGTATGGAATTATAGTGATGAAGTTAATTTGGAGTTAATCGAGCAGCAGTTAGACTATTGGTTAGATAGTTTATATGTTTTGATAGTACCTGAAATCGCTGAAATATTCAGTCAAGAAGCAGAGCCGTGACTAGCAGACAGTAATTGGTAGGGTGCGTTAGTAACGCACCGCCCTGAGACTATAAAAACAATAAATAATTTGATACAAAAGAGGTCTAATTTTGATGCGCTATGAGTTTAACCCGCGAGATAAAAAAAACTAAAAGTAACTAAAGCTTCCAGCCCCCTGCTGACACTCGTTAACCTGTAATTAAGAGAAAAGTAATGAATAAAGCCGAGTATTGGATTCTCAGGCGTGCGGTCAAACAGTACGAATGTCTTAGAGATGTTGCCTACGAATGTGGACTAAATCAAGCTGAGGTAGCGGGGGCTGCAAATCGCTTATTCCACAATGGAGATATCAAAGCAAGAGTAGCTACTCATGACGAAGATTTTGAGGAAACTCCAAATGCCTACTTAACGATGTCTGAAATTCAAGCATGTTTGGACGGTAAACTCAGAGCCTATTATGCTTTAACTCCCCAAGGAGGGAATCGCTGGGAAGCTGTGGCTCATGCAGATTGGAATCGGTACTTTGAATGGTCTTCTGAGAAATATAATGTTGAAAGTGAATTATTTGATTGTGAATTGACAGGTAGCAATCAGCAATTAATAGAAGAGCTTCTCAGTATTGATTGCTATCTCCCCAGTCACTCCATTCATATTCCAGAAACAGAAATTTGGGATGTTTTGGAACCTTGGCAGCCGACTTACTGGAAGACTTTACCAAGAGCCTACAGGGTTCGCTATCAAGCTAGAAATAGAGTTCCGCACATCTGCGGGGATACTCCCCTAGATTTGTTTGAGGCATATAAGCAGGCAGAAAAACGGTACTCGGAAATTAGGCAATGGTATACAGATCCCAAATTTGAGCAAGAGCCATCTCGCTTCACCGATTACACAGCAACTAACTATTATGTGGCAGATCGTGAAACTGCCAGCGAACGAGCCAAGTACTTTATTCTTAGTTATGCTGTAATGCGTGACAGCGATTTTGGGGATTTTGGGGGTGTAGCGTTAGACTGTAACCTTTCTCATGCTGAAACATTAACTGCGGTGCATTCTCTGTTTCAAAATGGAGATATCCTGGCACAAGTCTACCGCAGCGGAACTAAAGTTTCAGATGTGGTAATGACCGAAGCTGAAATTGGGGCAAATTTGGATGGGAAACTACAGGCTTATTACTATTTAACTCCCCAGGGAGGAACGCGCTGGGAAGCTATGGCTCATCCCAACTGGAACCAGTATTACAAATACATTTGTAAAGATTATAGACCTGATGAAATACCTGAATATGAAATCGAGATCGCCAGTTTCTCTCGGCAATTGATCGAGAAGCTGCTGAGCGTTAGCAGCTACGTGCTTAGCGAGGTTCCTATCCCAGGTACAGAAATTTGGGATCGGATCGAACCCTGGCAGGCAACTTACTGGAAGACTCTACCAAAAGCTTACAGGATTCGCTATCAAGCTAGGCAGAATAATTTCATAGATGTAAATACTTCCCCAGAATGGGACGCAGCAATGAGCCAAGCCTATGAATGGTTCTCAGAAATCCAGCAATGGTATACAGAGCCTAAATTTGAATAAATTTGACTGAAGTTTCCAGGTTATTTACTAAAATGTATATGAAATTAGCATGCAGTTAAGGCTGATGGCAAGGAAGTGGATGGCCCTCACGGTCCAACACACCATACAATTTTCCCGATAGAAAGAATGCTATTTTTAACATTCAGCCAACTTTTTCTAAGTCTTCCTTGGGTATATGCAGGTAACAAAAAATGATGGAACAAGGACAACTAACCGAAAACGATATTACTCTGTGGGATAAGTTATATAAAGCTGAGATTGAGCTTTGGAAAGCCCGTGGGGAGTTTTTAAGAAAGAGTACGAATAAAAACTTAATAATTAAACAATCTCTCAACAACCAGTTAGACAGAACTACAGGATTGCGATTGCTATTAGATTTAGATGTCAAAGAAAGGCTGCTGTTCTTTGATGACTTGGTTTCTCTCGCCAGTGTAGATCATTCTGACGTTGAACTGGTTTGGAAAGTCATACTTACTCTACCAAGAGATTTTGTGTTAGCGAACATCGAAAAAAGTGCTGAGCCTGTGTTAGATAGCGCAGTTAAAGATGCTTATGTAGAGTACAGATGCCTGTTGACACTCTATTTAAAAATAGATCCTTACCTAACATATCGACTAGCTCAAAAAGCATTAGAACATGAGGATGAAGATGTTCGGGAAGCAGGCGAAGATTTCATGGATATGTTGCGTGAAAAGTACTGAGAACTTAAACTAGCAGGACAATTGCTGGAGAAGTAATTGGTAGGGTGCGTTAGTAACCCACCGACATGAGACTATGAAAATAACAAATAATCTGAAACTTAGGAAATGTTTTTTCAGGGTCAAGCGGTGTAATCTTTGTTTGAGCCAATAGCGCAAGCCGATCGGCAAATACCACTAGGTGAGCCAGCGGTATCTGTTAGCTCGGAACATCAGAAAACATCCATCTTGGCATCTTGATAGTTAAATAATCAGACTCGGTAAAACTGCTAGCTATGGAAAGAAGAAAGGAATTGCTAAATCAACTCTCTCAAACTGAGGTGGGAGTAGATTGGGGAATCATAAAATCTGGATATTTTCGACTGCTTTACGGATTACCAGTAGCACTTCAGATTCAACTGGCCTGTTTCATGATGCGCCGTTACTTGCCGATATTTGAAAAAAGAGAACAATACATTAGATGGCCCAGAATTATTCTCGACGACGTAGCGCAATGGGTCGAGGAGAATGAAAGATGTATTCCAAGGTGTGGTAGATTTGAAGGCCCTTTCGATTCAGCTTTTCGCAATGGCTTTGATGGTTTGGTAGCGGCTTACTACTATCGCGACAACCAATTCGTAGTTACATCCGCCTGTATCTATGCCTTCAGTTCAGCAATTAATGCTCGCGGATGTAACGTTTGGTCTGCTGACGATCCAGAAGCTGTTGAAATCTGGAAAAAACGATCGGACAATCCAGAAATTTATCTTGAACCGAAACGGAAATCTTATAATAATTTAGCAGCTATAGCTGTGACTAAAAGAGAATGGCAAGAAGTTGCTAAATGGTTATGGGAGAAAGAAGTATGGAATTATCTCGATGAAGTAAATATTGAAGAAATGGAGAATTATTTAGACTACTGGACGGCCAATCAAAAGATTTTAATTGTGCCAGCTTTCTTTGAAATGGTACAACAGGCACTAATTCAACGGTTCGCCGAGCGAGAAGCCCTTACTGTTGAAGAAATATTTAGCAAATATTACACCCAGAGAAATCTCAACCACTTAGATATAATTCAAATTTGGCAAGAAATTACTGCTGTTTTGCAACTAGACCCCCAAAAAGTTAGACCTCTAGATAGATTTGATACAGAATTAGCTGCCATCTATCTTTTTCCTCGGAGGTTAGCAGATTTAGATAAATATTTAGCAGACAAATGCCAAGGAATAATTGAATTTAACGATGAAATTGAAACCATTGATGATTTAATTTTGTTGGTGTCAGCCAACAAAAAGTATTAGTTATTGTTTCAGCACCCTATTGTTTAAAATAGTTGAGTTATGCAAAGAAGACAAAAGTTATTAGAGGAACTGTCTCATACTGAAGTAGACGCTAACCAATTGCCAGTAATATCTGGATATTTCCGTGTTATTTACGGATTACCTTTTCAGTTGCAAATTGGGTTAGCAGTTTTCATGGTGGGCCGTTATTTGCCGCTATTTGAAAAAAGAGAACCATACATTAGATGGCCCAGAATTATGCTCGACGACGTAGCGCAATGGGTCGAGGAGAATGGGAGATGTATTTCAAGTAGTGGTAAATTTGAAGACCCTTTTGATTCAGCTTTTCGCAACAGCTTTGATGGTTTGGTAGCGGCTTACTACTATCGCTATAACCCATTTATACTTACATCCGCCTGTATCTATACCGTCAGTTCAGCAATTAATGCTCGCAGATGTAACGTTTGGGCTGCTGACGATCCAGAAGCTGTTGAAATCTGGAAAAAACGATCGGACAATCCAGAAATTTATCTTGAACCAGAACGCCAAGTTTCTAATAACCTAGCTGCTGTTGCTGTGACTCGAAGAGAATGGCAAGCAGTTGGTGAATGGTTGTGGCAGCAAGAAGTATGGAATTATCCCGATGAGGTAAATATAGAAGAGATGGAGGACTATTTAAACTACTGGACATCTAATGAAACGATTTTGATTGCGCCTGAATGGCTGTCAATGTTAGAGAAGGAGCGACAAGGAAAAGACCAAAAAGATTGCCAATCGGAGAATGAACCAGAATTAGATTTAAACTCATCAATTTTCTTTGATGACACAACGCCTAAATATTACACAATAGCAGCAGAAACTCCCAATCCTCAAGTTGAATACTCAATTTTGGAAATGGCTGCAATCTACATCTATTACTCACTCTTGAGTGTTGCTTACTCCCAGCACCTATCTCATGCTGAAACAGCTCACGCAGCACATGCCTTGTTTGAGCGGGGAGACATCCGCGTCAGGATATTTGCTGACGAGTACGACCTTGAAGGAACCCCAGATGTTAGCTTAACAATGGCTGGAATTCAAGATTACTTAAGCGGCAGAATCAAAGCATTTTACTATTTAACCCCTCAAGGCAGGGCGAGGTGGGAAACTCTGTCTCATCTTCCTGATTGACTGAGGTTTCCAGGTTATTTGCTAAGCAAGTGGCAATTATTCCATACCCCAGTCACCTGAATCTAGTTTCTCTTAAAATATGATTACCAATAAAATAGAATACTTGATTCTTTGTGCAGCTATAAAAAATTATGAAACTCTCAAGAATGTCGCATCAGATTGGAACCTTTCTCATGTTGAAGTAGCAGTAGCAGCTAATCGGTTGTTTCTTCACGGCGACATCTTGGCAGCATTTCCTACTGATGAGGACAAAGAAAGTATTAGGGATGTTATTTTAACGATGCCTCAAATTCAGGCTCACTTGGATGGGAAGCTAAGCGCTTTTTACTACTTAACCCCTCAAGGTGGCGCAAGGTGGGAAGTTCTGTCTCATCCTGATTGGAATCTGTATCATAGATGGTGTTTTAAGATTGATTCTGAATCAGAAATAATTTGTGCAGAGCGGCAATTAATAGAAAAACTTTTGAGTGTTAGTTATTTGCACTTTGGCGAAATTCCTATACCAGAAACAGAGACTTGGGACGAGCTAGAACCTTGGCAGGCTACTTACTGGAAAACTTTACCCAAAGCTTACAGAGTGAGTTATCAAAGTAAAAATTTTGAATATTGTATAAATTCAAATACTCCCCAAGAATGGATTGAAGCAAATAAACAAGCTCAGAGTTGGTACTCAAAAATTTTGCAATGGTATACAGAACCAGAATTCGATCTCAACCCATCAAGCCTCTTTGGTAACACAACACCTAACTATTACACAATACCAGCAGAAACACCTTTTCCTCAAGTTGAATACTTAATTTTGGAAATGGCTGTAATCTGCAACTATTACTCGCTCTTGAGTGTTGCTTACTCCCAGCACCTATCTCATGCTGAAATAGCCGTTGCAGCACATGCCTTGTTTGAGCGGGGACACATCCGCGCCAGGGTATTTGCTGACGAATACGACTCAGAGGGATATCCAGATGTTATCTTAACAATGGCTGGAATTCAAGACCACTTAGACGGGAGAATCAGAGCATTTTACTATTTAACCCCACAAGGTGGTGCGAGGTGGGAAGCTCTATCTCATCCTGATTGGGATAAGTTTTTAATTGTGAATTTTCTGGGGACATTCCCTTATGAAGATGGCATCTTAGGAACCCAGCGAGAGAATATTGAAAAATTACTGGCTTTAGATAAATTTGTTTTGAGCCATCAACACATCCCAGGTACAGAAGTTTGGGAAGTGCTTGAACCTTGGCAAGCAACTTACTGGAAAACTCTACCACGAGGCGATCGCGTTTGTTGTGAATATCAACCTAATTCTCAAGATTATTGGAATTTAGACTCAGATACTCCTGCCGAGTTGGTTGAGTCCTACAAGCAGGCAAGTTTATGGTATGAGAACATCAGAAAATGGTATACAAATCCTTTTCGCGAGTAGATGTGAATTGTTTCGATTTATGGAATCATTCGATAACAGCGATGCTCCTGTTGCGCGTGCTATAAACTTGCTACAGATGCTCCCCAAGTTCGACGGTTACGATTTTAATCCTCAAAGGGTCATCAAAGTGGTGAATTATCTCCACCTTCTTGGCTACGAAAAATCACTCAAAATTCTCAGGTTATACGATAACTTTCTCAGCACGACAGATTCCAATAAACTTCTTTCTGTAGTACGTATCCTATTCGTTTTTAAGGGCAGACGCTTAATTCCTTTAATCTTACCAGTCCCTGAAAGACCTTTCCCATTAACTCCTTTACACATCCATCGAGGAATTCCATTTCTCTTAATTAAAGGAGACTTTTTGTTCGGAGAGCATTTATCATTAGAACATATTGAAGCACAAGTACAGGAATATGAGCTACGAGCGGCACCTCTGATCCCTGACGATAACCCTCTAGCCAGCGTAGATGAGTTACTAGAATCAAAAGAAATGCAGCCGAAGATAAATTCAGATCCTTGGAAACCGAGTATGTTACGATTGCAAGCTTTAAATGCTGTTTCTAATATATATCCCATCAGCGAACAAGATAAGAACGCTCTTTTATCGTCTAGCACCCACGAAGAGAATTGGAAAAAGCATCGACAAGCATTTAAACTGTTAAATGTTTTTTGGAACCGGGCCACGGATGAATACGAACGTGGAGAAGCGAGGTTAGAGCAGAATTGATTAACCACAGTAATTGGTAGGGTGCGTTACTAAATTCAACAGGTAGCCGCAACGGGTTTTAGTGGAAGCTCCACTTCTTTGCCGCATCTAAACCAGATTCAGCAGTCCTTTGGCGTTGACCTTGCAGGCGTACAAGCATACATTGGTGGCTCTGCGGCGGCGGCTTGCCAACAGATGGGGGCGGCTGCTTATGCCAGTGGCAATCAGATTGCGTTTAAAGAGCAACCTTCCTTGGAATTGGCAGCACACGAGGCGGCGCATGTAGTGCAGCAAAGGTCAGGGAAGGTGCAACTGGCGGGTGGTGTTGGACAGGTGGGGGATAAGTATGAGAATCATGCTGATGCTGTGGCGGCTAAAGTAGCATCTGGCAAGTCTGCGGCGCCTTTGTTGGGGGAATATGCAAAACCTTCCCAAACAACTGGGCAAGCGAAGTCTAGCGAGACTGTACAGGGCAAAAGCTGTCAGATTGAAGCAAAAGAGCCATCAAGTGGCGATAACGAACTTTTCGACTCACTCCCAGCAAAACCTCAACCAGCTAATGACCTTTCGGAACAACGCCAGCCAGAACTGATGGCTTTGAGGGGATTACCACCTTTACCTAGCGTCATACCTCAATCTGTACTTCGTCGGGCAGGCACTCGTGTATCTCAAAAGGTACTTTGGCGGAGATTCTGGCAAGTTGTTATTAAGCGATTTGCCATACGTGGAGCCGTAGCAGCAGGACTTTCTGCCGCAGATGGGCCTCTTCCCGTTGGTGAGTTAATTGCTATTGGGATAGCCATCTGGACTTTATGGGATTTATTCCGGTTGTGGAATGAACTTTGGAATCAAGTGCCGACAGAACCACAACAGGAGCAATCAGAGTCACCCCCAACTCTCAAACCTCGTCCTCAGCGTCCTTCCCAACCTTCCAACCAGAGCGAACGTGAGGGGGAAAACCAGCGGACGAGTCCTCCTAGCGATAACGAAGATTTATGTGCGAAGAAATACCCAGGGCTAAGGCTATGCGATACTCTGCGTGAACTAAGACTTCAAAGGTATGAACGATATAATCAGTCCTATCGTCGTTTTGCAGAAGCTGGTAAGGGTCCATTTGGCAGATACATGTACCGAAATAGGAACGCTGCGCTTGAAAAGGTCAAACAAATAACAGGTGTCTACACCAACCCTAGCCCATTTTATTGGCGAGATGGAACAGAGAGTGATAGCGGCCCCTGTCCGGGCGAAGGAGAACATTGGGCGATACATGACAGTAGAAGACGACGAGGCGATACCTACATTGCCGCAGTTTTATCATGTCCATGTTGTGAAGAGCCAGGACGCTCTGTTTTCCTATACAGCTTGGGGCCTCATGACTCAATGTTTGAGCCAATAGCACAAGCCGATCGGCAAATGCCACTAGGTGAGCCAGTGGTATCTGTTAGCTCGGAACGTCAGAAAACATCCATCTTGGCATCTTGATAGTTAAATAATCAGACTCGATAAAACTGCTAGCTATGGAAAGAAGAAAAAAACTGCTAAATCAACTTTCTCAAACTGAGGTGGGAGCAGATTGGGGAATTATAAAAGCTGGATATTTTCGACTACTTTACGGATTACCAGTAGAACTTCAGATTCAACTGGCCTGTTTTATGATGCGCCGTTACTTGCCAATCTTTGAAAAAAGAGAACAATACATTAGATGGCCCAGAATTATTCTCGACAACGTAGCGCAATGGGTCGAGGAGAATGAAAGATGTATTCCAAGTTGTGGTAGATTTGAAGGCCCTTTTGATTCAGCTTTTCGCAACAGCTTTGATGGTTTGGTAGCGGCTTACTACTATCGCGACAACCAGTTCGTAGTTACATCCGCCTGTATCTATGCCTTCAGTTCAGCGATTAATGCTCGCAGATGTAACGTTTGGGCTGCTGACGATCCCGAAGCTGTTGAAATCCGGAAAAAAGAATCAGACAATCCAGAAGTTTATCTTGAACCTTCACGCCGAGTCTCTAATAATCTAGCTGCTATAGCTGTGACTCAAAGAGAATGGCAAGAAGTTGCTAAATGGTTATGGCAACAAGAAGTATGGAATTATCCCGATGAAGTAAATCTTGAAGAAATGGAGGAGTATTTAGACTACTGGAAGGCTAATGAAATGATTTTAATCGTGCCAGCTTTCTTTGAAATGGCACAACAGGCACTAATTCAACGGTTTGCTGAGCGCGAAGCCCTTACCGTCGAAGAAATATTTAGCAAATATTACGCCTATCGAAATTTTACCCAGTTAGAGCTAATTAGAATTTGGCAAGAAGTTACTGCTATTTTGCAACTAGAACCTCAAAAAGTTAGACCCCAAGATCGATTTGACACAGAATTAGCTTCGCTCTATCTTTTTCCTCAGAAGTTAGCCGATTTAGATAAATATTTAGCACAGAAATGTCAAACTACCATTCAGTTTAGCGATGAAATTAAAACAATTGATGACTTGATTGTGTTGATAGCAGCTAACCAAAAATAATAAAAAATTCCATTAACACTAACTAGGAAAACTACCTTTCCCTAGTGAATTATTATCCCCAACTCGTCGATATTGCTCTCGAGCTACAGCAGCTGACGCCAGAACAGTAATTGGTAGGGTGCGTTAGTAACGCACCGACTAGAGACCATGAAAACAACAAATAATCTGAAACTTAGTAATTGGTAGGGTGCGTTCAGATCGCACCGCCTTGAGACTAAAAAAACAATAAATAAATCCTCCAACACTTTCACTAAGCGCAATTCTGCCTCGATAGAGCCCGCCAAAACCGTTCAAAGCCCCTCCGCCCCGGCATCGCCGTCACAATCAGGTACTTACACCTCCCCAGTTCCCTCTGATTGGGTGCAACAAGACCCGGTGATGAGGAGAATTATGGCAAACAACCCGGTGATGATGAAAATCTTGCAACAGTCGGAGCAAGGTAGTGCCACTGGAAGCGACGTTACCACCAATACCGTCGAACCAGAACCATTACAACTAAAATGTGCAAGTTGTCAAGCTGATTCTTCCGTTCAATTCCAGGCGAGTGAGTTGCAACTCGACAGTAACCCTAGCGCCGATGAAGTTCAACTAGCAGCCAATGGGGAAAAATCATCCTCGCCATCGATTCAACAGGTAGCCGCAAAGGGTTTTAGTGGAAGTTCCACATCTTTGCCGCATCTAAACCAGATTCAGCAGTCCTTTGGCGTTGACCTTTCGGGTGTACAAGCATACATCGGTGGGTCAGCGGCGGCGGCTTGCCAACAGATGGGAGCGGCTGCTTATGCCAGTGGTAATCAGATTGCGTTTAAAGAGCAACCGAGTTTAGAGTTAGCAGCACATGAGGCGGCGCATGTAGTGCAGCAAAGGTCAGGAAAGGTGCAACTGGCTGGTGGTGTTGGACAGGTGGGGGATAAGTATGAAAATCATGCTGATGCTGTGGCGGCTAAAGTAGGGGCTGGTGAATCAGCAGCCCAGTTGTTGGCAGATTTCTCCGCTGGGCAAAAGACCAATCAGAACGGGGAAAAGCTGTCTCAAAAACAATCGTCAACAGACACTCACTCAACGGAATCTCATCTGGGTCAGACAAGAGCAGAACACCCAAATGAAGCGCAAAGATTGTTTGATTTAGGCATTTTACAAGACGCTCAGGGAAATTATCAGGAAGCGCTGAAATTCTTTGAAGAAACGCTCAAATTAGCTCCTAATGATTCTATTACTTGGTATAACCGAGGTGTAGTTCTATCTAAATTGAATCGGTTACAAGACGCCTTAGATGCTTATCAAACAGCTTTAGCAATAAATAATAATTGGGGTGAAGCGCAACCATCTTTTGCTTGGCTCAATAGGGGAACAATTTTGCGTCATTTGGGCAGGTTCAATGAAGCTATTCAATCTTATCAACAAGCTTTGGCACAAGACCCAGGTAACGAAGTTATACAAAATAATCTCAGAAACCTAGAAGCTTACCTATCCGCTAACCCATCTTTAAGCAATCAGAGTCAACAAACACCAGAACCAGAGCAGGGAAATAATTTGTTGCAAACGCTGCTAGGGGGTTTACAGGGCGCATTTAATGAAAACCAGACTGGGGATGAAGCAATTGCCGATTTTCTGATTGGTTTAATTCCGATTATCGGTCAACTGGTAGATGGACGGGATTTCGCTGCATATGTTTACAGAATTGTTTTCAAGAGACAATTTAACGATGTTGGGAATTGGATTGGTTTGGCTTTAACCTTAGTCGGGTTAGTGCCTGTGGTTGGGGATATTGCTAAATTTCTAGGTAAAACAGTTGTCAGGGGAGGTAATTTAGAGGATGTTATAAAGCTGATTCGCTCAATCAATCCAGGATTTATTGATGATATTGCTCAGCTCAAAGATTTGCTGAAACAAAATTGGGGCAAGGGCGTTCAAGCTGCACTAGATCGATGGAACACTGCTTTGGGTCAACTATTGAATTGGGCTAACGGTATTCCCGATCTATTGTTTTCTCAACAAAAGCGACAATTGATTGAGGCTATCTTGGAAGTGAAGAGCCAAAGCGATAAAATGCTGTCGCGGGCTTTTGATGAAATTCGGCAGAAGATTAATGATGCTTTGGACGAAATTGGACGACGAATTAATCCAAATGGCAATTTAGCTACTGCTAATGGAGCGCCAATCCCTGGTAGGGCGGACAATTCACCGCCACCACGCAATGAACCAATGCGGATAGAAGGAGGAAACGCTGGCGGTGGAGTTCCTCGCTTGCCAGATCCTCCACTTGGTATGTCCGAAACTTTGCTCAACAGACGTGCTACTCTCCAAGATCCGCGAGCAGTACAAGCGTTCGATGATATGTTCTTGCAGATTGGAAGTAATTCCAACAGGATGGAGCAGGCGATTCAGGGAATGCAGGGGAATTTAGAGGAACGGATGCTTGATAGGTGGAGGCGTGCCAATCCCATCCCCTACGGAGCGGCAGTAGGTCAGGTTCCTGCTGTCTTGGCACGGGGTGAGGCGCTACGGAATCAAATTCAAGCTTTTAGCGATGCTAATCCGCAGATCAGAGGGGTTAACGAGTGGTTGCGTCGCCTAAAGGGCGAAACTACAAATTTGAATAAGATGCAGCGAGGAGATGTCGAGGCTACTCCTCAAAGGGTGGAGGGAGCAGAGAATAACATTAATGGCGTTGCAGAAGAGTTCCGCATCGCACAAACAGAAACTGGAGTAACTGGTGTAAACCAAAAATTTTCTTTTCTTGAGAATTTGAGTAATAGGAGAACTATAGATGCGGATATAGTTGCAGCCAATGGAAATCTGTGGATTGATATTAAACGAGTCCGGCCTTTTGGTCTGCAAAGCACTGATTGGGTGGGAGATCCATCAGGAGAATTTCCAGGTGTTAGAGATCAGGCTCAGCGGATGCTTCGCGCTGCTCAAGAAAATCCGAATAATGGTGTTGTACCAGCTGTAGCGTTTGAGTTTCCGCTGGGGGTCAGTCGTGAAGTGGCGGAGGCTCTACAAAACATGGGAGTCGGAGTACGAGGGACTATTGTAGATGTTCCCTGATACCCTTAAAGAACCATATCACACAAAGAAGAAAGGGAAAAAAAATGAGTACTAAGTATCTGGGAGCAATATTTTTCATCCCCCGGCAGGGAGAGGATCTTTCCCTCGAAAAGCTGCTAGAGAAAGCTCAAGCGACTGAAATTTCGATTGATTCTGGGGGTTGGGTGCATTGTCAATGGGCTGGACTGATAGATTGCTTAGCTTTTCTGCACGAGCGTTCCTACCATCAGTTGCTTATAATTCGGTTTTCCCAGTCCCAGTTCTTAAGCCTTCTGCCACCAGAAGCCGATCTTCCACCAGGAGAAGACCACTTCGTTGGGCTTGAAGTTGACCCCAGCTTGTCAGTTGCGCTTACATTCAAACAGGCTTGTGAGGCTCTATTACCGGAAGTGGCTTTTATTGCCACTCACATTTATGATTGTGAGTATAATTGGGTTTTGGAAAGAGAATGGATGGTACTGGCTAAAGATGCTACGGCACTCGCTGATGAGGGATTCGGTCTGCTTTACTTGAATGAGGAAATAAGTCAAAATTGGATGAACCATCCCCAGCGAGATGACCGAGACAGCCTGCCAGTCGCCAGTGGACGACTGGTGTTTGCTGGAAGAGGCGTTATGCGGTGGTTTTAAATCTTTTGCTCGAACAATGCTGCCAATTAAACCGCTTTACGATACTTGGACGTGGAATCAAGACGCTGGTTCATGGCTGATCGATTGCTACCTTGAGCAGGCGTTTCATTCGACTCAAGAAATTAATCAATGGTATGCAACCAGCATGACTAAAACTCTGGAGGCATTTTCTCATCTCGCCCGTGCTTGGCAAGTTAGCTTTGGTGCAAGCTATGAATATCAAGATCGGATAAAGGGCTGCCTTTTAAAGTGGAGTCCAAAAGAGTCTAATCAGAATTATGTAGAGAATATTCTGCAAACAATTCGAGAGTTTCCAGCGCCAATCTACGAGCTATCAATAGACGTGGATTTATTTGTTTACATTCGCACCGAGAAATCTCCAAAGCAGCCAATTCAAGCCTGGGTTAGAATTCCCCATAGTGAATTTAACATTTCTGCAAGACTAGATGATGTAGAGGCTCTACTGTGGTTCAGTATTTGTCACACCTTGTTTGAACCAGGCAGCAAAGAGTATAGTCCAATTACTGGGCCGTATCCTGAAGAAGAGTTTGAAGGACCGCTGGATAACAATGAGCTACAGTTATTAAATCAACCCCTGCTGGAAAAAGTTTTACGGCGTTGGGAGGAATATTTTGGTGAGATTACCGAAGTAGATGGTATCCCAGGAATCTACAAGTACGGATTCTTAGTCGAACCCTACTGAGATTTGATCAAACTATGCTGCCAATTAATGTCAACCACGTTTAATTGTAGGTAAAATTTTAATCGATGAAATAACTTCACTCGCTCAACTAATGCAGCACGATGCTTCTTACGTGAAAGCTTGGCTAAAAAATATAGAGTCGGGTCAACTAGAGCCTCCAGAGGACTTCAACTGGTTGGGTTTAGCTGAAGCAGCCGCGTTTAACGCTCACTCTGATTTGGATAAGGATTCCAATCGAGCTAACCTTTTGTGGGCAGAGATAGCAACATCAGTTTATCAGCGTCTAGCCACTGAGGCAAGTTCTCAAGATGGCGAATCTTTCATCAATTCAATGATGATGCTACGAGCAGCTATGATAGCTAAATTCGGTTCGGTTTCCGGTCATTCTCTTCTTGATATAAACTCTATCATTAGCTGGTTTTTCAGGAGCTTGAATATGTCCTATGATGAGGCTAGAGAAAAAGCACAATACTGGAGAAATTGCCCTGTAGATCGGAGCCGGGAGTTAAGACGAATTAAAAATCGCTTAGCTGTTTTGTCAGTGTTATTTGAAAGCGACCAGTTCCCGGCTAATGAAGAACTTAACGCATGGCTTGCCCTCAAAGAGAGGCTACCTTAGAAAATTTATTTCCTTTTGAATACTTAATTTTGGAAATGGCTGCAATCTCCAACTATTACTCATTTTTGAGTGTTGGTTAAACACAGACAACCCAACAGCTAGGTCGGCGAGGTAACGCAATACTTTTGCGTAAGAGCCTCGCTGATCCGCTACCGCCTGATCGGCATATTATCTTCATTGGTTTAATTCCGATTATTGGTCAAGTGGCAGATGGACGGGATTTAGCTGCCTATCTTTACAGAATTGTTTTCAAGAGACAATTTAACGATCCTGGAAATTGGGTCGGTTTGGCCTTAACCTTAGTCGGGTTAGTTCCTATTGTTTCGGAGTAGTAGTTGAAACAGAAGCGGGTTGGACAGATTTGTTTGCTAAACGCAAAGGAGAAAAGGAAGCTGTACTACAGGGATTAATCGATCGACAAGTACCAATATCTATAGGATCGCGAGATCTCTCTGTTGAGCAGATGAGAGAATTATGGGAGGCTGTCAAAAGAAAGTTCACACAAATGCAAGCAGATGGAACGTGGAACGGATGGCCAGATTTCTATAATCAGATGTCAACCTTAGCAAAGGCAGAAAGTTTCTTAGGAGTTTCACTAAAATGAAGTCAATTGTAGTACCAGCAAATCTACTTGGACTACCTCAACCTTGGTGTCTAAGTAGTAATTGGAAACGTCAGGAGCAGCTTCAAGTTTTAGAGGCGAATACTAAGGAGATTGAAAAAGCTCTAGCTGTGTTGGAGTACTCTCTAGCAACCTTGTCACAACTGACTCTGCCTGAAGGAAAATCTATTCCAGAAGATATTAATGATAATTGGAATTTTTCAATTGAGTGGATTGCCAATAAAATACCAATTATAGATGATTTTGACATCCGTGGAATTGAAGAGTTCCTGAAAGAAAATAAAATTGAGTCGCCTTCAGAACAAACGATCGAGGATGTAGCAGATTCTTGGCTCTGGACAATGGCTTTTGATATTGCAGCCACTAGCTCGGATTGGCTAGAAAAAATACTCAAAACTCATGAAGATTCTCTAGCCATATCCCGCTTTTTAGACATTGTTACTCGCTACTGGCACGTAACTCATCGCTCCCTAGCAGGCGATCTAATTATCACCAGCGCCCGGATTGCTTGGGCAGATGCAATTCCTTTACTAGAATCTGTAGAAAAAACTGCGACCGATCCCTCTCTTCAGGAGTTAGCTCAAAGTTATCGAAACATGGTCTTGAATGAACCAAACCACTGGAGAAAGTAAGAAATGCTATCAGTCAAGTAGCAGCTTACAATAGTCGGTTAAACTGAAGATCAAGCTGATTTCCTGATTGGTTTAATTCCGATTATCGGTCAACTGGCAGATGGACGGGATTTCGCTGCATATGTTTACAGAATTGTTTTCAAGAGACAATTTAACGATGTTGGCAATTGGGTCGGTTTGGCTTTAACCTTAGTCGGGTTAGTTCCTATTGTTGGCGATCTGGCTAAATTTATAGGTAAAAGAGTAGTCAGGGGGTTAGCGCTTGGTAGCAATTTAGAGGATGTTCTCAAGCTGATTCGCTCGCTTGCTCCAGGAAAATTTGAGGATATTGCTCAACTCAAAGGTTTGCTGGTCGAAAATTGGGGCAAGGGCGTTCAAGCTGCACTAGAGCGATGGAACACAGTTCTGGGTCAACTATTGAATTGGGCTAACGGTATTCCCGATCTATTGTTTTCTCAACAAAAGCGACAATTGATTGAGGCTATCTTTGAAGTGAAGAGCCAAAGCGATAAAATGCTGTCGCGGGCTTTTGATGAAATTCGGCAGAAGATTGATGACGCTTTGGACGAAATTGGACGACTGCTCGATCCGAATCGCAATTTAGCAACTGCTAAATAAAAATAACAAGAAGTGAAAATTCATACGTTGGTATAGGTCTATGCCCTATAGTCAACTACCACCTGAGACCAGGAACGATTTAGATAGGCGTGCAGGAATCAATCGCTGGGCTAACCCCCAAGTGGGACAAGCTTACACAATTTCCAGTGGCGGTCCTCGTGTACCGGGTAGAAAAACTTGGAACTTTCACTGGGCAGGTGTTGTGATGAAGAGCGATGATGGCAGGGACAACGTAACGCTTGAAAATTACTCTGTAAGCAACTACGAGGCACAAAACGATCAATGGATATTCCAGATGTACGGCTCGGCTCGGTCTGCCGAAGAAGATTCCAGCAAGCGGGGTCAAACATTCCATGAAGAACACCGCAGTATGGGTACGCACGGTCAAAACCCTACGACTATGGTCGCGGAAGGTAGTGATTAAAATGCGATCGCTACTTTTATTGTCCGCTTTGCTTGCTGTAACTATAAAAATATCGGGCTGCCAAGGTAAGCAAAGTGGTTTCTTGATTTTAATGAGAGGAGAAAACGTGATGACACAATTGCCAACGATTTTGAATGGCTCTGACATAGAGTCAAATTTTCCCGACACATATGAGTTAATGGATGATGATGAAATGGATCGACAAATAGAAGCAAGCACGAGGGGTAAACAAGTACGTGTAATAGGAAAGTACACTCAAATAGATGCGAGAAGACGAAAGGAACCGCCACCTGTGTATCAAGGTCACGTTGCTTTAATTTTGGCAGACCGCACGGCTGTCTTTCTTTACCCAACTTGGCATCCCTCAGCCATAAGACCAGCCGAAGAAATTGCTCGATATAACAATAAAAAAGTTGTGGTAGTTGGTAAAATGGTTCCAGAAACTCCTAGCTCTCCAGAAGTGGCAGCAAGTCTAATTGGGCCCTGTATGCTAACAATTGATTCTATTGACCTAGAACCTTGACTGGATTGTTGTACTTCCTAGCCATCAATGTGGCTTTCCTATTTTTTTTTAGCAGTTGAATCCAGAACCATTACAACTAAAGTGTGCCAGTTGTACTGCCGATTCTTCAGTTCAAGTCCAGGCAAGCTTTTCGCAACAGGATAACAGTAACCCTAGCGCCCAAGAGGTTCAACTAGCGGCGAATGGGGAAAAATCATCCTCGCCATCTATCCAACAGGTAGCCGCAACGGGATTTAGTGGAAGTTCCACTTCTTTGCCTCATTTAAACCAGATTCAGCAGTCCTTTGGCGTTAACCTTGCAGGCGTACAAGCATATATCGGTGGCTCTGCGGCGACGGCTTGTCAACAGATGGGAGCGGCTGCTTATGCCAATGGCAATCAGATTGCCTTTAACTCATAACCAAGCTTGGAATTAGCAGCCCATGAAGCGGCGCATACAGTGCAGCAAGCGTCAGGGAAGGTACAGCTGAGGGGTGGAGTTGGAATTGTGGGGGATAAATATGAGCAGAATGCTGATGCTGTGGCGGCTAAAGTGGCGGCTGGTGAATCAGCCGCGCAAATGCTAGCAGATTTCTCCGGTGAGCAAAAGACCAATCAGAACGGGGAAAGGCAGCCTCAAGGACAATCGTCAACAGACACTCACTCAACCGAATCTCATCGGAGTCAAACCAGAGCAGACCACCTAAATGAAGCGCAAAGATTATTTGATTTAGGCGTTTTACAGGCTCAAATAGGAAATTATCAGGGAGCGCTGCAATTCTATGAAGAAGCGCTCAAATTAGCTCCTAATAATTCTTTGATTTGGTATAACCGAGGTGTAGTTTTATCTCAATTGAATCGGTTACAAGAAGCCTTAGATGCTTATCAAACAGCTTTGGCAATAAATAGTAATTGGGGTGAAGGGCAGCCATATTTTGCTTGGAACAATAGGGGAACAATTTTACGTCGTTTGGGCAGGTTCAATGAAGCTATTCAATCTTATCAACAAGCTCTGGCACTTAACCCAGGTAACGAAGTTATACAAAATAATCTCAGAAACCTGGAAGCTTACCTATCTGCTAATCCATCTTTAAGTTTTCAGAGTCAGCAAACACCAGAGCCAGAGCGGGGAAATAATTTGTTGCAAACGCTGTTCGGGGGTTTACAGGGTGCATTTAATGAAAACCAGACTGGGGATGAAGCAATTGCCGATTTCCTGATTGGTTTAATTCCGATTATCGGTCAACTGGCAGATGCACGGGATTTCGCTGCATATTTTTACAAAATTGTTTTCAAGAGACAATTTAACGATGCTTGGAATTGGATTGGTTTGGCTTTAACCTTAGTTGGGTTAGTTCCTATTGTTGGCGATATTGCTAAATTTCTAGGTAAAACAGTTGTCAGGGGAGGTTTGTCAGCGCTTGGTAGCAATTTAGAGGATGTTTTAAAGCTGATTCGCTCAATCAATCCAGGATTTGTTGACGATATTGCTCAACTCAAAGGTTTACTGGCTCAAAATTGGGGCAAGGGGGTTCAAGCTGCACTAGATCGATGGAACACAGCTTTGGGTCAACTATTAAATTGGGTTAACGGGATTCCCGATATATTATTCTCTCAACAAAAGCGACAACTGATTGAGGCTGTCCAAGAAGTGAAGAGCCAAAGCGATAAAATGCTGTCGCGCGCTTTTGATGAAATTCGGCGGAAGATTGATGATGCTTTGGACGAAATCGGACGACTGCTGAATCCGAATGGTCAACGGGTAACTCCCGAAGGAGTCCGACTGCCTAACCCAGATGGCACACGCTCTGAGCCACTGCGAATCGAAGGTGGAGAAGGTACGAGATCTACAAGCAATTCACAAGCAAGAAATATAGGCTCAGAAGCTGAAGTGTCCGGAAGTCGGCAGCAACAGCCAACCGAAACAGTTCCACGGCAGGTGGCAGCACGTCAATGGGCGGCACAAGAACTCCAGATTCCGGCTGAGATTCTTAATGACCTGAGTGTTGAGGCAATAGAGCGACTGAAACGATTGCCCCGGTGGGCCAGGGATCGGTTCAGCCAACTGAACCACGTGGCTATGCGTCGGATTTTGGAGTGTTCATCGCCCTGTAAGGTTGATTTGCAGGAGGTACTAAGCTACCTGAGAAATCTCGCGGCTGATGCAGTCGCTGGGGCGAGGAGACTGACTACCGCTGAAGAGGTAATTAATGCGCTTCCTACTGACTTACTAAATCTAGATAAGTTGAGGGAAAAACTTGCCAAACCGGAGTTAATGAACATCATTATGCGGGCAGAGCTTACCGAGCTTGACTTTGCCAAAATGAGGGATTTCATAACTAAAAATCTTACAGGTGACAAAAAGCAATCATACGATGTATTTACCCAATACCTGAGTGCTGTAGTTCCCTCAAAGCTTGGACCTGACCTGAATAAGTTTATCGAATTTGCTGAACCGATGGATGATGCTACAGGCAGAGCTTTGAGAAGAGCTATGTTTGAAAACTTCACCAAGCTGCATGTTCCTGAGTTTCAAGGTTTAGAGAGAGCTACCTTCAATGTCCCTGGTTACAAAGACATTGTCGTAAATACCGACTTGTTTGACCCTACCAATGGCACAATATGGGAATTCAAGTATCAGAAGACTAAACTAGCTAGTAAAGAGTTGAATAAATACGTTCCCATAATTGGTCAAAGGGCAACAGACACGTTATATGAGGCAAAGACAGCTAACTTTGTGTTTCCAACTGAGGATTTAGCTAGGCTTAATTATGCTAACTTGAAAGATCGACCAGCTCATAAAGTTTTCTTCCTACAGCAACCTTCAGGTCAGGCAATCAGACCAGTTGAGCTACAATAATGTGGAATATTCAAGACATAGTAACAATCCAACAGGAGAATATATGGAACGAGAAAACCAAGATCTGTTAACCCGAAAATTACTTGGTTATTTTATGATTGAGGATTGTTCTGGTGGTTGCTTGATAGTTGACTGGTTATATTCTGTAGAGAGTCTACATTACCCAAGTGGAGATGAAAAGCAGCCCCAAATTATAATTCCAATCGGCTCTGAGTTAGATCCTGGATTTCCCAGATATTATCAGTTGGGATACATTCCCGCCGGGGTATATCCTTCATTTGAATTAAGATCTTATGGCAGACTGGAACAAGAAATTACTGAATACGTTGACATTCCTGTTTATGCGATCGCCAAAGGAGATTCACATACAATTGTTTCTGTAGAAATCGAGGAATGGACACCTACATTAAAGATTGTAAATGAGGAAGAATATGAGGAAATAAGCACTAAAAAAAATGCTCCAGAATTGTTTGAATTGCTAGCGACAAAACAGCCGCTCCGCCGCCATTTATTCGGCTATGTTAGTGCGACAGGGGGGGGCATCCTAATTTGTGATTCGATGTTCGTTAAATTATGTCGAGAGTATCATGATTGTATTGGCAACCAAATTACAGTACCGCCAGATGGGGAAGAATCGCCGGGTTTTCGCGCTGGGGTTGTGGCTATCATTCCTGAAGAATTACGAAATAGAGAATTTCCTGTATATGGTGAATATGAAGGTGATTCGCTCAAAAGAATCACTATTGAAATTGCCAATGCTAATTAATGGAACAAACAAGTCAAGAGCCGTTGAGCAGAAAGTTACTTGGCTATCTTCGGTCAACCCATCGGAGATGCGCTGGATTTTGGCACAGTGTGGGAGGGTTCGTGGGTGCATGTGTTGCTGCTTAAGAAAAAGCCAAATGGTGAGTATGATGTTATTCATACTTGTCGGAAGTTTATGGGCTAGTGTACTAAGACTCAATACACCCGCAGCAGTAATAAGTGATGGAGTTCAGATTGCGATCGCACCACAATTTGATGCAGCTTCAGGCTTTAGTGAATGTCAAGAAAGTGAGTAAATGAAAAGCTCTGTTGAAAAAAGATCCTATGAATTCAGTAGTAGCCGATAAAATTCGAGGTGTTATCTTCGGTCAAGCAATCGGAGATGCTCTGGGTTTTGGCACAGAATGGATACCAAAGTCTCAAGTCAAACAAGAATATCCCGAAGGTTTAAGGAACTACAGTCAAATTGTTCGCTATCGCAATATCAGCGGTTGGATACCTGGTGATTGGACAGACGATACCGACCAAATGCTGTGTATCCTCGATAGTTTATTAGAGCAGCAGCAATTTGATATAAAAGACATTGCCAGACGCTTTCATCATTGGGCAACTACTGATGGCATGGGAATGGGTCAAACTGTTTATTCTGTGGTTCATTCCCCTGATTTCTTACAAAACCCTCATTTAGTTGCCAAACAAGTTTGGCAAGCATCTGATGGAAAAGCAGCTGCTAACGGTGGCGTGATGAGAACCTCTGTATTGGGCATTTGGGAATATCCCTTTCCCGCAAAGGTTAAATACAACGCCTCACAAGTTTGTCAGATTACCCATTATGACCCCCGCTGCGTTGGTTCCTGTGTCGCGGTGAGTCTTGCGATCGCTGCTATACTGCGTGGGGAAACTAATATCCCATCTCTAATTGAGTCAATAGCACTTGCGGTGCAAGAGTACCATCCCTCCATGCTTGAATATTTTGACAAAGCAACAACTTTGTGCTTAAAAGCTCTAGATTTAGATGAAGGATTAAATCCTGGCGAAATTGGCGGAACAGGGTACACCCTCAAAACAATGGCAGCAGGATTTTGGGCGCTCAATCGCGCAGAATCTTATGAAGATGGAATTTTACAAATTATTCACGAAGGGGGCGATGCGGACACTAATGCTGCCGTCGCTGGGGCGCTATTAGGAGCGCGTTTTGGATATAAAAACATCCCGCAACAGTGGGTGAAAGAATTGGTGTACGAGCAAGAACTAAATAGTCGAGTAGAGAAGCTAATAACTCTGGCACAATAACTGTAGAGCGGTACAATAAATTCATGCAGATGATGCGAAGACTAGAGAATTTCTAAAAATAGAAGAAATGACAAAGAACGAAAAGAAGTGGCGGTGTGGGCGATCGCTCAAGCTCGAGCTATGAAACTGAAGAACTCGCAGGAAAAACTCTGTGGCGATAAATATTTAAAAGTGGAATATCCCTGTTTTGATATTCCCTCAGTGTTTGACTTGGCAACTCCAGATGCAAGCCCCATGACCTAAAAATTTAAACAGCATTTCCGTGCATGAAATGCTGGGGCGCTGTTAGACTTGCGTTTAAGATTTCCCCAGTTATTCGATAATATTGCGGCTATTTGTTTGGCGATCGCACGATTTGAGCGCACCAACTCAGAGCCTACCGATACTGGTTCTATAATCCCTTTAAATGCTTCATCTAAACAATCTACTCCCATTAAATAGTGTAATATTCGCTCGTTAATTCGCAACGGACTATGGGTAAGAGTTTTAACACGTACAACTTCAATCAACGAAGAGCGTCGTAACGGACGATTGGGAGAAATAGCATTCCAATGGGGTGCGGCAAAAACCGACATTGCTAAATTAAACGTAGGATAACTTAGCTGCCCATCGCCCTGAGCATTGCCGCACAAACTGTCAAAGTTTGGCTGTAATTCCATGCCCGCACATAACAGCAATACATCTCGCTCAAAATC